>DASRBA010000239.1:0-2153 GCA_035637895.1 Myxococcaceae bacterium
GGGGCCGGGAGCGCACCACCCTCGACGGCCCGAACGCGTCCAGCGTCAGCGCCCCCGCGCAGTGGACGAGCGCCGTCTTCGGGCTCAGGTCGGGCGCCAGCGCCTCGGCCCGCTCGCGGATGACCCGGTCCGGGACCGCCAGGATGCACGTGGTCGCGGAGGCCAGGGTCTCGTGGTCCGCCAGCTCGAACCCGAGCGCCGCGGCGCGCCGGACGGAGCTGGATGAGCGGGGGAAGACGGCGACAGGCCACCGCCGCGCGCGCAGGCCGAGCGACAGCGCGCCGCCCAGGCGCCCGAAGCCGACGATCACGAGCCGGGGCGCCCTCGAGCTCCGCGCGCGACGAATGGAGCGTCGCCTCACCGCGCCGCCGCCTTCGACAAGCGCGAAGCGGCGCGACCGCGCCGCCCCGAGACCGTGATGCGCGGCGAGCGGGAAGCGGTGCGGCGATGCGCGATCTGGACCCGCATGCGGGCGGGCTGTTTAGCCCGTTCCCCGGGCCGTGTCCGCCTCGATCGCTTCACGCCTCGCGGCAGAAGGAGAGATTGCCGGCCTGGACCGCGACCCGGACCCGATCGCCGGACGCGAACTCGCCCTTGAGGATCCGGTCCGCCAGCGGCGCCTCCACCAGGCGCTGCACCGTCTGCCGCATCGGCCGCGCGCCCAGCTGCGGGTCGTAGCCGCCGGAGCGGAGCAGGTGCCCCACGACGTCCTCGCCCGCCACGTACTCGATGCCCCGCTCCGTGGACAGCCGCTGGCTGGACTCCCGCAGCAGCAGCTCCGCGATCCGCGCGACGTCCGTCTCCCTCAGCGGCCGGAAGGGGAGCCGTTCATCGATGCGGTTCCACAGCTCCGCCGGGAGGGACTTCCGCGCCACCTCGCAGGCCTGCTCCAACTCGCGGTCGGCGCCGGGGACCTCGGGCGCCAGGGTGGCGAACCCCACCGCCCGCGCCTTGGGCAGGAACGCCTCCGCCCCCAGGTTGGTGGTCATCACCACCACCGTGTTGGAGAAGTCGATGTGCCGCCCCTTGCCGTCCGTCAGCCGGCCCTCCTCGAGGACCTGCAACAGCAGCATCTGCACCTCGCGCGACGCCTTCTCGATCTCGTCCAGCAGCACCACCTGCGACGGCCGGCGCCGCACCGGTTCGGTGAGCTGCCCGCCGTCCCCGTACCCCACGTACCCGGCCGGCGCGCCCACCAGCTTCGACGACGCGTGCGCCTCGGACAGCTCGCTCATGTCGATCCGCGTCACCGCGTCCCGGCTGCCGAACAGCACCTCCGCCAGCACCCGCGCCATCTCCGTCTTCCCGACGCCCGTGGGCCCCAGGAAGAGGAACGACCCCATGGGCCGCCGCGACGAGAACCCGGCGTAGTTCCTCCGCACCACCCGGGCGATCCGCTCCGCCACGCCCTCGTGCCCCACCACCCGCCGGCGCAGGTCCTGCTCGATCTGCAGCAGCCGCGCCGAGTCCGTGGTGAGCAGCCGCTCCTCCGGCACCCCCGCCAGCTTGGCGACGATCTTCGCCACGTCCGCCGCCTCCACCCGGTCCCGCCCCTCGCGCCGGCACCGCGACCCCGCCAGGTCGGCGATGGAGATCGCCTTGTCCGGCAGGAACCGGTCGCTCACGTACCGCGCCGCCAGCGCCGCGCACGCCTCCAGCGACTGCGGCGAATAGGTCAGCCCGTGGTGCGACTCGTACCGGCCGATGACGCCGTCCAGGATGCCGATGGTCTCGTTCACCGACGGCTCGTTCACCACCACCGGCGTGAACCGCCGCTCCAGCGCCGCGTCCTGCTGGATGAACTTCCGGTACTCGTCGTGCGTCGTCGCGCCCACGCACGGGAACTCGCCCCGCGCCATCGCCGCCTTCAGCTCGTTGGCCGCGTCCTGGGGCCCCTCGCCGGTCGCCCCGGCGCCGATGAGCGTGTGGATCTCGTCGATGAACACCACCACCCGCCCGTCCGCCTTCCGCACCTCCTCCTTCAGGTCGTTCAGCCGCTCCGAGAACGATCCCCGCAGCTGCGTCCCCGCCACCAGCTGCGCCACGTCCAACTCCACCAGCACCTTCTCCCCCAGCCCACCCTTCGCCTCCAGCAGCCGCTGCGCCACCCCCTCCACCACCGCGGTCTTCCCCACGCCCGGCTCGCCCACCAG
>DASRBA010000240.1:0-7967 GCA_035637895.1 Myxococcaceae bacterium
GAGCGGACGCCGCCGGAGGCCTTGACGCCGATCTCGTCGCCCACCACCTTGCGCATCAGCGCCACGTCCTCGGCGGTGGCGCCGCCGCCGGAGAAGCCGGTGGAGGTCTTCACGAACGCCGCCCCCGCCGCCTTGGCCAGCGCGCAGCCGGCGATCTTCTCCTCGGTGCCGAGCTGGCTGGTCTCCAGGATCACCTTCACCGGGGTCGGCCTGGACGCGTTCACCACCGCCTGGATGTCGTTGAGCACCAGCGCGAAGTCGCGGTTCTTCAGCGCGCCGATGTTGATCACCATGTCGATCTCGCGGGCGCCGCAGCGGATGGCCTCCCGCGCCTCGAAGGCCTTGGCCGAGGGGAGCGCCGCCCCCAGCGGGAACCCCACCACCGCGATGGGCACCGTCTTCGACCCCGACAGCACCCGCGCCGCCGTCCCCACGTTCGCCGAGTTCACGCACACCGTGGCGAAGCCGTACTTGCGCGCCTCCTCGGACAGCTTCACCACGTCCTCGCGCGTCGCGTCCGGCTTGAGCAGGGTGTGGTCGATGTACGGCGCGATGTCCGCCGACGTCCGGATCCGGTCCGGCGCGATCCGCCCCGCCCCCGCCTTCACCGCGAAGACCGTCGCGCAGCTGTCCACGTTCGGGCAGCCGCCGCACTCCGGCGCGCACTCGGCGTCGCCGGCCGCCTTCCGGGGCTCGGGGACCGTGGAGCCGGCGGGCACCGCGGTGCAGGGCTCTTCCTTGCCCACCCGCGCCGCCTGGATCCGCCGGCGCACGCGGTCCGCGATCTCCTCCACCACCTGGCTGATGTCCTCGCCGTCCGCCATGTGCGCCGTGGTCTATCTCACCGCGCCGCCGGAGCCAACGGCCGCGGTCGCAGCGCCATCAGCATCACCGCCGCGCCCGCCGCCGTGCCCCCGGCGGTGAGGAACGCCGCCGCGCTCCCCGCCCGCGTCCACAGCGCGCCGAAGAGCACGCCAGCCACCAGCGCCGCCACCCCGGAGATGGAGTGGTACAGCCCGAAGGCGCTCCCATGCGCCTCGGCCGGGACGAGCTGCGTGAGCAGCGACTTCTCCGCGCCCTCGGAGAGCGCGTGGTACAGCCCGTAGAGCGCCATCACCCCCAGCGTCACCGGCACCGAGGGCGACACCGCCAGCCCCGCGTAGCTGGCCGCGTAGAGGAACCACCCCACCAGCACCACCCGCCCCGGCCCCAGCCGGTCCGCCGCCCATCCCGCCGGATAGGACGCGGACGCCTTCACCACGTGCAGCAACAGCCACGCAAAGGGCAGCGTCGCCAGGGCCGCGCCCTGCTCGGAGAGCTTGAGGAGCAGGAACGCGTCGGTGGAGTTGGCCAGCCCGAACAGCACCACCGGCGCCAGGAACCGCCACGCCGACGTGGGCACCTTCGCGCTCGCCAGGGTGAGCCCCGGCACCGGCGCGGGCGGGTCGCGCGTGAAGACCAGCGCCACCACCGCCGCCAACCCCGGCACTGCCGACCACACGAACACCTGCTCCGGCCTCAGCGCGAGCGCGGTCAACCCCATCGCCACCGCCGCCCCCAGCGCCGCGCCGAGGTGGTCCATCCCCCGGTGGAAGCTGAACGCCCGCGCGCGCCCCTCCACCGGCACCCACCGCGCGATCAGCGCGTCCCGCGGGGACGTCCGGACGCCCTTCCCCACCCGGTCCGCGGACCGCACCAGGAGCGGCTGCCACCACCGCGTCACCACCGCCATCAGCGGCCGCGCCAGCGCCGACACCGAATACCCCGCCACCACCAGCCGCCGCAGCCGCGCCGTCCGGTCCGCCCACCGCCCCGAGAGCAGCTTCAACCCCGACGACACCAGCTCCGCCAGCCCCTCCATCGTCCCCAGCACCAGCGGCGCGCCGGGGAACCGCGCGGCGAGGAACGCGGGGAGCAGCGAGAAGATCATCTCGCTGGAGATGTCGGTGAGGAGGCTGACCACGCCCAGCGCCACCACCGCGCCCGGGAGCACCGCCCCCGCCCGGCGCTCAGCGCGGCCCAAGGCCGGCCTTCTTCCTGGCCTCCAGCAACTTCGCCACCTGCTCCGGCTCCAGCGTCCGCACCTGACCCATCGACTGCGCCAGCGCCAGGATCTTCGCGTAGTGCTCCACCAGCTCCATCCGGAGCAGCGCCTGGGTGAGGTCGTCGCCCAGGGTGAGCGCGCCGTTCCCCGCCAGCACCACGGCGTCGTGCTTCGCCGCCACCTCCGAGAGCGCCTTGAGCGCCTCCGGGTCCTTCGGAAACGCGCGCAGCACGGTGGGGATCCGGTCTCCCAGCGAGACCACGATCTCCGGCATCGCCACCGGGCCGATCTCCTTCCCCACCAGCCCGAACGCGGTGGCCGTGGGCGGGTGCGCGTGGATCACCACGTTCACCTCCGGCCGGGCGGCGTAGCAGGCCAGGTGCAGCTCCAGCTCCGAGAACGGCTTCTTCCGCCCCTCCAGCACGTTCCCCTTCATGTCCACCACCAGCAGCGACGCGTCCTCCACGTCGCGCTTGGAGATGGCGGTGCAGGTGATGAGCAGCCGGTCGCCCTTGAGGCGGACGGAGACGTTCCCGTCGTGGTTCGCCACCCACCCGTTCTGGTGGAGCCGCCGCGCCGTCGCCACCACGTCCGCGCGCAGCTTGGGGAGCGGGACCAGCGGCATCTCTCTACTTCCCCGGGACGTCCACTTCGTCCACCACCGCGACGATCAGCGACCGGATGGGCAGCGTCTTGTCCCGCAGGAGCTGCCGGACGCCGTTGCCCTCGCGCATCACCAGCACCAGGTCGCCGGGGCCGGACTGCGAGCGCTCGTCCACCGCGATGAAGCTCTTGCCCGCGGGCCGCTTCGCCTCGTCCAGCGGCTGCACCACCATCAGCCGCCGCCCGGCGAAGGCGGGGTGCTTCTCGGTGGCGGTGACGGTGCCCAGCACCTGGCAGAGGTTCATCGCAGGTCCACCGAGTCGACGATGCCCACGATGGCCGAGTCCACCGGCGGCGGCTGCGACGCGCTCACCGCGATGGCCGCCTCCCGGCTCCCCACCAGGAACACCAGCGTGCCGGGCGAGGCGGAGACGGTGTCCACCGCCACCTCCGGCGGGCCGGACGGCTCGCGGCGGTGGTCCAGCGGCTGGACGACGAGGAGGCGCCTGCCCTCCAGCCCCTCGTACTTCCGCTCGCAGACGACGGTGCCGATCACCTTGCCCAGGTACATCGCCCCCGAGCGTCTACTACATCGTGGTGCTGAGGATCAGCGGAATCTCCAGGTCCACGTCGTCGCCGGTGAAGGCGGAGAAGGTCATCCGCTTCGCCTTCCCCTTCAGGCACTCGCCGAGGTCGGACTGGTCGATGTCCTCGCGGTCGATGGAGGCCTTCTTCACCACCCCGGACGCGCCCACCGTCGCCACCAGCCGCACCTTGCCGCCCTTGAAGCCGGGGTTCTTCTTCAGCTCCTGCTCGATGCAGAACTGGAAGGCGCGCTGGGTGGCCTCCACCACCTTGTTGATCTCTTCCTTCGCGGGCCCGCCCACCACCGCCTCCGGGTGCTCCTCCACAGGGTCCGGCTTCGCCGCGGTGGGCCCCACGTCCTTCTTCTTCCCGTCCTGGTAGAGGTCCGCCAGCTGCTTCTGGTGCGCCCCGTCCTTGGACGCGGGGGTGACCTTCTGCGTCCCGGCCGGGTCCTTGGCGTCCTTCTGCTCCCTGGGGTCCTTCGGGTCCCTGGGCGGTACCGGCGCCGGCGCCGCGGCGCGCTTGCCCATCAGCAGGTCGCGCAGCCCGGAGACGCCCCCCGAAGAGAAGACGTTGTCGGTGACCGTCGCCCCGGTGGCCTGGTCCACGTGGGTGATCTGCAGCGGCACCACGTTCATCTCGGAGAGCGCGTACAGCACGCCCACCGGCAACCCGATGAGCAGCAGCACGAACAGCGCGATCTTCCACGCGGGGTTCCGCTGCTCCACCCCCGCCTCGGCGATGGCGAAGTTGGTCGCCATCCCCGGCTTGGGGAGCATGGAGACGGGGATCTTCCCCATCTTGGCGAACGGGTCGGCGTCGCCCTTGGCCTCGCCGTTGCCGGTGGGGCTGGGCTCGTCCGCGGTGCGGGTCAGGTCGCCCGGGTCGAGCGGCCGGGCGTGCTCGCCGCTCCTGCGCAGGTCCAGGTCGGAGAACAGGTCGGAGGTCAGGTCGCCGTTGGCGGGGGCGGCGACGGTGGCCGGCTCGTGCGGCGACTCCAGCTCCGGCGCTGGCGCGGCGTCCACCGCCTCGATCGGGGCCGGCGTCGCCTCCTTCGACTTGCGCGGGTTGCGGCGCGTGGGGCCGGGGGTGACGGTGACCGCCGCCGCGGAGGACAGGGCGGGCGCCGGCGCCGAGGGGACGGGCGTCACCGGCGCGGAGGCCGCCTCCGCCAGCGTGGCCGCGGTGGCCATCAGGTCCAGCTCCTGCGGCTCGCCGAGCCCCGGGATGTCCACGCCGTCCGCGGGGCCGGCGTCGCCGTCCACGGAGAGGTCGAACGACATCGGCGCGCCGAGGTTGTCCGGGTCGGCCTCCGCCGGCCACATCTCGTCCGGGCTGGCCTCCGCCATGGGGACGCGCCTGGGCTCCTCCACCGGCTCGCCGCCGCGCGCGGGCTTGGGCGAGGAGGTCCGCATCGCGCCCGCCGCCGACTTCTGCAGCGCCGCGGCGATGGACTTCACCGCCTCCACCTTCATCGCGGCCGCGCCGGCGCGCTCCTCCCGGGCCGTCCCGCCGGCGAACATCAATGCCAGCTCCGGGAGCTCCTCGGCGCGCTTCCAGTCGTCCATCCCCTCGCGCCAGACGAAGGTCTTCAGCCCCACCTCGCCCTGCTTCATCTTGCCGGAGAGGCCGCGCAGGTCGAACGGGCCCACCTGCTGGCCCTTCACCATCGCGAACCACTGCGCGTTCGGGTCCGGCGCCACCACTGCGCGGGTCGCCTCGCCCTCCCAGGGGGACGCCGCCGCGCCGGTGGAGGACGGCGGCTCCGGGGGCGCGCCCACCTCCGTCCGCTGGCTCTTGCCGCCGCCGCCGCCCTTGGCCGGCGCGCCGCCGGAGACGCGGCTGGGCGTGGGGACCGGCTTGGCGGCGGCCGCTCCCGCCACCCCGCCGCGCTGGAGCTCCGCCAGCGACACCATGCGCGTGCTCTCCTCCGCGCCCACCTCGGGCGGAGGCTTCACCACGATGAGGTTCTGGCAGTGCTTGCAGCGGATCTTGACGCCCTTGTCGCCGACGCGTTCGTCAGCGAGGGAGTACTTCCTTCCACACTTGTCACAGCTGAAGTTCAAGGGCTTGGCCCGCGGTCCCGTGGCGTGGAGCCGGGCCCAAGGCTAACAAGGTTCCGCCCCGGAACCACACCGTTGACTTACACCAGCCTGCCAACTATGCAGGCGCGCCTTTTGCGAGGGCACGCGTCGGAGGTGGGGCCCAATGCCGGCCAAGGACCTGGGGAACAAGTTCGTCTGCTTCAAGTGCGCGACGAAGTTCTATGACATGAAGAAGCCGGATCCCATTTGCCCCAAATGTGGGACCGACCAGCGCGAGAGCCCGGCCCTCAGGCCGGCGCCCGAGGGCGGCAAGCGCAGCCGCCTCGCCTCCGTGCCGAAGGTCGTCGAGCCGGTGGACCTGGGCGACGAGCCCGAGCCCATCCCGGACGAGGAAGCCGAGGGCATCGAGGAAGAGGACAGCGACTCCGAGGCCGCCGCGGGCGGCGACGAAGACGAGGCCTAGGCCCGTCTTCCCCTCGAAGTGACGACGAGTCGTCGGCGGGAGTGGCGAGGGTTCGTCGCCCTCGCCGCGGATGGGCGGGGCGCGCCCGGGAGGCGTGCGCCTAATTGAGGGGCGTGGTGGCGGGCCGCGGCTGGGAGAGCTCCCGCACCGCTTGCCGGATCTGCTGGTAGAGCGCCGGGTTGATCGCCTGCATTCCGGCCGGGCGACCCGAGACCCCCGACCCCTTGCTCACCACCGCGACTCGCTTGATCTGGTCCGAACCCATGATGTCCGGGATAGAGCAAACGGCCGGCCAACGCTCCTAGGCCGCCTGCTCTTCCGAGGGGGGCGCCCAGAGGTTGTTCTTCAGCCAGTCCGGGATCTGGTCCTTGCGGTAGATGAAGATGGCGTCGTACGGGCAGGCCTTCTCGCACTCCCGGCAGCCGGTGCACTTCGACTCGTCCACCGTCATCATGCTGAAGAACGGCGACTGGGGGTCCGCCACGTCCTGCAGGTGGAGGCAGTCGAACGGGCAGCGCTCGGCGCACTTGTCGCAGCCGGTGCAGGCCTTGGAGTCGACGTGCGCGTACGGGCGCTGGGTCTTCTTCAGCATCTCGGTGAGGTTGCCGAGGTTGTCGTAGATGGCCTCGGCCGGGCAGACCACGCCGCAGGCGCCGCAGTCGATGCAGAGGTCCGGGTCGATGATGTGGAGCAGCTTGCGCTCGCCGGTGATGGCGTCCGTCGGGCAGCGGCTGGTGCAGGCCGTGCAGCCGATGCACGTCTCGACGATGAAGAAAGGCATGGGGATTCTCTAGCGCGAAGGCGGGGGGGCCGCCAAGTCCGCCGTCAGGGGGTCCCGGCCCGGGGGTGTCGCGGGCTCATGGCGCCGGCCAGTCGATCTGCGGCCGGGCGACCCCGTTCTCCGGGACGTCCACCTCCAGGCGACGCTCCCCCAGGAACGGGTGCCAGAGCGCGAGCGCCGCCTTGCCGGCCGGGACCCCCTGGATGGTGAAGCGGCCGGCCCCGTCGCTGACGGCGAAGTACGGGTGGTCGAAGGTCCGGACGAACGCCACCATCCACGGGTGGACGTCGCAGGTCAGGCGGGTGACCGCCGGGGTGGAGGGGAGCGGGATCTGCGCCTTCATGCCGGTGATGGGCATGGCGGTGTTGAACGGGCGTGGCGCGCCCGCCGCGGTGCGGACGTTGTGCAGCAGCGGGTCGGAGTTGGTCGCCGTCAGCTGCGTGCCCTGCGCCGCGGCGAGGACGCGGGGGTGGTAGGCGCAGCCCTTCTGGTCCAGCACGGGGGGCGCCGGGGCGGCGGAGAGCGGAGCCTTGGCGCCGGAGACCCAGGCCACCACCTCGCCGAGGCCGTGGCCCGGGCCGACCTCCACGCGCCGCTGCTCCAGGAGCTCGCCGCAGATGGCCGTGAGGTCCGCGGGGATCGGCACCTGGAGGGGCGGGGGCTCCTTGCCGGTGAAGCGGATGGTGCCCTCGATGGTCCCCTGCTTCTGCGGCGCGGCCGGCGCGTTCGCGGCCCCGGAGGGCGGGGCGGAGGGCTGCGAGCAGGCGGCGAGGAGCGAGGCCAGGAGGGTGGCGGAGGCGAAGCGGGAGGTCTTCACAGCCGGGCTTCTAGCGCCGCGAAGGTGCCCGCGCGAGCGCGTGACCGGTCGTGCGTCGTTTGGCGATTGGATCGCATGGAGTCTTGTTGCTAGAAGGACCGGAGCCGGATGGATCGGAGGCGGCGAACTTGCGGGAGAAGCTGAAGGCGCTGGCGGAGCTGCAGAAGGTGGACCTCGAGATCCAGTCGCTCAGAAAGTCCGCCGAGGTTCACCCGAAGCAAGTGTCCGAGCTGGAGAAGGAGCTGGCGGCGGCCCGGTCCGCGGTGGAGGCCGAGCGCGCCCGGCTCCAGGACGTGGAGCGCCAGAAGCGCCAGCTGGAGCAGAACATCCAGGACGAGAAGGAGAAGGTGAAGAAGTGGGAGGCGCGGCTGGCCGAACAGCGCTCCACCCGCGAGTACGCCGCCCTCGCCCGGGAGATCGACATCGCCAAGAAGGCCAACCAGACGATGGCCGAGGAGCTGGTCGAGCTGGGGAAGACGCTCGCGGCGGCGCGCGAGGCGGCCAAGGTGAAGGAGCAGGAGTTCGCCGCCCGGCAGGACCAGATCGCCGGGAAGATCTCCGAGCTGAAGTCGAAGATCGACGAGTCGCAGGGACAGGTGCGGGAGCTGGAGGAGAAGCGCGGCAAGGTC
>DASRBA010000241.1:0-21626 GCA_035637895.1 Myxococcaceae bacterium
TCCCACGGCGAGGTCACCAGCACCGGCAGGCCCGCCGCGCGCGCCTCGGCCGACTGGCGGAGCACCTCCGGCACGTCCTCCGGCTTCGGCTCGTCCTTGGCGTAGAAGAACCGCTGCGGCCCGGCGGTCCGGCCCGCGAACCGCGACGCCCACCCCTTCAAAGGCCCGCGCGCGTCGAGCGAGGTGAAGCGCGCGCCGGAGGGCAGGGCGCTGCCGTCGAGGAACGGCGTCAGCTCGCCGTCGCCGCCCCCATCATCCATCGTCAGGCCGTAGGGGCTGATGCGGTGGCGGAGCAGCTCCCGCGCGTAGGCCCAGAGGAGGGGGCGGGCGCGCTCGGGCGCGAGGCGGTGTCCCTTCGCCACCGAGTACAGCGACAGCCCGAAGCTGTTGGGGAGCGAGGACGTCGCGGGGAGGACGAACGGCTGCACGCTCACCGCCACCGGCACCGCCGCCGGCGCCTTCCCGCGCGCGCGCAGGGTCACCGCGCCCTCGTAGCGACCGGGCGCGGCGCCGGACGGGACGCAGAGCTGCCCGTAGAACACCAGCGGCTTCGCCGCCGATGAGACGTGGTCCGCCGGCCGATCCACCTCCACCGGCACCAGCGGGTCCGGCCACAGCCCCGGCGCCCCCTGCGCGTTGGACGGCGTGCGCACCAGCACGAACGCCTCGCGGAAGAGCGACACCGGCAGCGCCGGGCCCGGCCCCTGCAGCGGCGCCGCCGAGATCGCCACCGCCTCCGCCGGCGGCCGCACCAGCACCTGGAACCCTTCGCACTCGCCGCGCCCGGCCAGCAGCTCCACCGCGCCCAGCGCCGGGACCTCCGCGCCGGGCCGGACCTTCACCCACGCCGAGACGGGCACCGCCCACCGCTCGCCAGCCGCCGCGAGCGACCACGCCATGAGCATCCCCAGGACCATGGCACGGGAGATGCGCACGGCGCGCCCGCCTGGCCAGTCCCCGTGCCCAGGGGCCGTCCGGCTGCTAGTGCTCCCACTCGCGCGCCAGCTCCTCCGCGTCCAGCTCGTCGATGTGGTGCCGCGACATCCGGGCGAAGTCCGTGCTGGTGATGATGCCGACCAGCGCCCCGTCAGCCTCCACCACCGGCAGGCACCCGAACCGCCGCTCCAGCAGCCGGTCCAGGGTGGCCCGCAGCGGCGTCTCCGGGGTGACGGTGAGCACCGGGTGCGTCATCAGGTCCTTGAGCACGGTCCCCGCATGCGCGCCGTTCACCCGCGCGCGCAGGCAATCCTCCCTGGTGACCAGGCCCACCAGCTTGCCGCGCTCGACGACGGGCAGGTGATGCACGGAGTGGGTCTGGAACAGCTTCACCGCCGTGGAGAGTGAATCGGTCATCCGGGCGGCGACGGGGTCGCGAGACATCATGTCGGCTGCGGTGAGCATGGGAAGGGGCTCCTCGCTGCCACACCGGAGCAAGGCCCTTGCCAGGGCCCGAGACCGCGGCCACCCACCGCCCGCGCGCAGGGGATTGCGCCGCCGGCGTCCCGCGGCGCAGGAATTACCGGGCGGCGATGACGCGGCCCTCGTGGTACTCGGTGAGCTCGGCGATGATGTTCCCCAGGAGGAACTCCGCCTCGATCCGCACCGGCACGTGCGACGGGTCCGTGGTCAGGTACGCGAACATGTCCTTCTTCGACTGGAACTTGCCGGAGAAGTCCGTCTGCGTGCGGATCTTGTAGACCTCGCGGTCGCCCACCGGCGTCTTGAGCGTCATCCGCCCCTCCACCCTGGCGCGCATGACGAAGGTCTTGGCGCCGGTGAAGATGGGCACGTTGAACTCCGCGCCGTCGTGGAGGTCCTGGCTGCGCATCAGGAACGTCGCCGCCGCCACGTCCGCCGTCCCCGGCTGGATCTCGTGGGTGGACTCCTGCGGCTCCTGCCCGTCCTTCTGCTTGGTCACCGTGGCCGACCCGGCCTGGTGGTCCAGCTTGATGCACTGGCGCCGCTTCTTGCCGTTCTCGTCCGCGAACAGGTCGCTGCCGATGGAGCGCGCCGCGGCCGGGTCCCAGTAGGTGACGAACTTGTCGCGGATGGGGAAGAAGACCAGCTTCGGATCGCTCTGGGCGACGGAGACGATGGGCAGCACGCCCTTGCCCCACTGGGTGATCTCCGTCCCCACCGTCACCCTCGCCGTCCCGGCGGTCATCCCCAGGTACTCCACCCGGTACGTCGCCTGCTCACCGGGCCCGAAGGCGAGCGCCTGCGGCTCCTCGGCGAAGGCCAGCGCCGCCGCCGCGAGTCCCACGCTCAGTACCCAACGGTTCCAGGTCATCGTGCCCTCGAATCCTAACCAGCGAGCGGTGAAACCCCCAAAACGCGGGGCTCCATTCCGCCTACAGGTGCCAGCCATTGGACGGGCGCGTTTTACACGAATTCACCCACATGAACGGAAGGCTACACTGACCTGTGCTTGCTCCACCTGGAGGGCCAGGCCGCTTGAGTGACCCCGCCGATGGAGGCGCGCCCGTCCCGGTCACCCGGGTGGAGCTGCGGCGCGCCTCGCTCGTGGAGATCTGCCGCGCGGACGAGGTGATCCGCTCCTGCGCCCTGCTGCGCTCGCTCGCGCCGGCCGAGGCGGAGCGGCTGCTCGGCGGCTCGGTGGCGCGGCGGTACCAGGACGGCGCGGCGGTGTACCGCGAGGGCGACGAGGGCTGCGCCGCGCACTTCGTCCTGCGCGGCGAGGTGCGCCTCTCCTCCGGCCGCAACGTGGTGTTCGCGGTGGCCCGCAAGGGCGACGTGTTCGGCGAGGCGGAGCTGGTGACCCAGAAGCCGGCGCGCGCCTCCACCGCCACCGCCGCCGGCGACGCGGACGTGGTGGAGCTGCCGGCCCCGCTGCTGATGGAGGTGGGCCGCGGCAACCCCCAGCTGGTGGAGCTGATCCGGCAGCTCCACTTCGGCCGCCACTCCGCCACCCGGGAGATCGCCGAGTTCATCAACCGCTGGTAGCCCCCTCAGGAGGAACCGGAGCATGGCCCCCGAGTACGAGTTCGAGGACGAGGACGCCAAGAAGGCCGACGCCGCCGCCGGCACGAACACCAGGTTCAAGGAGTTCGACTGCCCCTCCTGCAACGCCAACAACCCGGCCGACCCGCCCTTCGGCGACGGCGAGGAGCTGCTCTGCAACTACTGCGGGCAGGAGTACAAGGTGAAGGTGACGGAGGAGGGGCGGCTGAAGCTCAAGGAGATCTAGCGCCGAAGATGGCGGTGCCCACCCGCACCATCGTCGCGCCCTCCTCGATCGCCACCTCGTAGTCCGCCGTCGTCCCCATCGACCGCTGGGGCAGCCCCAGCGCGTCCGCCAGCTCGCGCAGCGCGCGGAAATGCGGCCGGACCTTCTCCGGGTCCCCTCCCAGGGGCGGCATCGCCATCAGCCCCACCAGCTTCAGCCCGGGCAGCGCGCGCAGCTGCTCCACCAGCGCGGGCGCCTCGTCCTTCGACGCGCCGCTCTTGGTCTCCTCGCCGGACCAGATCTGCACCAGCACCTCCAGCGGGGCGCCCTGCCGGCGCCTGGACAGCTCCTGGGCGATCTCCAGCCGGTCCACCGCGTGGAACACGTGCGCGGCGCGCGCGACGTACTTGGCCTTGTTGGTCTGCAAAGGGCCGATGGCGTGCCACCGGATCCCCGGCAGCGCGGAGAGGTGCTCCGACTTGTCCCGCAGCTCCTGGGCGTAGTTCTCCCCGAAGGCGCGGTGGCCCGCCTCCCAGGCCTCCCGGATCAGCGCCTCCGGCTGGAGCTTGGAGACGGCGATCAGCTCGACGGCCGACGGGTCCCGCCCCGCGCGCGCGCAGGCGGCGGCGATGCGTTCGCGCACGTTCCGCAGTCCCTCGGCGACGCTCATCGGGCGCTCCAGGGCAGCGGAAACCCCGCCTGCCGCAACAGCTCCGCCGTCTCCGCCAGCGGCAGGCCCACCACGTTGGACGCGCTGCCCTCGATGCGCTGCACCAGCACTCCTCCCGCCCCCTGGATGGCGTACGCCCCCGCCTTGTCGAGCGGCTCGCCGGTGGAGGCGTACCAGGCGATCTCCGCCTCCGACAGGGGCCGGAACCACACCGCCGTCTCCACCACCGCCGACGCCCGCGCCGCACCATCCAGCGCCACCCCGGTCAGCACCGAGTGCCGCCGGCCGGAGAGGGCGCGGACCATCTCCCTCGCCTCCGCCTCGCCCGCCGGTTTACCCAGGATCCGGTCCCCCAGCACCACCGAGGTGTCCGCGGCCAACACCAGCGCGCCGGGCCGCAGCCGGGCGCCCGCCGCCGCCTTCTCCACCGCCACCCGCAGCACGTAGTCGCGGGGCGGCTCTCCGGGGCGGACGGACTCGTCCAGCCCGGGGGCGACCGCGTCGAAGGCCACCCCCAGCCCCTGCAGCAGCGCCCGCCGCCGGGGCGACGCGGACGCCAACACCAACGTCACTTGACCCATGCGACTCGCCTTATACTGGCGCCGCGATGCCGATGAACGCCGGAGATCTCCTCGCCGCCATGAAGCGGACGGTGGGCCAGTTGGCCGCGTTCAACGACATCGCCAAGGCGCTCACCTCGTCGCTGGAGCTGCCGGACGTCCTCACGGTGGTGATGCAGAAGGTCTCCGAGCTGCTCAACCCCCGCAACTGGTCGCTCCTGCTCTACGACGAGGCCACCGACCAGCTCTACTTCGAGGTGGTGGTGGGGCAGGGCGCCGAGCGGCTGCGCACCCTGCGCATCGAGCCGGGCGAGGGCATCGCCGGCGCGGTCTTCGCCAGCGGGAAGGCGCGCCGGGTGGACGACGTGCGCGACGACCCGGACTTCTCCACCCGCTTCGACCACGCCTCGGAGTTCGAGACCCGGTCCGTGCTGGCGGTGCCGCTGCGGGTGCGCGGGCACTCGCTGGGCGTCGTCGAGCTGGTCAACGGCCCCACCGACCCGTTCTTCACCGAGGACGACCTCCAGGCGCTCTCCGGCATCGCCGAGTTCGCCGCCATCGCCATCGACAACGCGCGCAACTTCCGCAAGGTGCAGGAGCTGACGCTCACCGACGAGCACACCGGCCTGTACAACGTCCGCCACCTGCGCGTGCTGCTGGAGAAGGAGGTGGCGCGCGCGCAGCGGTTCCAGCACCCGCTCTCCGTCATCTTCCTGGACCTGGACCACTTCAAGCAGGTGAACGACACCCACGGGCACCTGGTGGGGAGCGCGCTGCTGGAGGAGGTGGCGCGGCTGCTGGCCGGCAGCATCCGCCAGGTCGACTCCGCCTTCCGCTACGGCGGCGACGAGTTCGTCGTCCTCCTCATCGAGACCGAGGCCAGCGCCACCCAGCTCATCGCCGGGCGGATCCGGGAGGCGTTCAACCGCCGCGCCTTCCTGGGCGACCGCGGGCTCTCCATCCGGATCACCGCGTCGTTCGGCGTCGCCACGTACCCGGACCACGCCACCTCGGCCACCGCGCTGCTCGGCGCGGCGGACGCGGCCATGTACGAGGCCAAGGCGGCCGGGCGCGACGCCATCCGCGCCGCCCCGTTCCTCTCCGTCGCCACGCCCACGACGACCCCGGGCGGCTAGCTGCCCTCGTCCTCGTCGGCGGGGGCGCCCGGCGCGCGCTCGCCGCTCACCAGGTCCTTGCTGATGTTGATCTTGGCGTCCTTGCGCAGCGCCTTGACGAACGCCTCCTGCGCCTCGCGCTGCTTGGCCTGGACGGCCGCGTCGCGCAGCTTGGGGAGCTCCTTGGCGAACGAGTCGTCCGAGGGGACGGTCCGGCCGTCCACCCGCGCCACCAGGAAGCCGTCGCCGGACGGGTAGACCTTGTCCAGCATCCCCTCGCCCTTCTGCGCGGCGACGTCCTTCATCAGCTCCGGCGACGGCGGCAGGGTCGGGATGGCGTCGCCGTTGACGCTGAACTCGTCGGTGGTCCTGGCCTCCGGCGCGGAGGAGGCCTCGAACTGCATCTTCTCCTTCGAGGCCGGGTACTGGTCCTCCAGCTTCTTGCCGCCCTTGGCCGCGGCGAGCGCCTTCTCCGCCGTCTCCTTCGCCAGCGCCTGCGACTTCTGGCGCGTCCACAGCTTCCTGGCGATCTCGCCCGACACCGAGTCCAGCGGCTTGCTCTCCGCCGGCTTCTTCTCCTCGACCTTGATCAGGTGGAAGCCGAACGGCGACTCCACCGGCGCGGACACCTCGCCCGCCTTGAGCGCGAAGGCGGCGGCGGAGAACTCCGGCACCCACGCGTCGCGCGCCTGGAACCCGCCCAGGTCGCCGCCGGACGCCTTGCTGCCCTCGTCCTCGGAGACCTCCTTGGCCAGCGCGGCGAAGTCCTTCCCGCCGTCCAGCTGCTTCTTGTACGACTCGATCTTCGCCCGCGCCTCGTCCTTCTTCTCCTTGGGCGCGTCCTTGCCCACCTTCACCAGGATGTGCCGCGCCTTCACCTTCTCCGGCTGCTGGTAGACGTACGCGTTGGCGGCGTAGTCGTCGGCGATCTCCTTCTGGTGGTCCTTCTTGAGCTGCTCGATGTCCGCCGGCTTCGGCTCGCCGACCTTCCCCGCGTACATGGTGGGGAGGAACCGGACGTAGGTGATCTTGGCCTTGTTGCCGTCGTGGAAGTACCGGTTCTTCACCTCGTCGTCGGAGACCTGGGCCGTCTCGCCCACCACCTTGTAGAGCTTCTGGATGGCCAGCTCGCGGCGGATGTCGGCCTCGAACTCCTGCGGCGTCTTCCGGTAGTAGTTGCGGACCGCGTCGTAGTACTTGGCCTGGTCGAACTGGCCGCCCTCGTTCTTGAACTCGGGGTGCTGCTGGAGAATCTTCACCACCTCGTCGTCCGAGGTGGAGATGCCTTGCCGCTCCGCCTCCTGGGCGATCAGCTCGGCGTTCACCATGTCGTCCAGCACCCGGCGGGGCAGGCCCATCTCCTTCGCCTTGGCCTCCGTCAGGTCCTGGCCGAAGCGGCGGTACATCTCCGAGTAGCGCCGCAGCTCATTGGTGTAGGCCTGGTTGAACTCCCGCTGGGAGATCTCCCGGCCGTTCACCTTCGCCGCGCCCATGACGGTGGTGGACGCGCCCAGGGGGTTCTCACAGCCCTTGGCGCCCGGTCCCCACTGGACCACGAAGATGAAGGCAATCGCGATGATGATGAGGTAGTAGCCAAGCCGCTTCGGCTCGAAGTCTTCCTTGAGGGCCATGGTCGTCGTCTGGTCCGAAAGGCCCTGCGTCTCCGGGAGGCGGAATGACCGACCGGCACGTTGCTGTTAGACGCGGGCGCGCAGGTCCCCTATGATCGGGGCGCGGTAAATGCAAGCGATTTAGAGTCCTTAGCGGCCTTGGGCCGCAGCGGCGCACCCGCTCACACAAGCCACCACGACCGGCCCTCAAGACCTCACGTGCTGTCGCTGATCAAGCGCTATCGCGACCTCATCCTGGTGGCGGGTCTGCTGCTCTTCCCGTTCTTCACCTTCGTGACCCGCGGCCCGAACGGTCGCGAGCCGTACCTCGTGGACAAAGGGGTGCTGGCGGTGTCGGGGCACGTGGAGCGCGCGTTCGCGTGGGTGCTGGACGGGACCGTCTCGGTGTGGCGCGGCTACGCGGCGCTGCGCGGGGTGGAGGCGGAGAACCGGGCGCTGCGCGAGGAGAACCAGGCGCTCAAGGCCAGGGCGCTGGTGCAGGACGGGCTGCGCGGAGAGAACGAACGGCTGCGCGCGCTGATGGCCTACGCGGACAAGAACCAGGGGCACGAGGTGGTGGCCAGGGTGGTGGGGGTGGACCCCTCCAGCACCCGGCACTTCGTGCGCATCGACCGCGGCGAGTCGGACGGCGTGACCGCGGGGATGGCGGTGATCACCCCGGACGGCGTGGCCGGCTACGTGGAGCGCGCCACCTCCGGCTGGGCGGACGTCATCCTCATCACCGACGCCACCCACCGGATGGGCGTGCGCGACGAGCACACCCACGCCCGCGCCATCGCCGCCGGCATCGGCGGCAAGGCGGACCTCGAGCTGCGGCTGGACTACGCGCTGCGCAAGGACGACCTGACCGAGGGCGACGTCATCGTCACCTCGGGGACGGACGGGGTGTACCCGGCGGGGCTGCGGGTGGGGACGCTGTCGCGGGTGGAGCAGCGCGGGTCGGGGATGTTCCGGGCCGGCAGCATCCATCCGGCGGTGGACCCGTCCAAGCTGGAGGAGGTGCTGGTATTGCCGAAGGTGCCGGTGCCGCTGCCGGCGCCGGCCAAGGAGCCGCAGGGAACGGGCGCGCCGGGGACCGGCGGGGCGGGTGTGCCGTGAAGATGCTGGTGACCTGCGTGCTGGCGCTGCTCTTGCTGTCGCTGGAGTCGGTGATCGTCCACAAGCTGGGGCTGACGGTGACGCGGATCGACGTCACGGTGGCGATCATCGCCTTCCTCGCCCTGCGCGCGAACACCCTGGAGGGCGCCGCCTCCTCCTTCGTCATCGGCTACCTGCTGGACCTCACCTCCGGCCGCTACACCGGGCTGTACACCTTCCTCGGCGTGTTCCTCTTCATCCTCGGCAGGATGGTGGCGTCGCTGGTGGACGTGCGCTCCGGCTTCATGTTCGCGCTCTACGCCATGGGCGGGGACGTGGTGCACGTGCTCCTGGCGGTGCTGTTCAGCTGGCTCACCGCCAAGGAGGCCGTGGGGGCGGCGGCCATCCTCTCCGGGTTGCCGCTGCAGGTGCTACTCACGGGCGTGGCTGCTCTGGCACTCTTCCCGTTGCTGCGGCGGCTGGACCGCGGGTCTGATCGGCCGCAGCTGGGGACCTTGAGGTGACGAGCCGATGACGCTGGGCCAGAACAGCCCCGGTCGAGACCTGAAGAACCGCTACCTGGTCCTGGGCGGCCTGATGCTGCTCGGGCTCCTGGTGCTGGCGGTGCGCACCTACCGGCTGCAGGTCACCCGCTACGACGAGTACAGCCAGAAGTCCGCCGCCAACTTCTTCAAGGAGGTCCGCCTCCGCGCGGAGCGGGGGAGCATCCTCGACGCCGGCGGGAAGATCCTGGCGGAGAACCGGCCCTCCTTCGACCTCTTCCTCACCCCGGCGTTCTGCCAGAAGTGCCCGGAGGAGGTGCTGCCGCGGATGGTGGCGCTCCTCAACTGGGACCCGGCGTCGCTGCCCACGCTGATCGACCAGTACAAGACGCAGAAGAAGAACGGCACCTTCCAGGCCACCCGCCTCAAGGTGGACCTCCCCGCGGAGGAGGTGGACCTCCTCTCCGCGCACCAGCTGGAGCTCCCCGGCATCGACGTGGAGCCGGTGGCCCACCGCCAGTACAAGGACGCCCCGCAGCACGCGGTGGAGGGCGAGAAGGCCCCGCCCAGCACGTACCTCTCCCACGTGATCGGCTACATGAACGAGATCACCCAGGAGGAGCTGGACAAGCGCGCCTCCGGCGGCGACGTCACCTACCGCCTGGGCGACTACATCGGCCGGCGCGGGCTGGAGCGCTACTACGAGCAGAAGCTCCGCGGGACCGACGGCTGGCGCAAGGAGGTCGTCAACGCGCGCGGCGAGACGCTGCCGGAGCTCAGCCGCCTCCTCGGGGAGCAGGACACGCGCCTGGAGCCGGTCCGCGGCCGCGACCTGCAGCTGTCCATCGACCTGCGGCTGGAGGAGGAGGCGGAGCGCATCTTCCCCGGCCGCGCCGGCGCGGTGGTGGTGGTGGAGGTGAACACCGGGTTCATCCTCACCATGCTGTCCCGGCCCGGCTACGACGCGAACATGATGAGCGGGCGGGTCAGCCCCCAGGAGATGGCCAAGCTGTTCAAGGACCCGCTCCAGCCCATGGTGTTCCGCCCGGTGGCGCAGCACTACTCGCCCGGCTCGACGTTCAAGGTGGTGACCGCGCTGGCGGCGCTGAGGTCCGGGCAGTTCTCCACGCACACCACGGTGAGCTGCCCGGGCGGCTACCACCTGGGGCCGCGCTTCTGGCGCTGCTGGAACGACAAGGGGCACGGGTCGGTGTTCGCCAAGACCGCGCTCCAGCACTCGTGCGACACCTACTACTACCGGGTGGCGGACGTGCTGGGCCTGGACCCCATCGCCAAGGTGGGCCAGGAGCTGGGGCTGGGCCAGCCCACCGGCATCGGCGTGGTGGCCGAGGTGCCGGGCATCATGCCCACCAGCGAGTACCACGACCGGGTCACGCCCGGCGGCTACACCAAGGGCATGGCGCTCAACGCCGCCATCGGCCAGGGCGACGACAACGTCACCCCGCTGCAGCTGGCGCTGCTGTACGCCACCATCGCCAACGGGGGCACGCTCTACAAGCCGCAGCTGGTGCGCAAGGTGATCCGCCTGGACGGCACGGTGGAGCAGGAGCTCAAGCCGGAGGTGGTGCGCCAGGTGGAGATCGACCCGGAGCAGCGCCAGGTGGTGGTGGAGGCGCTCACCGCGGTGGTGAACGAGCCGGGGGGGACCGCCTACCGCTCGCGGCTGCCGGACATCCTGGTGGCGGGGAAGACCGGCACCGCGCAGGTGCGGGCGCTGGGCGCGGTGCGCGTGAAGAAGGAGAACATGGACTACTTCGCGCGCGACCACGCCTGGTTCGCGTCCTTCGCCCCGGCGGACAAGCCGGAGATCGCGGTGGTGCTGCTCAACGAGCACGGCGGCCACGGCGCCTCCGACGCGGCGCCCATCGCCACCGCGCTGATCAAGAAGTACTTCGACCTCAAGCGGGAGGACGCGATCGCCCGCGGGGACCTGGTCGCCGCCGCCGCGGTGCCCGGCAAGCCGATGGAGGCCACCACCCCCCAGGCCGCCGCCACCCCGATGCCGCGCGACGGCTCCGTGCCGGCCGCGCCGCAGGAGGACGAGGCGCCGCCGCCGGACAAGCCCACCGCGCGCGCCTCGCCGCCGCCGCCGCGCCCGCCGGAGGCGGCCAAGCCTTCGCCCATCGTCCCGCCGCCCACCGAGCCTCCGCCGCCGGAGCCCACCGCGGACTCCGCGCCGCAGGACACCGGCGAGCCGGCCACGCCGGAGAGGCCGCGCTAGATGCAGCTGGGGATCGAGAAGCGGATGGTGCCGCACATCCCGTGGGCCCTGGTGGGCACGGTGATGGTGATCGGCCTTTTGGGCCTGTACAACCTGGCCTCCGCGTCGCGCCCGCCGAATTCGGTGTGGACGTCGCAGGCGCTCTACCTGGGGGTGAGCGTGGCGGCGGCGCTGACGGTGGCGCTGTTCGACCTCCGCTTCATCTACCGCATCACGCCCTGGGTCTACGGGCTGAACATCCTGATGCTGATCGGGCTCCACTTCCTGGGCCACACCGCCAAGGGCGCGGAGAGCTGGTTCATCATCGGCCCGTTCCGCCTCCAGCCGGCGGAGTTCATGAAGGTCGGCATCCTGATGATGCTGGCCCGCTACTTCCACGAGAGCTACCGCCCCACCGACGACACCTACGGGCTGCGGCGGCTGCTCGTCCCGGGGGCGATCATCGTCGTCCCCACCGTGCTGGTGCTGGTCCAGCCGGACCTCGGCGGGGCGCTGATGATCGCGTTCTCCTCCGCCACGGTGATCCTCTTCGCCCGGCCCAGGCGGTGGATGGTGATCACCCTGGGCGTGGCCCTGGCCGCCGGGTCGGTGGTGCTGTGGAACGACTACGTGCGCGAGCAGGGCGACAACCCGCACTACCTGGTCCGCAACCACCTCAAGAAGCACCAGAGCAACCGCATCTCGGGGTGGCTGGACCCGGAGACGGACCTGCGCGGCTTCAACTACCACGCGGCGCAGTCGCGCATCGCGGTGGGGTCCGGCGGGCTGTGGGGCAAGGGCTGGCGCAACGGCACCCAGACCATGCTCTCCTTCCTCCCCGAGCAGCACACCGACTTCATCTTCTCGGTGTGGGCGGAGGAGCACGGCTTTCTGGCCTGCCTGCTGCTGATCGTCCTCTACGGGGCGCTGCTGGTGCTCACCCTGAGCGTGGCCTTCGACTCCAAGGACCGCTACGGCGCGTTCTTCGCGGTGGGCTGCGCCGCGCTCATCTTCTGGCAGGTGTTCGAGAACATCGGGATGATCGTGGGGGTGCTGCCGGTGACGGGCATCACGCTCCCCTTGATGAGCTACGGCGGGTCGTCGCTGATGAGCATCATGCTGATGGTCGGCCTGCTGGTGAACATCAGCATGCGAAGGCATATGTTCTGACGCCGTGCTCGTCCCCCAGCTGGTGAAGCCGCTGCTCATGGAGGCGCCGTCCGGCCCCGGCCGCCCCGCCCACGTCGCCGCCGCCAGCGGCGTGGTGCGGATGGGCCGCTTCCTCTACGTGGTGGCGGACGACGAGGTCCAGCTGGCGGTCTTCGAGGAGGACGCGTCGCGCGGCAGGTGGGTGGCGCTCCTCGAGGGCCAGCTCTCCGCGGACCCGGCGGCGCGCAAGGCGGAGAAGCCGGACTTCGAGGTGCTGTGCCGGCTCCCGCCGCGCCCGGCGTGGTCGGACGGCGCGCTGGTGGCGCTGCCCTCGGGCTCGGCGGCGCCGCGGCGGTCCGGCGCGGTGGCGCCCCTGGGGCCCTCCGGCGACCTGGCCGCGCCCGCCTGGCGGTTCGACCTGGGGCCGCTCTACGACCAGCTCGCCGCCGAGCTGGAGGCGAAGGTGAACGTCGAGGGCGCGGCGCTGCTCGGGGACCGGCTGCTGCTGATGCACCGGGGCGCCGGCCAGCGGCGGAGCGCGCTGGTGGAGGTGGACCTGGAGCGCGTGGTGGAGGCGGCGGCCGAGAAGGGCGCGGTGTCCGCCAACGCCATCCGCGACCTGCACGAGGTGGCGCTGCCCGAGGTGGACGGCTGGCCGCTGGCGTTCACGGACGGGCTGGCGCTGGCGGACGGCACCATCGCCTTCACCGCGGTGGCGGAGAAGACGGCGGACCCGGTGGCGGACGCCCCCTGCGCCGGCTCCGCGGTGGGCCGGATCGACCGGCGGGGCAAGGTGGTGAGGCTGGAGATGCTGGAGGGCGCCCCCAAGGTGGAGGGCCTCACGCTCCAGGGCGAGAAGGCGTGGCTGGTGACGGACCAGGACGACCCGTCGCGCCCGGCGCAGCTGCTCTGGGTCAAGCTGCCGTAGCGGTCAGAGCAGGACGCCCTTGAGGATGAGGCTGGCGACGGTGAAGTAGATCACCAGCCCCGTCACGTCGACCAAGGTGGCCACCGCCGGCGCCGACGCGGTGGCGGGGTCCAGGCCGATCCGCCGGAGGATGAACGGGAGCATGGAGCCGGCGGTGGTGCCGAAGGTGACCACGCCGATCAGCGAGGCCGCCACCGTCGCCGCCACCAGCTTGTAGTGCTCGGTGTAGAGGGTGGACCGGTTCGGCCAGATCATGATGCGGGTGAGGCCGATGGTGCCCAGGATGAGGCCCAGGGCCAGGCCGGAGATCAGCTCGCGGGAGAGCACCTTCCACCAGTCCTTCAGCTGCATCTCCCGCAGCGCCAGCGAGCGGATGATCAGCGAGGTGGCCTGCGAGCCGGAGTTGCCGCCGGAGGAGATGATCAGCGGGATGAAGAGCGCCAGCACCGCGGCGCGCTCGATCTCGTGCTCGAAGTAGCCCATCGCGGTGGCGGTGAGCATCTCCCCCACGAAGAGGATGGCCAGCCAGCCGGCGCGCTTCTTGATCATCGCCAGAAGGCCCACGTCCATGTACGGCGCGTCGAGGGCCTCCAGGCCGCCCATGCGCTGGATGTCCTCGGTGGCCACCTGCTCCGCCACGTCGAGGACGTCGTCGGCGGTGATGATCCCCACCAGCACCCCGCGCGAGTCCGTCACCGGGAGCGCCGCCCGGTCGTACTTCTCGAACGCGCTCACCACCTCCTCCTGGGTGGCGGTGGCGGAGAGGCTCACCATCTGCACGTCCTGCAGCGTGGACACCCGGGCGCCGGGGGCCGCCAGCACCAGCGTCCCCAGCCGGATGTCGTCCAGCAGGTAGCCCTTCTCGTCGGTGACGTAGACCACCGCCAGCGTCTCGCGGTCCTTGCCGTTCTTGCGGATGTACTCCAGCGCCTCGCCGGCGGTCATGGTGGGCCGGATCGCCAGGTACTCCGGCGTCATGTACCGGCCGGCCGACTTCTCCGGGTAGCCCAGCAGCTGCCGGGCCACCTTCAGCTCCTCCGGCTTGAGCGTGGTGAGGGCGCGCTTGGTGACCTCCGCCGGGAGCTCCTCCAGCAGCCGGGTGCGGTCGTCCGGCGCCATCTCGTTGAGCAGCGCCATCAGCTGCTCGTTGCCCAGCTTGCTCACCAGCTCCGTCTGGCGGTCGAGCGGGAGGTACTCGAACGCCTCGGAGGCCATGTCGCGCGGCAGCAGGCGGAAGAGCACCGCGCTGTCCTCCGCGGGCAGGTC
Source organism: Myxococcaceae bacterium (assembly GCA_035637895.1). Classification (GTDB taxonomy): domain Bacteria; phylum Myxococcota; class Myxococcia; order Myxococcales; family Myxococcaceae; genus DASRBA01. The sequence goes on from DASRBA010000241.1 coordinate 14,308, forward strand.
CTCGATCACCTCCGCCACGTCCGCGGGGTGCAGCTCCGAGAACGCGTCCCGCAGGCCCGCCCAGTCCTTCTTCTGGACCAGCTCGTCGTATTCCGGTTTGAGCAGCCTTCCCAGCATTGCCCGCGGGACCTCCGGCCGAGCGCATGCTGAAGGAATCCGCGCGCTCGCGGAACCGATTTCTTGCTAAGCAGGGCGAAGGGAGAGGGTCAGATGGTCGCGAAGAAGGTCGTGGTCACCACCACCCGGCCCGGCAGCCCGGCGCTGCCGCCGGGTCAGCCGCGCGCCGCGCCGAGGCGGCCGGGGGGCATCAGCGAAGCGGTGGCGTTCGACGCCGCGCCGTACGAGGGCGAGGAGCACCGCCAGTTCCCGCGCGCCAAGATGGCGGTGCGCTTCGACGCGTGGATCGGCGAGGGCGACGACCGCCGCTTCTCCGCCTCCTTCACCTCCGCCAACGTGAGCGTCTCCGGCGCCTTCCTGGAGTCGACCTTCTTCCTCCCCATCGGCACCGAGGTCCGCGTCACCTTCGCGCTGGAGACGGGCGCGGACCCGGTGCAGGCGCGCGCGTCCATCGTCCGCGAGGAGCGGCCGGACCCGCGCACCGGCCTGGGCCGGAGCGGCTTCGGGATCAAGTTCGTGGAGTTCTTCTCCCAGACGGAGGTCACGCTGGCCAAGCTGTTCCTCGGCGCCAAGCTCCGCGCGTTCGCCGAGGCCTACATGACGTCGCGCCGCGCCCGGTCGCTCAACAACGAGCTGGACCGGGTGGTGGACGCGCTGGCCGCCTGGGAGTTGCAGAAGGTGACGACGCCAGGGGATCCCTGGCGCCCACTGGAAGACTAGCGCCTGCGGGCTTTGCGCTCGCGGCGACGACGGCGCTTCGGACGACTCGGACCGCTACGGACTCCTGACCTTCAGGCCGACTTGCCCTTGGCGAGCAGGCGGCGGCGCTCGGCCTGGTAGTGCTTGGAGCACAGGCCCTTGGAGCGCGCCTCGTTCGGGCAGCCGTCCACCTTGCAGCGGCGCTCCGGCGGGACCGGCCCGCTGGTCTTGGCGCGGGGCGGGCGGCCGCGGCGGCGGACGCCGACCTGCAGCGGCGCGGAGGCGTAGCTGGACGAGCCCGCGGAGCCGCTGTTGGCGGAGCCCAGCCCGGCGTTGATCCCCTGGGCGACGCCGCGGCCCAGCGCCTCGCCCAGCATCCGCGCCCAGTCGGCGAGGCCGCCGATGCCGGACGAGGGTGACGGTGAAGCGGTATCGGTTTTACGGGGTCGAGCCATCGAGACGATCTCCTTATGAGGGTCAAACGCGAAGAGTGCCGGTTGGACGGCACCCCTCTATCTCCCCTCGGGGAGACCGTGTCAACATTAAATCGATGTTTCTTTGTTGTTTGAAAACGAGCCGGCCGGCCCGGCTCAGGCTGAGATGACCTTGGTGACCGCGGCCTCCAGCTTGGCCTTCGGCACCGCGCCGACGATCTGCTCGACGACCTTGCCGCCCTTGAACACCAGCAGGGTGGGGATGCTCCGGATGCCGTACTGCTGCGGAGTGTCCTGGTTGTCGTCGATGTTCATCTTCGCGACCTTGAGCGACCCCTTGTACTGCGCCGCCAGCTCCTCGACGTAGGGCGCGATGGCGCGGCAGGGCGCGCACCACGTGGCCCAGAAGTCGACCAGCACCGGCTGCGCGGACTCCAGCACCTCTCTTCGGAAATCGACGTCGCCAATCTCTTTCACGTCCGCGCTCGCCATGGTGCTTCCTCCACGAGGGGTCTTGAGCTTGAGCCGCTTGAGGCCCCGCATATGACCACCGGTCGCCCGGTGGTTTCCAGAGGAGATGCGCCAGCGGGCCCGGCGTTTCGCGCCCCAGGGGTACCCCGGGCCCAGGGGACGCTGATGTGCGGCCTCCGGCCGCTTCCGTCAGGCCCAGCGAGCAGCCCGCCAGGCGAGCGCCGAATGTGCGGCACCGCCGCCCGCTTGAGGTACAGTGCCGACGTGGCGCGACTGTTCGTACCGCAGGGCAAGCTCGAGGAGTGGGCGCTCGAGGACAAGGCGGATATCCGCGACGGGAAGCTGACCGTGGCGGCGGACAAGGCCAGCTACGCGGTGCTCCCGGCGGTCCACTTCGCCAAGCTGGTCTCCGGGACGGACGACAAGAAGCTGCTGCGGAAGGTGAAGACCCAGGAGGAGTTGCAGAAGCTGGGCGCCGAGCACCTGGCGGACTCGGTCCTCCTCGGGGACACGGCGTACGAGGTCACCGGCGGCTACCTCACCGAGGTGCCGGCGCCCTCCAAGGCCGCGGGGCCGCCCAAGAAGGGCGTCACGCCGGAGGCGGAGGCGCTGGCGGCCTTCCTCCTCGACAAGCTCTCCTGAGCTGATGACCTACCAGCTCCAGACCCTCGCGCTGCACGCGTACCTGTCCGCGGCGCTGATCCTGCTCTGGCACCTGGTGCGCCCGTTCCGGCCGGGGCCGCCCCTGGCGCGGGTGCTGGGCGTGGGCGGGGCGCTGCTCCACGGCGCGGGGCTGGGCGCGCGGCTGTGGGAGCAGGGCGGCGAACCGGTGGGCCTGGCGCAGGCGTGCTCGTCGGTGTCGCTGGCGGTGGTGGTGATCTCCCTGGTGGTGGAGCTGCGCTACCGCCAGCCGGTGCTGGGCGCGTTCCTGCTGCCTTTGGGCACCGCGGTGCTGGTGCCGGGGCTGATGGGCGATTCGGGGGCGGTGCCGGCGAGCGTGAAGGCGCCCATCCTTCCCCTGCACGTCACCGTCGCGCTGCTGGGGCTGGCGGCGGTGGCGGCGGCGGCGGGCGTGGCGCTGGTGTACCTGCTGATGGAGCGGCAGGTGAAGCTGAAGCACTTCGGCATCCTGTTCAGCCGGCTCCCGCCGCTGCAGGTCCTGGATGAGCTCAACCGCCGGCTGGTGGTGTGGGGCTTCGTCGCCATCTCGCTCACGGTGATCAGCGGCGCGTTCTTCGTCCGCGGGAGCGGGCCGGGCCTGTCGTGGTCCCCCAAGGAGGTGGCCACGCTGGCGGCGTGGGCGATGTTCGGCGCCCTGCTGATGGCGCGGCTGTTGGCGGGGTGGCGGGGGCGGCGGGTGGCGCTGCTCACCGTGGCCGGTTTCGGCGTGCTGCTGGTCTCGTTCTTCAGCGCCTTCGAGCCGGTCCTGCGGTCGGGCGGAGTGCACTAGGCCATGGAGGTGGTCTGCGCCGGGCTGTCGTACAGGAGCGCGCCGCTGGAGGTGCGGGAGCGGCTGGCGCTCTCCGGCGAGGCGCAGGACCTCCTTTTGGGGCAGCTCCGGGACCAGGGGCTGGAGGCGGTGGTGCTGTGCACCTGCAACCGGGCGGAGATCTATGCCGCCGGGCCCGCCGCGGCGGAGGCGCTGGAGGCGGCGCGGGCGGCGCTGTGCGAGCGGGGCGGCGCCCAGGCGCAACCGCACCTGTACGAGCACGGCGGCGAGGCGGCGGTGCTGCACCTGTTCCGGGTGTGCTGCTCGCTGGACTCGATGGTGCTGGGCGAGGCGCAGATCTTCGGGCAGGTGAAGGACGCCTACGAGCGCGCGCAGACGGCGGGCTCGGCGGGCGGCGAGCTGTCGCGCGCCTGCCAGGCGGCGTTCGCCTGCGCCAAGCGCGCGCGCACCGAGACGGGCATCGGCCGGGCGGCTACTTCGATGGCGTCGGCGGCGGTGGACCTGTCCAGGCGCATCTTCGGCGACCTCCACGGGCGGCCGGCGCTGGTGGTGGGGGCGGGGGAGATCGGCGAGCTGGCGGCCCGGCACCTGTCGCAGGCGCGGTGCAAGGTGGTGATCGCCAACCGCACCCGCGAGCGGGCGGAGGCGCTGGCGGCGCAGGTGGGCGCCGCGGTCCGGCCGTTCGAGGAATTGCACGCGCTGCTGCACTCGGTGGACCTGGTGGTCAGCTCCACCGCCTCGCCGGCCCCGCTGTTCACGCGGGAGAACGTGGTCCCGGCGATGAAGGCGCGGCGGCACCGGCCGCTGCTGCTGGTGGACCTGGCGGTGCCGCGCGACGTGGCGCCGGGCGTCCACGGGTCGGCGGAGGGCGTCTACGCGTACGACGTGGACGACATCCGGCAGGTGATCGACGAGAACGTCGCCGCGCGGGCGAATGAGGCGGCGAAGGCGGAGCAGATCGTCGCCGAGGAGGTGGCCCGCTACGTGCGCGCCCGCGCGGTGCGCGACGGCGTGCCGGTGCTGGCGCAGCTGCGGCAGCGGGCGGAGCAGATCGCCCGCGCGGAGGCGGAGCGGACGCTGCAGCACCTGCCGGAGCTGAGCGAGAAGCAGCGCAAGAGCGTGGAGGCGATGGGGATGGCCATCGTCAACAAGCTGCTCCACCAGCCGACGGCGAAGCTGCGCGCGCTGGATCCGTCCGGCCAGCCCAGCCCGCTGGCGGACGCGGCGGCGGAGCTGTTCGGCCTGGAGGAGGCGCCGCCCAAGGCGGCGGGGGGAAAGTCGTGACCTTGCGCATCGCCACCCGGAAGAGCCCGCTGGCCCTCTGGCAGGCCCACCACGTCGCGGACCGGCTGCGGCAGGCGCACCCCGGGCTGGAGGTGGCGCTGGTGGAGATGTCCACCGAGGGGGACCGGTTCCTCTCCGCGCCGCTGTCGCAGATCGGCGGCAAGGGGCTGTTCGTCAAGGAGATCGAGGAGGCGCTGCTGGACGGGCGGGCGGACGTGGCGGTGCACTCGCTCAAGGACATGACGTCCGCCATCCCCCAGGGGCTGGAGCTGGCCGCGGTGGCCGAGCGCGAGGACCCCCGCGACGCGCTGGTGGGCCGGACGGTGAAGCGGTGGGTGGAGTTGCCGCGGGCGGCGAAGGTGGGGACCTCGTCGCTGCGGCGGGCCTGCCAGCTCAAGGAGAAGCGCCCGGACCTGGAGATCGTCCCGCTGCGCGGGAACGTGCAGACCAGGCTGCGGAAAGTGGAGGAATTGTCGCTGGATGCGGCGGTGCTGGCGCACGCGGGGCTGAAGCGGCTGGGCCTGGAGTGGCGCGCCACCGAGCTGCTGGAGGCGGAGGTCAGCCTGCCGGCGGTGGGGCAGGGGGTCCTGGGGATCGAGGCGCGGTCCGACGACGCGGAGACGAAGGCGAGGCTGGCGGCGCTGGAGCACGGGCCCACCCGGCAGGTGGTGGCGGCGGAGCGCGCGTTCCTGGCGAAACTGGAGGGCGGCTGCACGGTCCCGCTGGCCGCCTACGCGGTGCCCCAGGGTGGGGAGCTGTGGCTGCGAGGGCTGATCGGCCGGCCGGACGGGACGAGGGTGGTCCGCGGGGAGCGGCGCGGTCCGGCGGCCACCGGCGCCCACCTCGGCGAGGACCTGGCCGCGGAGCTGCTCCAACGGGGGGGGCGCGAGATCCTCGACGCCGTCGGCAGCCAGGGCCCGTGACATGTATCGCGGGTGTGAATTACATGTTTTCCGGGGCATGACGCCGTGCGTCAATGGCGTTGAAACATGACTGCCGGGCGCCTCCAGGACGTGCACGCGCTGGTGACCCGCCCCCGGGAGCGGGCGGAGGAGCTGTGCTTCCTTTTGGAGGACGAGGGCGCCCGGGTGACGGCGCTGCCGCTCTTGGAGCTGGTGCCCCCGGAGGACCCGCGCCCCCTCCAGGCCGCCGCCGAGCGCCTCTCCCGCTTCGACTGGGTGGCCTTCTCCAGCCCCTCGGGCGTGGCCGCGCTGGTGGACGCCGCCCGCCAGGCCGGCGCCTTCGACCAGCTCCGCCGCGCCCGGCTGGCCGCCGTGGGCCCGAGGACGGCGCGGGCGCTCCAGGCCCACGGCCTCTCCGTCGAGCGCCAGGCGGGCGCCGGCGGCGGCGCCGCGCTGGCGGAGGTCATGCGCCCCTCCCTCCACCCCGGCGACCGGGTCCTCCTCCCCGCCGCCGCCGGCGGCCGCCCGGAGCTGCGCGAGGCGCTGGAGGCGCTCGGCGCGGAGGCGACCCAGGTCTGCGCCTACCGCGCCCTCGAGGTGGAGCTGGACGCCGCCCTGGTCGCCGGGCTGGAGCGGGATCCGCCCGCGCTCGCCTTCTTCGGATCGCCGCGCACGGCCGAGGCGCTGTGGGACGCCCTCGGCCCGGACCGGGCGCGCGCGCTGCTCGCCGGGGCCGCGTCCATCGCCATCGGGCCCACCACCCGCGCCGCCCTGGACGAGCTGGGCGCGCCGCGCGCCGCCACCGCCCCTCGCCCCACGCCCGAGGCGATGGTCGACGCAGCGGTGTCGGCGCTCGCCACCCGGTGAGTGGGCGCGTACACTCCGCCGCACCATGTTCCGGCTGCTCCTCACGGCCGCGGCGTGCCTCGCCGTCACCGCCTCGCCTTCCCTGCCGGAGCGGGCCGCGAGCGCCGACCGCGTGGCCCTGGTGGAGATCGGCCCCCAGCGCACCGTCGTCCCCGACGGCAACGTCCGCCGGATGCTCACCCTCACCCAGGTGGCCGTCCTCCAGGACCTCAAGGGCAAGGGCCCCGCGCTCCTCACCGTCGTCCAGGCGGGGGGCAAGTCCGGCCTGTGGGAGTCCCACGTCGCGGGCGACGCGCGGCTGGAGGCGGGCGAGCGCGCCGTGCTCTTCCTCCGCATCCCGGACGCGGCCCACCCGGACGCCTGCACGCTGAGCGGCCTGGGGCTGGGCAAGCTGGACGTCCAGGGCGACGTGGCCGTCGTCTCCGGCCAGCGCCGTCCCCTCGCCGAGGTCGTCAAGGAGATCCAGGAGGCGAAGCGATGACGCGCACTCCGGCCCTCCTCGCCGCGCTGTTCGCGACCTCCGCGGCGGCGCAGACCTTCGCGCCGTTCAAGATGGTGCACGCGCCGTACCCCATCTACATCGACGGCAACTTCTCCGCCGCGGGCCCCATCGCCAACGTCGAGGTGGACGTGCAGGCGGCGATCAACGCCTGGAACGGCGCTCCCGGCAGCTACGCGCGCTGGACCTACGCCGGCCGGGCCACCCCGCCCACCTTCCCGCCGACGATGGCGGCCACCAAGGACACCAACGACAAGTTCTCCGTCGCCGCCCTGTTCGTCACCCAGACCAACGACCCGTACTACAACTACGCGCTGGGCGGCGGGCAGCTGATCTCCTCCGCGGTGCCGCTCACCTACGCGGGCCAGCTCTACGCCTGCGACATCTTCCTCAACGCGGTGGGCATCAACTGGGTGTCCGGCAACCTCCCGGTCATCTCCACCACCGCCTCCGTGCAGACCTTCGTCGCCCACGACCTGGGCCGCTGCATGGGCATCACCGACTACCCCAACGACCTGAACGGCATCATGTGGGACCAGACGCTGGGGACGAAGAAGCTCCCCATCGCGGCGGACTTCCAGCTCCTCGCCGCCGCC
>DASRBA010000242.1:0-21073 GCA_035637895.1 Myxococcaceae bacterium
GCGAACCCGGCGCCGGGCGGCGGCGCCCCGGCGAAGGACGTCCAGGTCGGCTCCGCGCCGGTGAAGGGCCCCAAGAACGCCCCGGTCACCATCGTGGAGTACTCCGACTTCCAGTGCCCGTTCTGCGGCCAGGCGGTGCAGGTGGTCAAGCAGCTGGAGGGGAACTACAAGGACAAGTTCCGGTTCGCCTTCAAGCACCAGCCGCTGGTGACCCTGCACCCCAACGCGCAGCTCGCGGCCGAGGCGTCCATGGCCGCCAACGAGCAGGGCAAGTTCTGGGAGTACCACGACAAGCTCTTCGCCAATCAGCGCGCGCTGGACCAGCCCTCGCTGGAGAAGTACGCCCAGGAGATCGGCCTGGACATGAACAAGTTCAAGTCGGCGCTGGACAGCCACAAGTTCAAGGACGCGGTGGCCAACGACTCCGCCGAGGGCTTCAAGGTGGGCGCGGACGCCACCCCCACCTTCTTCGTCAACGGCCGGATGGTCCAGGGCGCGGACTACAACCAGATCAAGGCCATCATGGACGACGAGCTGGCCAAGAAGCACAAGTAGCCGGCCCGCCGGTCCGCCCTAGAACGACCCGGAGAGGACGGGGAGCTGGATCCCCAGCCCCGCCCTCCCGCCGGCCATGGAGGCGAAGGGCTGCGGCGCGGGCAGGCCCAGGTGCACGCCCTGCCCGTCGGCGGTGAAGAGGCTGCGCGGCGGCGGGAGCTGGCTGCGCGGCACCTTGAAGAAGTTGATCATCCCCATCTCCACCAGCGGCACCGCGGCCACCGTCCCCGAGATCAGGAAGATCTCGGTGGCCCCGGCGTCCGCGCCCGGCTGGCCCCGCGCCCAGAAGTACAGGCCCAGCACCGCGGCCTCGGTGAGCAGCCCGCCCAGCGGCGCCGGCCACCCCTCCACGTCGTAGTAGCGGCTCCCCTGGGCGATGGACTGCTCCGTCTGGGAGACGGCCAGCGGCACGCCGGAGAAGGTGAGGATCAGGATCAGCGCCTGGAGCGTGGGGTCGTCCGTCCCGCCGATGGCGCCGGGCACCAGCCGCAGCAGGAAGTACGGGATGAGGCACACGCCGGCGGCGGTGACCACCCCGAAGAGCGACTCGGTGATCATCAGCCCGTACTCCGGCCCCTCCGGCTTGGGGACGGGCGTGGGCGAGAACGGCGACGCCCCCGGGAGCGCGCCCGGCGGCAGCGACGGCGTCGCCTGGGACGGCGCGGCGGGCTTCCTGGGGACGGCGTCTTCGGGGACCTGGACGATGGGCGGCGGGGTCCAGGTGCTGGGGTCGGATTCAGGCTGGGAGGACAGCGCCAGCCGGGAGGTCAGGAACAGGAAGCGAAGCGCGACGAGCATGGAACGCGAGGTCCGCCGGCCGGACCGCACCTCTCCTGGGCGCTCACGATACCGCGATGGCGTCGATCTCGACCCTCGCCCCGCGCGGCAACGCAGCGGCCTGGACAGTGACCCGCGCCGGGGGTGGCCCCTGGAAGCACCGGCCGTACACCTCGTTCACCTTCTGGAAGTCGGCCAGGTCCGCCAGGAAGATGGTGGAGCGGACCACGTTCTCGAAGGTGAGCCCGCCGGCGGCGAGGACCGCGCGCAGGTTCTCCATCACCCGCTCCGCCTGCGCCGCGATGTCCCCCTCCACCAGCTGGCCGGTCTTCGGGTCCAGCGGGATCTGGCCGGAGAGGAAGGTGAGCTTGCCCGCGTCCGCCTGGATCGCCTGCGAGTAGGGGCCGATCGCCTTGGGCGCGCCGTCCGAGTGCAGTGCCGTTCGTGCCATGGGACGCCTCTATCGCCCCAGCCCCCGGTGAGGCAACAATCGGCGCCCTTGCGCACCGCGGCCAAGATCCTGGGGTACGTCCTCGTCGCCATCGGCGCCGTGCTGGGCGTGCTCTTCCTCGGCCTCTGGCTCCAGGGAGACCGCACCGCCATGATGGGGACGGCGGCGCTGGCGCTGGCCTTCGGCATCCCGGGCTGGCTGTTCGCCTCGTACGCCGCGGTGGCCGAACGCCGCCACCAGGCCGCGCAGACCATCCAGAAGAGCGAGCGCTTCACCATCGACCAGGTCGCGATGGCGCTGGAGTCCACCCCGGAGGTGGCGCACGCCTTCATCGCCGACCAGATCGCCCGCCACGGGCTCCCGCTGATCTACCAGCAGGACATCAAGGGGTACGTGCGGCGCGCGCTGTCCGCCCCGCCTCCGGCGACGCCCTGCCCATCCTGCGGCGTCTCGGTCGCCCCCACCGTGGCGGGCTTCTGCCCGAACTGCGGCGCGCGCCGGAGCTGAGGGCTAGATCCGCTCCACCGAGAAGACGCCGCTGAGCGCCTCGATGGTGCGCATCAGGTCGGTGAGCTGCTTGAGGTCCTTGATCACCACCTCGAAGGTGTTCACCGCGCGGTCGTCGCCCGTGGACCGGCAGTTGGCCTGCGAGATGTTCACGCCCTTCTTGGAGAAGGTGTTGGAGATGTCGGCCAGCAGGCCCGGCCGGTCGGCGGTGAGGACGCGGATGGTGACCGGGCGCTTGAAGTCCGCGCGCACGTCCCAGCTCACGTCGACGCGCCGCTCGCGGTCGGTGGCCAGCGCCTTCTCGCAGGTGACGGTGTGCACGGTGACGCCGCGCCCGCGGGTGATGAAGCCGGCGATGGCGTCGCCCGGCACCGGGTTGCAGCACCGCCCGAAGCGCACCAGCACGTCGTCCACGCCGCCGATGGAGACCCCGCTCGTGCTGGGGCGGCTGACCAGCTTCTTGGCGAAGTCGGCGATCCTGGAGACGGTCCCGTTCCCCTCCGACGCGGGCTTGGCCTCCTCCGCCGCCAGCTTCTCCGCCGGCACCAGCTTCTGCACCAGCTGCTGGGCGGCGAGCTTCCCGTATCCCACCGCGACCAGCAGGTCGTCCTCCACCCGGTAGCCCAGCTCCTCCGCCGGCTTCTTCAGCTCGCCCTGCTTGAGCGCCTTGTTGAGGTTGAGCCCGAAGCGGCGGAACTCCTTGTCCACCAGGTCCCGCCCCAGCTGCAGCGACTTGTCCCGCTGCTGCTGCTTGATGAAGGCCCGGACCTTCTGCTGCGCGCGCGACGTCTTGACGAAGGTGAGCCAGTCCTTGGACGGGTGCGCGGCCGGCGCGGTGAGCACCTCCACCGTGTCGCCGTTCTTCAGCTTGTAGCGCAGGGGGACGATCTTCCCGTTGGCCTTGGCGCCCACGCACCGGTGCCCCACGTCCGAGTGGATGGTGTACGCGAAGTCCACCGGGGTGGCGCCGCGGGGGAGCGACTTCACGTCGCCGCGCGGGGTGAAGACGAAGACCTCCTCCGAGAAGAGGTCCACCTTCACCGTCTCCAGGAACTCCTTGGGGTCCTTGAGGTCCTGCTGCCACTCCATCAGCTGCCGCAGCCAGGCGAACTTCTCGTCGTCCTTGCTGATGAGGGTCTTCCCCTCCTTGTACGCCCAGTGCGCGGCGATGCCCTCCTCCGCCACCTTGTGCATCTCCAGGGTCCGGATCTGCACCTCCACGCGCTCGGACAGCGGGCCGATCACCGTGGTGTGGAGCGACTGGTACATGTTCGGCTTGGGGATGGCGATGAAGTCCTTGAACCGCCCCGGCACCGGCTTCCACGTCTGGTGGATGATCCCCAGCGCCTCGTAGCAGGAGGGGATGGTGGGCATGATCAGCCGGAAGGCGATCACGTCCGGGACCTGCTCGAACTCGATCCCGTTGGACTTCATCTTCTTGTAGATGGAGTACAGGTGCTTGAAGCGGCCGGAGACCTCGCCCTGGATGCCGTGCTCGGTGAGCTTGGCGCGGACCAGGTCCAGCACGTCCTCGATGTACTTCTCGCGCTCCGCCTTCCGCTTGTCCACCTTGTCCTGCAGCTCGCGGAACTCCTGCGGCCGGATGTAGCGGAAGGAGAGGTCCTCCAGCTCCGTCTTGATCCAGCTGATCCCCAGCCGGTTGGCGAGCGGCGCGTAGATGTCCAGCGTCTCCTGGGCGATCCGCGCCTGCTTCTCCTCCGCCATGTGATCCAGCGTCCGCATGTTGTGCGTGCGGTCCGCCAGCTTCACCAGGATGACGCGGATGTCCTGCGCCATGGCGATGATCATCTTGCGGAAGTTCTCCGCCTGCTTCTCCTCCTGGGAGAGCGTGGGCGAGGCGGAGAACTTGGAGAGCTTGGTGACCCCGTCGACGAGCGTCGCCACCTCCTGGCCGAACAGCTCGGTCAGCTCCTGGGGGGTGGCCAGCGTGTCCTCGATGGTGTCGTGGAGCAGGCCGGTGACGATGGAGGCTTCGTCCAGCTTCAGGTCCGCCAGCAGCCCCGCCACCTCGAGCGGGTGGACGAGGTAGGGCTCGCCTGACTTCCGAAGCTGTCCCTGGTGGACCTTGGCCGAATAGACGTAGGCCTTCTTGATGATGTCCAGGTCCGGGTCCGGATGATAGGACGCCACCCGCTGGAGGATGTCGTTCAACCGAATCATGTGCTGCCCGTCGGAAATCGTAACTGCCGGGTGTAGGGGGGGCAATGAGAGCGTCCCTCATTCTCCCGGTTCGCCACTTTCATTGACCCCTCGTTTTGCCCGCCCCTAACATCGGCGGCGACCCGATGTCCCAGCTCCTGCTGACCAACCTGGGTGTCGTCTGCCCCAACTGCGACGAGCTGAGCCAGCCGGGGACGGCCAGGTGCCCCGCCTGCGGCGCCGACGCGTACGGCGCCACCCCGCCCGCCAAGGCGCTCGCGAGGCCCAGCGTGGGCGCCGGCGGGCGCCCCGCGTCCCAGTCGACGATGCCCGCGTACGGCGCGACGGCGCCGCCGCGCATCCCCACCAACCCGCAGGCGCCGTCGATCAGCCCCACCGCGCCCACGCCCCAGGCCCCCCTCCCGGTCATCTCGACCGCGCCGACGCCCCAGGTCCCCATCGCCGCCGCCCAGCGGCGCCCCACCGGCCCCAAGGCGCAGCCTCCCGGCCTCCACACCCGCCCCGGCGTGCAGGTGGTGGACGTCGTCCCGCCGGGGATCCGGCCGCCTCCCCGCCCGGCCACCAACCCGGGGGACCAGCCCATCCCGGCCAGCGAGCTGGTCCGCCGCCCGCCCGCGGCCCCGTCCCCGGCGGCCCAGCCCAGCAAGTTCAGCCTGGCGGCGCTCGCGGGGACCCAGCGCGGGCAGCGCGTCCGCCTCTCGCAGAGCTGCCAGATCGGCAAGAGCCGCGGGCAGATCCTCTTCTCCGAGGACCCGTACCTCTCTCCGCTCCACGCCAGCCTGACGGTGCGCGACGGGCGGCTGTTCATCAAGGACGAGAACAGCGCGTCCGGCACCTTCGTGTCCGTGCCCGGCCAGGAGCAGATCCAGCAGAACGCCCACTTCTCCGCCGGGCTCCGGCTGTTCCGCTTCATGGGGCTGCTCAACCCGCCGCAGGGCGGGCGCGCCGGCGCGGCGATCATCTACGGCGCCCCGCTCCCGCCCGGGCACGTGGTGTACGGGGTGGAGGAGATCCTGCTGGGCAACCGCGGCGGCCGGGCGATGGTCACCGGCGGCGCGCTGCTCACCATCGGCAGCTCCAAGTGCGACCTGACGTACCCGGGCGACGAGGGGATGGCCACCCGCCACTGCGAGCTCTCCCCCACCCCCAGCGGCGCGCTGCTGCGCGACCTCTCCGGCGGCCTGGGGACGTTCGTCCGCCTCACCGGGACCGAGCGCGCGCTCAACCCGGGGGACAAGATCCGGATCGGCAACCAGGTCCTCCAGGTCGAGGCGTAGCCCCGCGGCGGCCGGGCCCGGTCCCCGGACCCAGGGGACGCTGACGAGGCGGCCTTCGGTCGCTTCCTCCGGGCTCAGAGGGCCAGGTCCGGCATCGCGTCGAGGATGTACTTGCGCGCCCGCGACGCCTGGGCGTCCCGAAGGTGCCGCCCCCACCAGCCGCGCGCCTGCGGGAGCTGGTTGGACTGGAAGTACAGCTCGCCCAGCTTGAGCGACAGATCGGGCGAGGGGTTGGCGGCGAAGGCCTCCTGGTACTTCTGCAGCGACTCCGGAAGCTGCCCGGTGCGGTGGAACATGTCCCCCTCGCGCTCCAGCCGGGACGCCGCCGCGGCGTCGCGCTTCTCCGCGGGGACGACCGCGTCGTACGGCTCCCGGCTCCTCGGCGCCTCCACCACCTTCACGGGCGGCGGTGGCTGCCCGGCGTCCGCGGAGGACGGCGCCATCAGCTGCCAGACGAAGAACCCGCCCATCCCCAGCGCCACGGTGACCAGCGCGGCGGTCACCCACTTCACCGTGGCGATGGACTTCTTCTCCCGCAGCACCGCCTCGTCGCGCTCGCCCGCCGTGGCCGCGGCCTCCCGGGTGAGGCGGATGGGGGCGGTGCGGTCGTTCACCGTGGGGGTGGCGGACCGCGGGGCGGCCATGGGCGTCACCAGCCCGGCGCGCAGGGAGCCGGTGGCGGTCCTCGCCGGCCCGCCCTGGGTGGCGAAGAGCTCGGCGCGGAAGTCGTCCGCGGTCTGCGGCCGGCCGGCGGGGTCCTTGGAGAGCGCGCGGAGGATGAGCGCCTCCAGCGCCTGCGAGATCTTCGCCTCCGGGCGGCGCATGGAGGGCGGCGGCGGCTGCTCCATCAGGTGCTTGGTGGCGAAGCCCACCGCCGAGTCCGCGTCGAACGGCAGCATCCCCGTCGTCAGCTGGTAGAGGATGACGCCCACCGCGTAGAGGTCGCTCCGGGGGTCCAGCTGGGCGCCGCGCGCCTGCTCCGGGGACATGTACTCCGGGGTGCCGCAGACGAAGCCGGCGCGGGTGAGCGCGGGGCCGTCCTCGCTGGTGTCCTGGATCTTGGCGATGCCGAAGTCGAGCACCTTGACGAAGTCCGCCTCGCCCCGGCGCTGCTCCACCATGATGTTCTCCGGCTTGAGGTCCCGGTGGATGACCCCGGCCAGGTGGGCGTCCTGCAGGGCGGAGAGCACCTGGCTGACGATGCGCACCACCCGCGCCTCCGGCAGCGGCCACTCCTTGCCCAGGATGTCGTGCAGGTCGCGCCCGGAGACGAGCTCCATGGCGATGTAGAGCGACCCGTCCTCCGCCTGGCCGAAGTCGAGCATGCTGATCGAGTTCGGGTGGTTGAGGCGGGAGGCCGCCTTCGCCTCGCGCTGGAAGCGGGCCACGGTGCGCTCGTCGGACTGGAGCGACTGGCGGAGCACCTTGAGCACCACCATCTTGTCCAGCGCCACCTGCTTGGCCTTGTAGACCTTCCCCATCCCGCCTTCGCCCAGCATCGACTCCACCCTGAACTTCTTGGCGATCAGCTTGCCGATGATGTCGTCCGCCTGGGTGGCGCGGACGATGGGCTCACCGCAGGAGGGGCAGTACTTGGAGACGTCTCCGGCGTCGGTCTGGCACGAGGGACACAGCACCCCTCAAGGATAGCAGGCCACAACCGAGCGCGCCGGCCGGACCCCTGCTAAGAATCGCATCCGGATCCATGGCCTTCTGTCCCCGCTGCGACACCGAGAACCCGGACACCGCCCAGGTCTGTTCGAGCTGCGGGAGCCCGATGACCTCGGGGACCATGGTGATGAGCGTGGGGGGCAACGTGCCCAAGCCCAAGGTGTTCATCCGCGTGGTGCGCGCGGACGGCGGCCCGGAGTCGGTGGTGTCCATGCGCAGCGACGTGCTCGTCTGCGGCAAGGAAGGGGACGTGCCCCTGCCCGACGACCCGTTCGTGGCCCTCAACCAGGCGCGCTTCTTCTTCTCCGGCGCGCGGCTGGCGGTGGAGGACGTGGGCGGCGGCAACGGCGTGTTCGTCCGCCTGCGCTCCGAGCGCGAGCTGACCACCGGCGGCGAGCTGCGGCTGGGCCGCCAGCGCCTGGTCCTGGAGCCCATCCCCGCCCCCGGCCCCGGCCCCGGCGGCGCGGTCATCTGGGGGTCGCCGGACGCCGGCTACCGCTTCCGGCTGATCCAGATGATGGAGGGCGGGATGCGCGGCGCCGCCTACCCGCTCAAGGAGGGGGACAACCAGCTGGGTCGCGAGGCGGGCGACATCACCTTCCAATCGGACGGCTTCGTCTCCGGGCGCCACGCCATGCTGGCGGTGCGGCAGGACCGGCTGACGGTGCGCGACCTGGGGTCGTCCAACGGGACGTTCATCCGCCTGGGGGCGGCCGCCTTCGTGGAGAACGGCGACCAATACCTCATCGGCCGCCAGCTGCTGCGCGTGGAGCTCCAGCTGCCCGCCTGACCGCCGGGCTCAGCCGTACGACTTCTCCTTCTTCTCCTGCTCTTCCTTGCAGCGGATGCAGAGCGTGGTGTACGGCCGCGCCTCCAGCCGCTTGGGCGGGATGGGCTCCTCGCACCGCTCGCAGACGCCGAAGGTGCCGTCCTCGATGCGCGCCAGCGCCTTCTCGATCTTCACCAGGAGGAACTTCTCCCGGTCGCGCAGGCGGAACACCATGGACTGGGCGTATTCGGAGGAGGCGAGGTCGATCTCGTCGGGGAGGTCGTCCGTGTCGAAGTTGGATTCCTCCATCAGCGTCTTCTTGGCGCTTTCGAGGATTCCTTCCTTGCGCTCCTCCAGGAACTTCTTGAAGCGCTTGAGATCTTTCTGGTTCAAAACGCCTCCAAAAAAAGGCCCAGTATTCTATTCGGGGGTAATCTGATGGTCAAGGCAAGATGACCGACGCTTCGAAGTTCGATCGCGAGTTCCTCCGCACGGCCCTCTCCCTGGCGGGTAAGGGAGAGGTCGACCACTTCCTGTACATCTCCGACGAGCCCATCGAGCCGGCGGACCTCCGCGGCCGCCCGGCGCGCAAGAAGCTCGTCTACGCGGTGACCAACGAGAAGATCGCCGAGGCCCTCACCGCGAAGAAGTACGCGGCGCTGATCATCCCCGCCTACGACTACTCGCGGGTGGAGCGGGTGAAGGTGGCGCTGGTCTCCGCGGTCTCGCAGGGGGCGTTCAAGGAGGGCGAGCTGGTGCTGTGCATGACCGGGAAGGTGGGCCGCCCGCCCGACACGCTGATGAAGATGCGCATCGGCGGGTCGCTGGACGACCGGCTGGCCATCGAGGGCGTCAAGCTGGGGGAGCAGTTCAACTCCCAGGTGGTGGACGCGCTGATCCAGCTGGCCCTGGAGATCGGCCAGGAGGGGTTCGAGGGCCACCCCATCGGCACCATCATCACCATCGGCGACCACAACAACGTGATGGAGAAGAGCCGGCAGATGACCATCAACCCCTTCCAGGGGATCTCCGAATCCGAGCGCAACGTGCTCGACCCGAAGATCCGCGACGCGATCAAGAACTTCTCCGTGCTCGACGGGGCGTTCGTGATCCGCGAGGACGGGGTGGTGCTGGCCGCCGGGCGCTACCTCTCCTCGGCGGACGAACAGGTGAAGATCCCGCTGGGCCTGGGCGCGCGCCACGCCGCCGCCGCCGGGATCACCTCCACCACCCAGTCGGTGTCGCTGGTGGTGAGCCAGACGTCGGGCGCGGTGCGGCTGTTCAAGGACGGCAACATCGTGCTGGAGCTGCACCAGACGGCGCGGCGGATCTAGGGCACTTCCACCGGGACGGTGCGCGGCGGCAGCCAGGCCCCAGGGCCCCGGCGCCCGCGCGGCAGCCGCGGGTGCTCCGGTCCCCGGCGTCGGGCGGCGGCAGCCAGGCCCCAGGCTCATTTCGAACGAGCGCTTCAACGGACGCGGTCCGGCGTCCCCGGCGGCAGCGCGGCGTCCTCCAGCGCGTCCTCCCTCACGATCTCCGCCAGCGCGTGGGCGCGCTCCAGCTCGTCGCGGGCGGCGTCCACCGCCAGCACCTGCTCGATGCGGGCGGCGCGCTCGGTGAGCGCCCCGGTGAGGAGGCTCTCCGCGTCCAGCCGCGCCCGCGCGCTGTTGCGCTCGTCGCGCAGCGCCGCGCTCTGCTCCCCCAGCGAGCGCGCCAGCTCCAGCACCAGCTCCGCGTCCGCCGCCACCTTCTCCAGCGCCTCCTCCGTCTGCCGCGCCTTCGCCTCCACCTGGTCCATGTCCTGCTTGAGCACCTTCTCCGCCTTGCCGTCCCCGCGCTCGCCGGCGGTCTGGATCCGCTGGCCGATCTCCTCCCGCTGCCGGGCGTAGCGCTCCTGGCTGCGCTGCAATTCGCCGCGGGAGGCCAGCAGCGCGGCGGCGGACTTCCGCACCTCGGAGCCCTGGCGGTCCAGCTGCTCCAGCAGGGCGTCGAAGGCGGCGATGGGGTCCCTGGAGAGGGCCTTCGCCTTCGCCTTCGCCTTCTCCTTGCCCTTGCGGCGGAAGAGTCCGAACAGGGATGCCACGCGCCCCGTAGCCTACCCAAACGGGCGGCAGAGGAGCCGGACGCGTTCGAGCGCCGCGCGCATCCCCTCGTCCCCCGCCCCCAGGGTGGCCAGGTACTGGGGGACGGTCAGCCCGTAGCGCGAGAGCAGGTGCGACAGCAGCACCGCCGCCTCCTGGGCGCGCGCGTCCGCCGGGGCCAGCGGCGCCGCCTCGGAGAGCGCCTCCAGGATGTCCTTCACCCGCGCCGCCAGGTCCGCCGGCACCGGGACGCGCGGGTTGGGCGGCGGGCGGTCCGGGAAGAGCGCGTCGAAGCTGGCCTCCCCGCGCGCCGGCGAGGTCGAGGGCAGCCCGGCCGCCACCTGCTCCAGCGCCTCCAGCTGCGGCGCCAGCAGCTCCAGCGAGGCGGAGGTGATCTCCATGTCGGAGGGCAGCAGCGTGCGGAAGTGGGCGTCGAACTCGGTGCGGGCGGCGGCCAGCTCGCGGTCGTAGAGGTGGTGGTAGAAGGCGCGGCTCCCGCGGGCGCGCTGGTCCAGCACCAGCGACTTGAGGTCCTTGTTCTCCTCGCCCAGGGAGATGAACGACAGCGCGATGTTCAGCCCGCCCACCGGCGCCTGCGCCTTCTTGAGCACCTCCAGGTCCACCCGGTCCTCGCCGTCCGTCACCAGCACCACCGTGGCCCGCGCCAGGTACGGGTCGCTCCCGGCGGCGGCGCGGATCTGGTCGAAGGCCTCCACCAGCGCGTAGGTGATCTGCGTCTGCCCTTCCGCCGGCGACTCCTGGAACAGCCGCTCGATCTCCGCCGCCGCCCTGGTGGGGCCGTCCACCCGCTGGAGCTTGGTGGGGCGGTCGTTGAAGAAGGAATAGTAGACCGGGTCGAACGGCTCGCCCTGGAGCGCCTTGACCCGCAGGTTGTTCAGCTCGGCGATCATGATCGCGTCGCGGAAGCGGGCGCGGGCGCCGTGCATGGAGCCGGACGCGTCCAGCACGTACACGCGCACCGCCGTCTTGCGCACCCGCCTGGGGCGCGGCGGCTCCGTCTCGTCGAGGTAGGCGCGCACCTTCTGGCGGTGCGAGGCCAGGTCGTAGATCAACAGGCGCGGGTCGGAGACGATGAAGTTCCCCACCTCGTGGAGGCTGCCGGTGGTCTCGAAGGTCATCGACTGCGTGGGGTACGGGACGCGCCGCGGCCGGGGGCGCTGGTCCCGCCCGGCGTCCGCCATCACCTCCTCGGAGAGCGCGTCCTCCACGTCGAAGTAGCGCGAACAGCCCAGCGCCAGCTCGAAGGTGGCCAGCCGCTCGGGGTCCAGCTCGAAGGCCACCGAGGTCAGCCGGTCCACCGCCCCCGCCGGCTGCGGGGACGGCGCCGGCTCCAGCCAGCGCGCCACCTCCGTCCGGTCGACCGCGGAGGCCATCTGGGACGGGTCCGGGAGCAGCGCCTGCAGCGCCCGGCTGGCCGCGTCCGCCAGCGCCGGCTCCTCCGCCTCCACCGCCCGCTCGTAGAGGCCGCGGAGCGCGCGGTAGCTCTGCTGCGGCTGCGCTCGCGCCTGCGTCCGCACCAGCTCCATCAGCTCCGGCAGCGACCGGGTGGGCGGCGCCTCGCGCACCCGCTGGCGCGCGTCCGACAGCTCCATCCGCAGCGCGCGCACCCGGTCGCGGTCCGCGTCCGCCCCCACCCGGAGCAGCAATTCGTGGGCGGCGTCCAGGTCGCGCCGCTTCTGCACCACGTCGGTGACGTTGCGGCGCGCCCGCTGCGCCCAGAAGTCCGCCACCTCCAGCGCCGCCTTCGCGGACGGCGGGACCGGCGCGCCGGAGCGGGTGAAGATCTGCAACCCGCCGCTGATGCCCGGGGACGGGTCCGGCGCGGAGAAGAGGTCCGCCACCTTGGCGGCCCGCGCCAGCGCGCGGAAGCCCTCCTGGAGCGCCTGCGCCGCGCCCGGCACCGGCGCCCCCGCCGCCAGCGCCCGCTCCGCGCGCCGTAGCCGGTCCTGGTACTCGGCCAGCGCCTCCTCCGCCCTGCGGGTGAGGCCCTGCGCCAGCGCCGCCACCCGCCCGCGGGCGGTGGAGAGCTGCTTGAGCAGCAGCGCGTCCGCCGAGGTGTGGATGCCCACCTGGTCCAGCTCGCGGTCCAGGGCCTGGAGCGCGGGCATGGGCCCCATCGCCTCCGGCCGGGAGAACAGCTCCACCGTCCGCTCCCACAGCCCCACCGGGCGCACCTGCCCGGCCTTCAGCGCGTCGAGCCTGAACCGGAGCTGGACCAGCGAGCCGTCGAGCATGGCCGGGTCCGCCCGCTACAGGCTGGCGCGCACCTCGAGCAGCCGCTTGGAGAACACGCCGAAGCTCTCCGCCATCTGCCGCACCGCCCCGTCCAGCCTCCGCGCATCCTCCCCCACGTCGCCGCTCTGCCGCGCCAGCGCCTGGAGCGAGGTCTGCAGCTTGAGCAGCTCGCCCTCCTTCATGATCAGCATGGGGAAGCGGCTCTTCACCAGCCGGTCGAAGGCGCGCTCCGCGTCCGCGCGCTCGCGCAGCTGCGCCGGGTCCGGGAGGGAGCCCAGGAGCTTCTTCATCCACTCGGTGAGGAAGCGGATCTTCGCCTCCATCGACGCCAGCTCCGCGCGGGCCACGGACTCCTTCACGCCGTCCGAGAGGTACGCGGGCGCGCCGCTCTGGCGGGCCTGCTGCAGCTGCGCCTCCAGCTGGAGCAACCCCTGCAGCTCGCCGTCCGAGGCCACCGTCCCCGCCAGGTGCTCGCGGTAGTAGAGGTACGCGTCGCCGTTGAGCATCCCCGGCGGCGGCGGCGGCCGGCGCACGTCCTGGAGCAGGTTGCGGGCGTGCTCCTTCAGCCGGGCGTCGACGATCTCCCGCGCCTCGGTGAAGGCGGAGTCCGGGGAGATGCCCTCCCGGCGCAGGTTCTCCATCACCCGCTGCACCGCGCGGCTGAACTGTTCGATGCGGTTGAAGCGGGTGGAGGTGAGCACCTCGCGGGCGTAGGCGTTGCCCAGCGGGCGGAGCAGCTGCTCCTTGAAGCCGGCCTGGTCCGGGCTGAGCGCGCACAGCGCCTGCTCCAGCTGGGTGAGCTGGCGCGAGTCGGAGGCCAGCGCCTCCACCGGGTCGCCCACCCCCACCGGGTTGGCGCGGAACACGGAGGTGGCGCGCCGGCGCACCGAGGAGACCACCTGCAGCCGGGTGGCCTGCTCCTTCTGCTGCAGCGGCGCCACCCGGTCCGGCGCCCAGGTGGCCAGCGCGGAGGCCACGTCGCGGATCTCGGACAGCTCCTCCTCGACGTTCACGGCGAGGCCGATGAGGGCGTCCAGCTTCAGCCCCTCCTCGAACTCCACGCTCTGGACGGCCAGGCCGATCAGCTCGAGCAGCTGGTTGGCGAACTCCACCAGCCGGTCGCACAGGCGGTTCGATACCGGCTCCATCTCCGGGATCGCGCGGCACAGGTCCACCACGTCCGCGAAGGAGGCCAGCAGCGCCACCCCGCCCCGCCCCTCCGGCTGGGCGGCGTCCGCGGTGAGGCCGCGGGTGATGCGGTCGTCCACCACCGAGACCAGCGCGCGCACCGCGGCGAGCAGCGGCGCCCGGTTCTCCGGGTGGCGGGGGCCGGGCGACAGCTTCTCGCGCAGCGACGCGCCGACGCGGGAGGCGTGGGCCGGCTGGTAGGACTTGGCCAGCTGCTCCACCTGGGCCAGCTCCTCGGCGGCCTTGAGGGCGCGGTGCTCGCGCTCCACCCCGCCGCGCAGCTCCTCCCAGGTGCGGGAGAGCGCCTCGTCGAAGGCCTTGTGCTCCAGGCGCAGGATCTCCAGCTGCGCCCGCTCCCGCGGATCCACCGCGGCCCTCAGCAGCGCCTCCGTCTCCTGCACCGGCGGCCCACCGAGGAGGAAGAAGTGGCGCAGCATCTCCAGGTCCTTCTCCTCCACCTGCAGGGGGCGCGAGGGGCGGCGGTAGATCTGGTCGCGCACCACCGCGGCCTTGAGCGCCCACAGCGCCTTCACGCTGGAGCGCTGGGAGAAGTACTTGGTGGGGACGTAGTCCGGGAGCTTGGAGACCTGGTTGAGCAGCGCGCGCTCCATCTGGTCGGCCAGGATCTCCAGGCCCTCCATCATCATCGAGGAGACCTTCACCTGCTCCACCGCGTGCTTGAGCACCTCGATCTGCTGGAGGGTGAGGGTGGCGCGGAGGTCCGGCCGCTGCGCGCGCGCGGAGCGGAGCAGCATGGCGGCGCGGGAGGAGCGGCGGGCGAAGGACTTGGGGACGAAGCAGATGAAGGAGAGGCGGTCGGCGAAGGCGAGGAGCAGCTCGTTGGAGCGGGCCAGCACCTCGGAGAGGTACCGGTTGGAGGTCATCAGCACCGTCTCGATCCGGCCGGAGGTGATCCGGCGGCCGTGCTTGAGCTCGCGCTCGTAGAGCACGTTGAGGATGGAGCGGAGCAGCATGTCGCGGCCGTCGAACACCTCGTCCAGGAAGGAGAAGGTGGCGCCCAGCATCCCGTCGTCGGTGATGTACTCGGTGCGGCCGGTGTCGGTGAGGACCTTGAAGTCCACCGGGCCGATGAGGTCGGTCTGGACGCTGGACTCGGAGAGCTGCTTGGCGAACAGGGAGGGCCCGCCCGTCTTCTCGTCGGTGATCCGCCCCAGGACGGCGGAGGCGATGGCGCTCTTGGCGGTGCCCGGCGGGCCGGTCACCAGCACGTGCTCGCGGCAGAGCAGGGCCAGCTCGATCTGGGTGAAGAGCGTCTCGCGTTCGAGGTAGGCCTCGCGCAGCTCCCCGAAGAAGCGCCGGAACGCGTGGGCGGCGGCGGCGTGGGCGGCGGACACCGGGGTCGACGAGCTCAAGGTGGATGGAGATTAACGCGGTGCGGGGGAGACCGCAGGGGGCCCGGCGGTCACTGGCACTTGTGGCTGACGTCGTCGCAGAAGCCGCTGCAACAGGTGGACCCGTCCGCGCAGGCCCCGCCGCTCAGCCGGCAGCAGTACCCGGCGGCCGCGTCGCAGATACCCTGGCAGCACTCGCCGGCGATCCCGCCCGCGCAGGTGTCACCCAGGGCGAGGCAGCAGCGGGGGCCGGTGCTGCCGCACGTCCCGCCGCAGCAGGCCGTCCCGGTGGCGCCGCACCCGGTGCTCCCCACCGGGATGCAGCCGCACTGGCCGGCCGTCCCCCTGCCGCCGCACGCCTCCGGCGCCGTGCACCCCGGGCAGGTGACCGTGCGCGTGGTCCCACAGTTGTCCGTCACGGTCGCCTCCCCGCACTGCACACCCGCGCGGCTGCAGAGCTGGGCAGGGGGATCCGGGACGCAGGCGCAGGCGTTGTTCACGCAGGAGAGGTTGGGGGCGGTGGTGCAGTTGCCGCAGTCGGCGGTGCGCGGGGAGCCGCAGGAGTCGGTGTTCGAGTAGGAACCGCACGCCGCGCCATGGTTGCTGCAAAACTCGGCGTCCGACTCGGCCGGGCAGCTGGTGACGGTGCGGGGATCGCCGCAGTTGTCGAGGCCGGAGCCGCCGACGCACACCTTCTGCAGGCGGTTGCAGAACACCGCGTCGGATTCGGGGACGCAGCAGGTCTGGCCCTCGGTGATGCAGGCGCCGCGGCAGCACTGGTACCCCGGCGCGCACGCGTGCCCGGCGTCCCCGTCGCACGACTTGCCGTCCGTCACCTGCTCCAGCGGCGGCACCTGGCACCCCGCCAGCGCGAGGGCGAGGGCGATCCCCACGAGTCTCACGTGGCCAAGCGTGCCTGAAAACGACGAAGGCCGCGAGCGTTCATGCCCGCGGCCCTCTGGAGCTTCATCAACGGCCGCCGCTAGTTCGTGCGGAACTCGGCGTCGACCACGTCGTCCTTCTTCTTCTCACCGCCCGGCTGCTGCGGCTCCGCGCTGGACCCCGGCCCGGCAGAGGCGCCCGCCCCCGGCTGACCCGGCTGCGGCTGGGCGGTGGAGCCCGGCGCGCCGGCGGCGCGGTACATCTCCTCCGCGGCCTTGTGGCTGGCCTGCTCCAGCTTCTGCAGCGCCGCCTCGATGGCCGCCTTGTCGGTCCCCTCGCGGACGGCGTTGAGGTCCTTGATCGCCGCCTCCAGCGCGCTGACCGTGTCGGAGCCCAGCTTCTCCTTGTTCTCCTTGATCAGCTTCTCCATCTGGTAGGTGAGGTTCTCCGCCCGGTTCTTCACCTCCACCAGCTCGCGGCGGGCGTGGTCGTCGGCCTCGTGGGACTTGGCCTCGGTGACCATCTTCTCCACCTCGTTCTTCGACAGGCCGGAGGAGTGGGTGATGGTGACCTTCTGCTCCTTCGACGTCGCCTTGTCCTTGGCGGAGACATTGAGGATGCCGTTGGCGTCGATGTCGAACGTCACCTCGATCTGCGGGACGCCGCGCGGCGCCGGCGGCAGGCCGTCGAGCTTGAAGTTCCCCAGCGTCCGGTTGTCGGCCGCCATGTCGCGCTCGCCCTGGAGCACGTGGATCTCCACCTGGGTCTGCCCGTCCGCGGCGGTCGAGAACACCTCCGACTTCCGGGTGGGGATGGTGGTGTTCCGCTCGATCAGCTTGGTCATCACCCCGCCCAGCGTCTCCACGCCCAAGGACAGCGGGGTCACGTCCAGCAGGAGGATGTCCTTCACCTCGCCGGAGAGCACGCCCGCCTGCACCGCGGCGCCCACCGCCACCACCTCGTCCGGGTTGACGGACCGGTTGGGCTCCTTGCCGAACAGCTTCTTCACCGCCTCGCCCACCATCGGGATGCGGGTGGAGCCGCCCACCAGCACCACCTCGTCCAGGTCCTTGGGCTCCAGGCCGGCGTCCTTGAGGCACTTCCGGCTGGGCTCCAGCGACCGCTCCACCAGGTCGCCGATCATCTGCTCCAGCTTGGCCCGGCTGAGCTTGACGTTGAGGTGCTTGGGCCCGTTCTGGTCCGCGGTGAGGAACGGCAGGTTGATGTCCGTCTCCATCATCGAGGACAGCTCGATCTTCGCCTTCTCCGCCGCCTCCTTCAGGCGCTGCAGGACCATCTTGTCCTTGGAGACGTCGATCCCGGCTTCCTTCTTGAACTCGCCGATCAGCCAGTCCATCACCCGCAGGTCGATGTTGTCGCCGCCCAGGTGGGTGTCGCCGTTGGTGGCGAGCACGTCCACCACGTTCTCGCCCACCTCGAGGATCGAGATGTCGAAGGTGCCGCCGCCGAAGTCGTAGACGGCGATCTTCTCGTCCTTCTTCTTGTCCAGCCCGTACGCCAGCGCGGCCGCGGTGGGCTCGTTGACGATGCGGCGGACGGTGAGGCCGGCGATCTCGCCCGCGTCCTTGGTGGCCTGGCGCTGGGCGTCGTTGAAGTACGCCGGGACGGTGATCACCGCCTCGGTCACCTTCTCACCCAGGTAGTTCTCCGCCGCCCGCTTCAGCTTGAGCAGCACCTGCGCGGAGATCTCCGGCGCCGAGTACTGCTTGCCGTCGATGTCCACGCGCGCGTCGCCGGACGGCCCCCGGACGACCTTGTAGGGGACGAGCTTGGTCTCCTCGCCCACCTCCTCGAACCGGCGCCCCATGAAGCGCTTGATCGAGTACACGGTGCGCTCCGGGTTGGTGATCGCCTGGCGCTTGGCCACCTGCCCGACCAACCGCTCCCCGTCCTTGGTGAACGCCACCACGGACGGAGTCAGGCGGCTGCCCTCCTCGTTCGTGATGACCTTGGGCTCCCGCCCTTCCATCACCGCGACCACGCTGTTGGTGGTGCCCAGGTCAATGCCGATGATCTTCCCCACAGGTGCCATCCTCCTGAAATTCTTTGCGTTTTCGGGACTCCCCCGACAAAGACCAACCTAACCACGGGCACTTACGTGTCAAACCACGCGCCATCGGCGCTTGCACTGCCGAGTGCGTAACAGACTTCGCGCCTGCTGCCACCGCGGTGCGCCATCTCATGGCGTCAAGCAGCCGGCCTGTCACCGGAACATGTCGAATTTGTTACCGGCGGGTGGCGGTTCCAAGTGAGGGGCCAGGTGGCCGGGAACGTGCACGGTCACGTTCCTGGTCGTGCAAGCAGTTGGTTGGACGTCGAGCACTTCGACGGGGGCCGAATGTACGAGCAGACCGCGCGGAACCGAGACCTGAGGCTGGTGCCTTCGCCGCACGTCCGGGCCGAGTCGGACTCCAGGGTGGCGGTCCTGCTCAACGCGAACGCCCGGCGGGTGACGGACAAGACGGTCCGCTCGCTGCAGCACGTGGTCCCGGACGAGGACCTCTTCCTCTCGAAGTCGTCGCTGGACGCGCGGCGGATCGCCCAGGTGATCCTGGACCGGCGCTACCCCACGGTCTTCCTCGGCGGCGGCGACGGGACGTTCATGGGCTTCGTCAACCACGTCCTGGCGGAGCTGGAGCTGCGGAACCAGCACCACTACCAGCGGCCGCCGCGCTTCGGCGTGCTGCGGCTGGGGACGGGCAACGCGCTGGCCAACCTGGTGAACGCGTCGCCGCACCGCGGGGACGGCGTGCTGGACGACGTGCTGCGCGCGCGCGCGGGCGAGATCCCCGGCTACCGGCGGGTGGAGCTGTTCCGGGTGGACGGCAAGCGGACGATGTTCGCGGGCGTCGGCATCGACGGGCAGATCATCAACGACTACAACGCGGTGAAGGAGTCGCTGGGCCGCGGCGCGCTCAAAGGGCTGATGACCGGCGGCGGCGGGTACTTCGCCTCGGTCGCGTTCCGGACCCTCCCCCACTACCTCACCCACTCCGCCAAGCGGGAGTGCGAGCTGTACAACGGGCGCGGCGTCGCCTACCGCGTGGGGTCGGACGGCAACCCGGTGCAGGAGTTCCAGCCCGGCGAGCTGATCTTCCGCGGCAAGGTGCGCCTGGCGGCGGCGGCCACCACGCCGTACTACGGCTTCGGCCTGAAGGGGTTCCCGTTCGCCGGCACGCGCCGCGGGATGATGCACCTGCGGATGCTGCAGTGCTCGAACGCGGAGATCCTCGCGCACCTCCCCAGCCTCTGGGCGGGCAAGTACTTCACCCCCACCATGGGCGAGTTCCTGGTGTCGGAGGCCACGCTCCGCTTCGACGCCGCGATGCCGCTGGAGGTCGCGGGCGACGCCTGCGGCTACCAGTCCGAGCTGCACATGGAGATGTGCACGGAGCACGTCGAGCTGGTGGACTACACCGGCTCGGTGCACTGAGCCCGATCGGGAGCGGCCGCAGGCCGCCGCATCAGCGGGCCCTGGGTCCGGGCGCCGGGCGGTCGCGCCCCCGTCACACGCCTGCCATGAGCGGCGTATAAGCGTCCGGCCATGGCGCGCGTGCTGGTGATCGAGGACGAGCCGGACCTGCGGCAGCTCCTCACCTACAACCTGCGCGAGGCGGGGCACGAGGTGTCCGCGGCCGCCTCCGGGGGCGAGGGGATCAAGCTGGCGCGGGAGAAGCGGCCGGAGGTGGTGCTGTTGGACCTGATGCTGCCGGACCTCTCCGGGACGCAGGTCTGCCGGGCGCTGCGCGGGGACCCGCACCTGGGCGCGGCCACGTCCATCCTCATCCTCACCGCCAAGGGCGAGGAGATCGACCGCGTGCTCGGCTTCGAGCTGGGCGCGGACGACTACGTCACCAAGCCGTTCAGCATGCGCGAGCTGCTGCTGCGGGTGCAGGCGCTGCTCCGGCGCGGCAAGGAGCCGGCGGCCGGCGGCGACCACGGGCGGGACACGGTGGAGTTCGGCGCGCTCCGCTTCGACCGCGCCGCCCACCGGGCCTGGGTGTCGGGCCGGGAGATCGAGCTGACCGCGCTGGAGTTCAAGCTGCTGGCGCTGCTGTACGACCGGCGCAACCGCGTGCAGTCGCGCGCCACGCTGCTCAACGACGTCTGGGGCATCGACGCCGACGTCACCACCCGCACCGTCGACACCAGCGTGAAGCGGCTGCGCGAGAAGCTGAGCGCGGCGGCGGAGTACGTGGAGACGGTGCGCGGCGTGGGCTACCGCTTCACCGACCAGCCGCCCCCCGGCGGGGCATGAGACTGGGCCTGCGAGGGAGGCTGGCGCTCGCCTCGGCATCGTCCGGGGCGCTGGGGCTCCTGGCCGCCGGGGCGTTCTTCTCCGAATCGCGCGCGCTGCTGGGGACCGCCGCGCTGGCGCTGGGGCTGGCCGCGTCGGCGCTGGCCGGGCTGGGCGCGCGCCGGATGACGCGAGCGGCGAAGGAGATCGCCGGCGCGACCGAGAAGATGGCCAAGGGCGACCTGGAGGCGCGCGCCCGGGTGGTGGGCGCGGACGAGCTGGGGGAGCTGGGCCGTTCGCTGGACGCGCTCGCGGAGGGGCTGGACTCGACGCTGGGCGACCTGAGGTCGGAGCGGGACCTCCTGGGCGGCGTGCTCACCGCGATGACCGAGGGCGTGATGCTCATCACCGACGGGCGGGTCCGGGTGATGAACCGGGCGCTCCGGCAGATGCTGCTGCTGGACTCCAGCGCGGTGGGGAAGCGGCTCCTGGAGGTGATCCGCCGGGCGGACCTCCAGGAGATCCTGGACCGCGCCCGCCGCGGGACGGAGCCGGTGCTGGACGAGCTGGAGCTCACCGGCCTCAAGCCCCGCCGGGTGCTGGTCCACGCCATGCAGCTCGACCTGGACTCGCCCTCGCTGCTGGTGGTGCTGGTGGACGTGACCGAGCAGCGGAAGCTGGAGTCCCTCCGCCGCGACTTCGTGGCCAACGTCTCCCACGAGCTGCGCACGCCCATCGCCTCCACCAGGTGCTTCACGATGGAGAGGCCCAGCCCGGTCCCACCCACCTCGCGCGAGCGCCCGGCGTCAACGCGGTAGAAGCGCTCGAAGAGGCGGGGGAGGTGGCGCGCCTCGATGCCGGGCCCGGT
>DASRBA010000243.1:0-24925 GCA_035637895.1 Myxococcaceae bacterium
TCGGCGCCGGCGTCGCACGCCTGGCCGACGTCCCGCCCCACGATGAACGACTGGGCGTTGCTCTCGATCCCATTCACGGACGCGCTCATCGCGTACCAGCCGCTCGCCGTGGGCGGCACCTGGAACGTCACGCTCGACGGCGTCCACCCGAGCGCGCCCGGCCGCACGAGCAGATCATCCGGCCCGACCAGCGCGAGCACCGGCAGATCGCTGGGCGAGCTCCGCATGTCCCCCGAAGACCCCGGCGTCACGCCGGTGAGCTGCGCCCCCGGCACGGTGACCGCCTGGCCCGCCCCGCCGCGCGGTGGCGTCCCGAGCGCCGGGAGCCACTGATCCTGGGCGCCGCGCCCCTCGTCGAAGACCTCGAACGGCCCGCCCTCCGCCCCACCGATCAGCACCTGCCCACTCTCCGCCATCATCGCCACCGGAGCCACCCTCGGCCCACCCAGCGACGGCCCGGCCGAGAACGACCGCGGCAACGGGTCGAACAGCTCCGTCGTGTCCAGCGCGCCTGGCCCCCCAGCCCCACCCATCACCAGCACCTGCCCATTGCGCAGCCGCACCGCGGCGTGCCCGCTGCGCGCCTGGAGCAACGGCGCCGCCGACACCCAGCTCACCGACGACGGGTTGAAGACCTCCGCGCTCGCCACCAGCCCTGCGTCGTTCTCGCCTCCCGCCGCGAGCACCCTGCCCGACTCCAACCCCGTCAAGCTGAACCGCCGCCGCGGGGCGAAGAAGCGCACCCCGAACGTCCAGTGACTGGTCGACGTCGTGTAGAGCCAGCACCAATCGGTGACGCCCACCGCGGTATCTCCGCCGCATACCATCACGTCGCCGCCGCGCAGCGAGATCGCCTGCCCGTCATTCGCCGCCCTGGGGAGGTCTTCGGTCTGGGTCCAGGCGGCGGTCCGTGGGTCGAATCGCTGGACCAGGGCGGACGGCCCATTCCCCCCGGCGATCAGCACCTCGCCGGTCCCGAGCAGCGCCGCCGCCGCGCCCGGCCGCCCGCCGTCCGGCGCTCCGGGGACCGTGAACCACGCGTCCCGGTCCGGGTCGTACCCGTCGATCGACGCGCCCACCCGGAGGAGCCGGCCGTCGCGCAGCGCCACCGCCACCGCGCCGTGGTTCGGGGGTGCCGGCGGCAGCGCGACCCACATACCCTGCGAATCCATCCGGTACGCCGCCGGGCCCTGGTCGTCCCAGAGGATCGGCGTGCCTCGCGCGGTGCCCAGCCGCGGCGCGGTCACCGGTGCCGGCCGCGCCGGACCGCCGCTGACGAAGGGGCTGGAGAAATCGAGGAGCTGGCTGCTCGACGTCGCGTCCACGTTGTCATCGCCGCCGGTGAGGAACACCCGGCCGCTGGGGAGCATCAGCCCGACGTGCGCGCCGCGCCGGAGCCCCAGCTGGAACGGCGGGGACCACAGTCCGGTGGCGGGGTCGAAGATCTCCCCGGTGTCGAGGGCGACGTTGGCGCCGTCGAACCCGCCGGCGACCAGGACGCGCCCGTCGGGGAGCACGGTGGCGGAGGCGCGGAAGCGTTCGACCGAGGGTGTCGCGCCCGCGTCCCACTGCTCCGTGACCGGGTCGAAGATCTCGTCCGGGACGGGGGAGTCGTTGCCGCCCGTGACCAGCACCCGGCCGTCGGGGAGGACGACGGAGGCGTGCTCCTGGCGCGGGGACTGGAGGGCCATGGCGCGCCCTCCGTCGGGGGACCACAGCTCGGCGACGGTGGACGCCGCGAACACGCCTCCGGTCTTGAGCCAGCGATCACCCGGCAGCGGGCTGAGGGCGCACAGGGAGGTGGGGACGAGCTGGATGCCCGCGTCCACCCAGATGCCCGCGTCCTCGTCGAGCGTCTCGAAGTTGCCGATGGGGTTGGTCCCGTCATCGCCGCACCCCGTGAGCACTTTCCCCGAGGGCAGCAGCACCGCCACGCCTTGCTGCCGGTCGGCCCCGGTGGGCGCCACCTCCCAGTCCGGCAGCCACGGAGACCACCATTCGTAGGTCGGGGAGTTGTCGACGATCACCAGCGTCCCGTTCCGGGTCCGCGCCGTCGAGAAGATCGCGTGCTGGTCGAGGCCCGTGCCACCGTCGCTCCAGGTGTCCGCGGCAGGGTCGTAGAGTTGCTCGCGGAACGTCTGGTAACCCATCACCATCACCCGCCCATCCGGCAACAGCGCTGCCCCGTGATCCGCGCGCGGAATCCCCGAGTCGGTCGCCCAGAGGATGACGGGCTCCACCGGGGCGGTTCCGAGGAAGAGGCTCAGCAGCGCGAGGGGGAGCTCCACTCGGACAACATTAGCGAGTCAGCTCGCTTCGGTAATGTGGGGCGGATGAAAGCGTTCACGAAGAAGCCGGCGACATACGACGACATCCGGCAGTTGCCGGAGGGCATGAATGGGGAACTCGTCGACGGACAATTGTTCGCGTGGCCTCGACCGACCATGGGACATGCCCATCTCGCCGGCGTCCTGCTCTACGAGCTCCACGGGTCATTCGACCTTGGCAAGGGAGTCCATGGTCGCTGGTGGATTTTCCGTGAACCAGAGCTCCACTTCGGACCGAACGTCGTGATCCCCGATCTCGCGGGCTGGCGCCGTGAGCGCCTGCCGAAAATGCCCGATGTCCCGTTCATGGAGCTCGCCCCGGACTGGATCTGCGAGATCACCTCTCGTTCCACCGCGAGCTTCGACCGCGTGAATAAGCTCCCCGTCTATCTCAAGGCTGGCGTGGCGTTCGCGTGGCTCGTGGACCCGACGAGCCGCACGATCGAAGCCCTTCAGAAGGTGAAGGACCACTGGACGTTGATCGGAAATTTCCCGGGTGACGCACCCGCGCGTATCGAGCCCTTCGAAGCGCACGAATTCGACCTCTCTACCCTATGGCTTGAAGACGGCTAGGTCCCGATCCGGACCAACTGCAGCAGCGGCACGTCCTCCGGGTGTGGCTCCTTCAAGTCCACCCTCGCCTCGATCATCCAGTCGCCATGCCCCGCCGGGTCGAGGATCTTCTGCCGGGCGGTCCACACCTTCACCTCCCCCTCCACCGGCTGGAGGAACGTGAGGTCCGGCCGGCGCGCGCGCGGCGTGCGGTCGATGGTCGCGTGCTCCGCCCAGTACGGCGCCATCGCCTCCTCCAGCTTCGCCGCCGTCCACTCCACCTCCCCCGCCTTCAGCAGTCCGATCGCCGCCTCGTACGCCTTGTCCGAGAGCGCCTTGAGCAGCTGATGCAGCTCCCCGCGCGCCCTCGCCGCCAGCGCCTTGGGGTCTCGCGAGAGGTCCTGCCCCTGCCCCAGCCGCGCCGGCTCCGCCTCCCGCTCGCGCCGCGGCATCCCGGGCCGCTTCATCGCCTCCCACTCGTCCAGCAGGCTGGAGTCCACCTGCCTCACCAATACCCGCAGCTGCGCCTGGAGGTCGGACACCTCCTCCGTCTTCGCCGTCTCCGGCACCGACTGCGCCAGCGTCTTGTAGGTGTCCGACAGGTACCGCAGCAGCAACCCCTCGCTCCTCTGCAATCCGTACTCCTTCACGTACTCGTTGAAGGAGAGGAACCGCTCCACCATCTCCCTCGCCACCGACTTGGGCCGGATGTTCTCGTGCCCCACCCACGGGTGCTTGGCGGCGAACGCGTCGAAGGTGCCGTA
Organism: Myxococcaceae bacterium; assembly: GCA_035637895.1. Taxonomy (GTDB): domain Bacteria; phylum Myxococcota; class Myxococcia; order Myxococcales; family Myxococcaceae; genus DASRBA01. Next base: position 3,644 of record DASRBA010000243.1, read on the forward strand.
GATGAAGTCCCGGTTCGGCTTCGGCCACTCCAGCTTCTCCAACTCCTCCATCCGCTCCTCGTACTCCATCCCCTGCGACTTCAGCTCCGCCACCTTCTTGCCCTTCAGCTCGTGGAGCTGCGCGTAGAGGATGACGTTGGGGTCCTCGAGGATGGACTCCACCAGCGTGAGCAGGTCCAGCGCGTACGTCTCCAGCGCCCGGTCCAGCTTGCCGATGGTCTCCAGCAGGTACAGCCCCAGGGTGTGGTTCAGCGAGAAGTCGTGCTGGAGCGTGGGATCCACCACCACCTCCGCCGCCCGGGCGCCCCGCTGCCGCTTCTCCACCGACGCCAGCCCCGACGACCGCAGCGTCCGGAACGCCTGCGCCGCCGTCACCAGCAGCTTCCGCTTCCGGTAGTCGCTCTCGTGCGAGCGGAAGATCAGGTCCACCAGCCTCCCGAACCCGCCCGCCCGCTTCCCGTCCATCTCGATGGGCAGCCCCGCGCGCGACTGGAGCGCGGTGAGCAGCAGCCCGTGGGTGACGTTGAAGCGCGACTCCAGCGGCTCGGGCGGCTTCGACAGCAGCCGCTCGAAGGTGGCGCGGTCCCAGTGGACGTACCCCTTCTGCGGCGGCTGCTTCTTCACCACCTTCTTCCCCTGCTGCTTCTTCTCCTCCAGCTTGAGGTTCTCCACCACGTGCTCGGGCGCCTGCACCACCACCGTGCCGCGGTCGTCGAACCCCTTCCTCCCCGCGCGCCCGGCGATCTGGTGGAACTCGCGCACGGAGAGGATGGCCGTCTTCTCCCCGTCGAACTTGCACAGCTGGGTGAACAGGACGGTGCGGATGGGCACGTTCACGCCCACCCCCAGCGTGTCCGTCCCGGAGACGACCTTCAGCAGCCCGGTCTGCGCCAGCTTCTCGGTGAGCAGGCGGTACTTGGGCAGCAGCCCCGCGTGGTGCAGCCCCAGGCCGTGCCGGAGGTACTTCTCCACGTCCTTGCCGTACGGCGTGTCGAACTTCGCGTCGAACAGCTGCTGGCGGATGGTCTCCTTCTGGTCCTTCGCCAGGATGTTGATCGACGTCAGCGCCTGGGCCTGCTCCGCCGCGCCGCGCTGGGTGAAGTTCACCAGGTAGACGGGCGCCTTCCCCGTGTCGAGCAGCGTCTGGATGGTCTCGTGGAGCGGCTTCTCCTGGTACTCGAAGTCCAGCGGCACCGGGCGCTCGCCGCTCTTCACCTCCGCCACCTCCCGCCCCGTGAGCTGAGCGAGCTTCTCCTGGATGGCGGTGGTGTCGCCCAGCGTGGCGGACATGAGCAGGAACGCCGTCTTCGGCATGGCCAGCAGCGGCAGCTGCCACGCCACCCCGCGCTCCTTGTCCGAGTAGTAATGGAACTCGTCCATCACCACGTACCCGATGTCGGACCGGTCCTCGCGCAGGGCGAGGTTGGCGAGGATCTCCGCCGTGCAGCAGATCAGCGGCGCGTCGCGGTTGAAGGCGGCGTCGCCGGTGAGCATCCCCACCCGCTCCGGGCCGAAGGCGTCGCAGAGGGCGAAGAACTTCTCGTTCACCAGCGCCTTGATCGGGCAGGTGTAGAAGCCGCGCGTCCCCTCGGCCATGGCCTTGAACAGCAGGGCGAAGGCCACCAGCGACTTGCCGGAGCCGGTGGGCGTCCCCAGCACCACGTGCTTGCCGGAGTACAGCTCGAGGATGGCCTCCTCCTGCGCCGGGTAGAGCGACAGCCCGGCGGAGGTGGCGTAGCGGACGAAGCGGTCCAGCACCTCGTCCGAGCTGGGCGCGGGCCCACCGGCCTGGGGAAGGAGCGCCGACAGCGGCGCGCTCGGTTCGCTCATCGCCTCCAGGGTTTACCACCCCGGAGGCGGCCCCGCCCCCGCTATGCCATGGCCATCTTCGGCCACGGGCGCGGGCGGACCTTCAGCTCGCGCTTCTCCTGGTTGCGGAAGACCTCCAGCCGCAGCTCGCCGCTGGTGTCCAGCACCATCACCCGCTGGAGGTCGTCCACCGAGGAGACCGGGTTTCCGTTGGCGGAGATGAGCAGGTCGCCCTCGCGGACGCCGGCGCGGTCGGCCGGCTCGGTGGCGTTGACGTCGAGGACGCGCACCGCCCGGCGGCGGCCGGTGGCGGTGGCCAGCTTCGGGCCCAGCTCCTCCCCCCGGGCGGCGATGCCCAGGAACGGCCGGCGCACCTCGCCGCTCTTGATCAGCACGGACGCCACCCAGCTGGCGGTGTACGCGGGGATGGCGAAGCCGATGCCCTGGGCCCAGGGGATGACGGCGGTGTTGATGCCCACCACCTCGCCGTCCGCGTTGAGCAGCGGGCCGCCCGAGTTGCCGGGGTTGATGGCCGCGTCCGTCTGGATGAGGCCCTCCAGCGCGCCCTGGCGGGACGGGAGGCTGCGGTCCAGCGCGCTCACCACGCCCAGGCTCACCGAGCGCTCGAAGCGGAACGGGTTGCCGATGGCCACCACCAGCTGCCCCACGTTCACCTCCCGGCCGTCGGCCAAAGGCAGCGTGGCGAGGTGGTTCACGTCCAGCTTGAGCACCGCGAGGTCGGTGCGCTCGTCGGTGCCCACCACGTGGGCGCGGTGCTCGTCGCCGTCGTGCATGCGGGCGTTCATCCGCCGCGCGCCCTCCACCACGTGGGCGTTGGTGAGGACGTAGCCGTCCTGGGCCAGCACCACGCCGGTGGCCTGTCCCTGGCCGCGCAGGACGCCGATCACCGCGGGCGCGGTCTTCTGCACGAGCGCTTCCAGCTGCTGCGAGAACTGCTTGAGGATGTTCATGGCCTTGCTGTCCTAACCATCAGGCGATCCGACTTCAGCCCGCGCTTCAACCGCGCGAGCCGACGGTGATGCTCACGTCGCGCACGGCGCCGGCCCGGGCCACCTTGGCGGTGACGGCCTTGCCGACCTTGTCCGGGTCCAGCAGGGAGATCAGCTCGCCGGGCGAGGTGACCGGCTTGCCCTCCAGCTGGATGAGCACGTCGCCCAGGGCGATGCCGGCCTTCTGCGCCGGGCCGTCCGGTTGCAGCGCCACCACCACCACGCCGTCCTCCTGGCCGCCGACCTGCTTCTTCACGTCGTCGGGGAGGTTGACCGGGTAGACGCCGACGCCGATGAACCCGCGCTGCACCTTGCCGTGCTGCTGGAGCGACGGGACGATGCGCTGGAGCGTGGGCGTGGGGAGGATGGCGTGGGCGCCGCGGGCCAGCGCGGAGCTGTACATGCCCAGCACCTTTCCGTTCATGTCCACCAGCGGGCCACCGGAGAAGCCGGGCGACCGCGCGACGTCCGCCTGGACGTAGCGGTTGACCTTGCCGCCGGCCGCGGTGCGCCACTCGTCGGTCCCGACGGCGGAGGCGATGCCCAGCGCAGCGCGGGCGGTCTTGCCCGGCCGGCCCAGCAGCAGCACCAGGTTGCCGACCTTGAGGTCCGCGCCGTCGCCCCAGGTGGGGACCGGCAGCGCCTGGTCGACCTTGATCAGCGCCGCGTCGGTGGAGTTGTCGAAGCCCACCAGCGACGCCTTCACAGTGGAGCCGTCGTGCAGGCCGACCTCCAGGCTGTCCTCGCGCTCCTGCGAGTGCGAGGCGGTGGCGATCAGCGTCGACCCGCCCGAGACCTCCCAGACCACGCCGGTGGAGGGCCTCCCTCGCCCGTCCTCCACCCGCACCACCGAGGGCCCCACCTTCTCCACGATCTGCGCCAGCGCGCTCGACAGGTCCTGTGCCGCGTTTGCCATTGCGTTCACCTCTTCCTTTCGTGGAGGTGAAATAGCGATCCGCGCCCGGCGCCACATCCGCCGGACGGGGAGTCCGGCGCCCTACCCGTTCGGGCAGGTGGGCGCCCCGCTCACAGCATCAGCAGCCCGAGCCGCGCCGCGCGCACCACCGCCTCGGTGCGGCTCTGCACGCCCAGCTTCCCGAGGATGGCGTTGACGTGGAACTTGGCGGTGTGCTCGCTGATGCCCAGCCGCCCGGCGATCTGCTTGTTGGACAACCCTTCCGCGAGCAACCCCAGCACCTGGAGCTCGCGGTCGGTCAGCGGGTCCGCCGGCGCCGCGCCGCTGGGCCGGGGCACGGCCGCCGACGCCAGCTCCGCCGCCAGCACCACCAGCCCGCGGGCCGCCGCCACCGCCGCCGCGGCGATCTGCGTGGGCCCCGCGTCCCGCCCCAGGACGCCCGACGCGCCCGACGCCACCGCGTCCCCGGCCAGCTCGTCGTCGTCCAGCAGCACCACGAAGGGCACGTTGGCCCGGGCCATCTCCGCCGCCCGCCCCAGCGCCTCCTGGGGGTCGACGCCCAGGTCCCAGACCAGCGCCTCCGGCCGCCCCTGCTCCAGCGCCAGCGCCAGGTGCTCCAGCTCGGTGTGGCCGGCGAGGAGGACGCCCTCCTGCCCCTCCAGCTGGGCGTGCAGCCCACCCCTCGCGAGCGGATCCTCTCCCACCAGCACCACGCGGACGGCGGCCACGGCCCTTCAATTAACCGGCGCCGGAGCGCGCGCCACCACTATGCGGCGATCAGCTTCCCGCCCACCTTCACCAGCTTCTGCACCTCCGCCTGCTGCTCCGGCTCCAGGTGCGTGAAGTGGATGCCCATCCCCACCGGGTAGCTGAACGACGTCCGCAGCCGGTACTGGTTCGCCCACACCACCGTGCCGAAGCAGGACGGCACCGGCGTCCGGGCGGTGATCTTCACCTGCATCTCCACCGCGGTGCCGGCCGGGAGCGGCGTCAGGCTGCGCACGAAGATGCCGCCCGGGCTCACGTCGTAGGAGAAGCCGGTGAGGAAGTCCGCCGTCCCGGCGGCGCGGAACTCCACCACCGAGAAGAAGGGGACCCGCTCGGCCGCCCGCAGCGCCTCCACGTTGGGCTCCACGGCGCTGTTCACCCTGGAGACGATGGACTCGATGGGGAAGAGCCGCTTCTCCAGCAGCTTGCTGCCGGTGAGCGCCTCCGCCGCCGCCGCCCGCTCCGCCGTGATCTCCGAGGCGGTCATCATCAGGATCGGCTTCTTCTCCCAGCCCGGCTTCTGGCGAAGCGCGGCGGCGAACGCGAGCCCGTCCATCCCGGGCATCGACAGGTCGGACAGCGCCGCGTCCAGCTGGCCCACGTGCGCCTCCGCCAGCTCCAGCGCCTCCGGCCCGCTGCGCGCGTAGATGAGCTGGAACCCCGAGTGCTCCAGCGCCCCGCCCAGCACGGTGCGGAAGAAGCGGCTGTCGTCCACGAACAGCAGGCGGTGGTGCTCGCCGGGGCGGTGGAGCACGGAGACCACCTCCTCCGCCGCCCCCGCCCGCGAGAGCGCCTCCAGCTTGGCGCGCAGCGTGGCGCGCTGCACCGGCTTGGGCAGGAAGTCGTCCGCGCCCGCGCGCCAGGAGCGCATCACCTCCAGCGACGAGTCCGCCGAGGTGAAGATGATCACCGGAATGCGCGAGAGCGCCCGGCCCTCCTTCACCCGCCGGCACAGCTCGTCGCCCGGCATCGGCGTCATGTCGAGGTCGGTGAGCAGCGCGCTCGGCGGCCGGCGGCCCATGGCGTCCAGCGCGCGCGCCGGCGACTCGAAGGCGGCCGCCTCGTACCCCAGCGACCGGAGCGTTTCGGAGACCATGGCCCGGACGTCAGCCGCCGCATCCACCACGTAGACCGGTCGCATCGACGGCGTCATCCGCATCGCCCCCGCAAGAGCCTGCCGTGCCCTCGCTGCGCGCGGGAGGAACCATGCCTCCGGACAAAAAGCAAGGCCCGCTCCCGGGGAATGCGGAGCGGGCCTGCAAAGCTCTCGCGCTACTGCACGGCCGCGGTCACTACTGGACGGTCGCGTCCAGCGACCACGCGTTGAGGGTGCCCTCGTCGCGCGCGGCGGCGTCCTTCACGCTCAGCGTCCAGTCGCCCTTGAGGGACTCGCCCTTGAACGACGACGAGAGGTCGAAGTCGCCCTTGATGTCGTGCGCGCTGCCGCCCGCCCGGTTGGAGATGTCCACCGTCTTGCCGGAGGGAGAGGTGAGCTGCACCACCAGGTCCCCGCGCCAGGTGTGGGCGAGGTCCAGGCCCAGCTTGAGCTGGCTGAGCGGCCCGTCCTTGTCGAAGTGCATCTTCGAGGTGGTGGTCTGCAGGTCCTTGACCGGCGCGTTGGGCGTCAGGGTCTGCTTGACCTCCTTGTCCTCGGCCGGGGGCTTCTGGTCCGTCTTCACCATCGCGTCGATGGACCAGTTGTTGAGCTTGCCCTCGTCCTGCGCGGCCGCGTCCTGCACCGACAGCGTCCAGTCGCCCTTGATGTCCTTCCCCTTGAGCGCGGAGGAGAGGTCGAACTCGCCCTTGACGTTGTCCGCGCTGCCGCCCTCGCGGTTGGAGATGTTGACGCTCTGGCCGTCCGGGCCGGTGAGCTTCACCACCAGGTCGCCGCGGAAGGTGTGGTCGATGTCCAGGTTGACCTTGAAGCTGTCGATGGGGCCGTTCTGGTCGAAGTGGATCTTCGAGGTGGTGGTGGTGTTGTCCTTGATCGGCGCGTTGGGCGCGTCGGAGCCCTTCACCTCGGTGGTGCCGGTCGGATCCGGCGGCTTCTGGCCGTGGGTGATGGTGGCGGAGAAGACGTCCTCGTCCTTGTTGCCCGGCCGGCTGTCGGACCAGAACGCCTGCACCTTGCCGTTGCTGGCGGCGATGCCGAGGTAGTCGCCGTAGCCGTTGGCGTCGGAGAGCACGTCGTCGGTGGTGCGCTCGGGGCGGCCCTCCTCGCCGTCGGGGTCATCCACCTCGCCCGGGCGCTCGTAGACGCCGCCGCGGTTGCCGGCGCGGCCCGCCCCGTTCCCGTTCCCCGCCACGCCCGGCGCCGCGTTGGCCCCGGTCTCGTCGGAGGACTGGGAGCTGACGCGGGTGTTGGGCTCGAAGGTCTGCCCGCCGTCGGTGGAGCGCGAGTAGTAGACGTCCGCCTTCTTGTTGGAGGCGTCGTTGCGCGTGTCGTACCAGACCACGTTCACCGACCCGTCCGACTGGTCCACCGCCAGGCGCGGCATGAAGTGGTCGTGGCGGCCCGGGGCGTTGCCGGTGGGGTCGTCCACCTGCTTCGGCGTGCCCCAGGTCTTGCCGCCGTCCTTCGAGGACTGGACGAACACGTGGTAGCCGTTGGTGTTGTCGCCGTCCATGTACGAGCAGTAGACGGTGCCGTTGTTCGGCCCGCCCGACCGGTCCACGTCGATCGACGGGAAGGTGGTGACGCCGCGCTCGGGGTCGGCGGGGATCTTCACGTCCAGCCCGCTCCCGGTGGGGGCGGTCCAGGAGTGGATCGTCGTATCCGTGGGGCTGAAGGTCTTCCCGCCGTCGGTGGACTTGTTGATGTTGATGGTGTGGTCCTTGTAGTTGGCCCACGCCACGTAGACCTCGCCGTTCGGGCCGACCTTGGGGTCGGAGCCGATCACGGTGGTGCCCTGGTTGTTCACCTTGGCGGTGTTCCAGGTCTTGCCCTGGTCGCTGGAGGTCGCCAGGCGGACCTGCTGGGTGCCGTCGTTGTTGTTGTTGTCCCAGGCGATGTAGACGTTCCCGGCGTTGGGGCCGTTCGTCATGTCCGACGTCATGAAGTTCTTGTCGGCGTTGACGTTGGGGACGGTGGTCATCCCGCCCCACTGGGTGGAGCCCTTCGGCTTCACCAGGTTCACCAGCGAGGTCTTCTGACCCTGGGAGTCGATGCCCAGGAACGAGTAGTAGGCGTTGCCCTTCTTGTCGAAGGTCACGGCGGGGTCGGAGCTGAAGCCATTCACCGGCGCGGGCGCCAGCGGCAGCTTGGTGTTCTTCCAGGTCTGACCGCCGTCGAAGGACTCATAGACGCGCATCGCGCCGTCGGAGCTGATGCTGTTGGAGCCGCCGATCAGGTGGTTCGGATCGGTCGGGTCGATGGCGATGTCCGTCTCCGACTGCGGGCCGGCCTCGTTGGAGACGTTGACGTTGGTGCCGACGGTGGCCGGGCCCTGGGCCAGCGCGTTGGTCTCGCGCGCCTCGAAGCCAAGGTTGCGCGCCTGCGCGTTGTTCACCAGCGTGTTGGCGGCAGGAGTGAACCGGCGGCCGAACTCGGGCCGGGTGTCAGGGGTGCCGAAGGCGCTGACCTGCTGCCGCGGGAGGCGCCGCTGCGCGGAGACCTGCGCGACCTCGTTCTGCTGCTGGGGCTGCGGGGGGGATGCAGGAGCCGCCGTGGGGGTCGCGGGAGTCCTGGTGTCTGAGACTTTGGTCATCGTACTTTCTCAAGCGCTACGAGGGGACGTGCAACGAGACCGCGCAGAATTATCCGCGTCGCCCGAGGGGCGTTGCGTCACTCTACTTGACGAAGCGCTCCCGGATTTCCTCTTCGCCCGCCTGCTGCGCGCCGTCCAACAGGTGGGAGACGAGAACATCCGCGCGACCTACCAGACGACGTTCTGGTTCCCGCTGAGGGAGCGAGCGGGCTCGGTGGTGGAGGAGGCGGCGCTCGCGCTGGTGAAGCGACTCCCTCGAGCGGCGCGCGCGCGCGTGCGCGGCGTGGAGTGGTGGCTGTCGCGGATGTGGACCGCGGACGTGCCGGTGGACTTCCACCGCGACCACGACATCCGGCGCGAGAAGCGCGGCGGCGGCGAGGTGCACCCGCTGGTGTCCTCGGTGCTCTTCCTGAGCCGCGTGCGCGGCGGCCTTTTGGCCGTGACGGAGGAGCCGCCGGATCCGCGCCGCCCCGCCTGCGCGCCCGAGCGCCTGGACCGGATGGACCTCGTCCGCCCGGAGCCGAACCGCTTCGCCTGGTTCGGCGGCGCGCTCACCCACGGCGTGCTGGACGACCGGAACCGGGTGCCGCAGGGCAAAAGTCGCCGGCGCGGGGAGCTGCGGCGGACGGTGGTCCTCAACTGGTGGTCCTCGCGGCCGTGGGGGGTCCCCCGGTTCGGCGAGCGCCGCGTCTACCGCGCGCTCGGATCCCGCGTTATGTAGTGACTCGCAGTGTCGTCACCCAACGTCAAACCACCCGCCATCCTGTCCATCGACCCGGACCCGGCGACGCAGAAGCTGCTGCCGCAGGCGTTCAACCGGAGCGGGGCGTTCCTGATGCGCTACATCAGCGATCCGCGGAAGACGGCGGGCGCGCTGCGCCAGCTCCGCCCGGAGCTGGTGCTGGTCCACGCGGAGCTCCAGTCGCCCACCATGGCGGAGGTGTTCCGCGCCATCGCGCAGCACCCCATGTTCGCCGTCACGCCCATCGTGCTGCTGGCGAAGGTGACCGCGGACCAGGGGTGGGCGTCGCGGTTCCGCTCCGGCGTGGTGCAGCTGCTGAACGAGCCGTTCCAGGCGGAGCGCCACGTGGCGGAGGTGCAGGAGCTGATGCGGGCCCTCCCCACGCGCACCGGATGGGTCCACGGCCGCGGCCGGTCCGGCGAGCTGGGGGGGCTGATCGCCCACATCCGGCGCACGCAGCGATCCGGCGCGCTGAACGTGGACCCCGTCCACCCCGAGCAGGGCACGGCGCTCTTCGTCCGCGGCGGGCTGCTCTCGGCCACCTACCACGGGCGGACGGGAGACGCGGCGCTGTGGGCGATGGTGGAGTCCAGCCCGGAGACCTGGTCGTTCTCGGAGCTGTCCGGCCAGGCGGGCGACGGCGCCGGCATCGTCATCGAGGTGAGCGGCGAGGACGAGCCGCTGGTCGGCGTGGACCTGGACGTGGAGAAGGCCGTGACGCCGGCCCCACCCGCCCCTGCCCCGGAGCAGGACGAGCTGGGCGCGCTGCTGGCTCCGACGCCCACCCCGGAGCCGGAGTCGAGCTCGCCGATCGCCGTGCTGCTGGTGGACGACGACCCGGAGCTGTGCCGGATGTTCAGCATCATCCTCCAGCGCCGGGGGATGAAGGTGACCACCGCGGCGGACGGCGTGGAGGGCTTCGAACGCGCCCGGTCCGCGCCGTTCGACGTGCTGGTGGCGGACCTGTCGATGCCGCGGCTGGACGGCTGGGGCCTGCTGCGGCAGGTGCGCGAGGACTACCGGACGCGCGAGATGCCGGTGGCGTTCCTCTCCTGCCACGACGACTACCGCGAGTCGCTGCGGGCGCTGGACGCGGGCGCGCAGGCCTACCTCTCCAAGTCGGTGAAGCACGACGTGCTGGCCACGCAGATCCGCGGCCTGCTCCACACGCGCAACCACGTTCGCGCGGACATCCGGGTGCAGAAGCGGCTGCTGCTCTCCATCGACGCGGTGGGCGCGCAGTGGCTGGTGCAGGAGCTGGGGCGGCAGGCCGCCACCGGCCGGCTGGACGCCCGGGACGACTGGGCGCAGTACCAGGTCGCCTTCCGCGACGGGCAGGTGGTGGGCGCCATCGCGAATGCGGGGCCGCACCGCGCCCAGGGCGAGCCGGCGTTCATCGCCCTCCTCGCCTCCCGGTCAGCCAACGGGTCGGTGGTGTTCGGGGACCCGGGCGTGCCGCCGGGCGCCGCGCCGCTGGGCAGCATGGAGTCCCTGATCGACCGCGCGGTCCAGACGCTCAACGAGAAGGAGCGGCGGGCCCGCGAGGCGCTGATGGTGAAGGCCAGGCGCATCGTGGTCGACCAGCCGCTGTACGACCTGTACGCCCAGGTCGGCCCCCAGCAGTGGCTGCGGACGGCCAAGCTGATCTGCGAGGACGGGCTGCCGCCGGCGGAGGTGATCGCCCGGAGCGACGCCTCGCCGGTCGACGTGGAGGAGACGCTCAAGGACCTCCTGCGGCGGGGCGTGGTGTCGCTGGAGGCCTGAGTGGCAGAATCGGCGCGGTGCTTTCCCCGCTGACCGCCCTCTGGGCCGCCGCCGCGCTCGCTGGACCGCCTTCGCTCCCCTGGGAGGGCGCCCCCTTCTCCGCCCCCGCCGCCCAGATGGCGAAGGTGGCCGCCACCCTCCCCAACCCCTTCGACCGCGACGCCGACGTGGAGGTGCTGCTGGAGGAGACCTCGTACGTCTTCGACGAGGCCGGCGGGCGCGACTCCACCACGCGCGTGGTGTTCCGCGTGCTCACCCGCACCGGCGCCGAGCAGTGGGCCACCGTGGGCGCCGAGTGGTCTCCCTGGCTGGAGGACCGGCCGGAGGTGAAGGCGCGGGTGATCTCCGCGGGGGGCTCGGAGCGCGCGTTCGACCCCGCCACCCTGGCCGAGGAGACCGGGCAGGGCCCGCCGGAGTCCTTCAGCGACCGCAAGGCGGTGCGCGGGCCGCTGCCGGGGATGGCCCCCGGCGTGGTGGTGGAGGAGCTGATCTCCATCAAGCACCACCGGCCCGCGGTGGGGTCGTCCGAGCGCGAGTCGTTCTACTTCGGCGGCGGCACCCCCACGCTCCGCTCGCGGCTGATCATCGACCTGCCGGCGAAGCTCACCTTCCGCTCGGAGGTCCAGGGCAGCGACGCCAAGCCGGTGGTGTCCGAGTCCGGCGGGCGGCGGAGGGTGACGGTGGAGATGCGCGACCTCCCGGCGCAGCGGACGCCGGAGCGCGGGATGCCGCCGGAGGTGGTGCCGCAGCCGCGGATCATCTTCGGCACCGCGAAGTCGTGGAACGAGGTGGCGCGCGCCTACTCGGAGGTGGTGGACAAGCAGATCGGCGGGTCGAAGCTGCAGGCGGAGGCGAAGCGGATCACCGCCGGCGCCAAGGGGACGAAGGCGGTGGCGGACCGGCTGCTGGCGTGGCTGCACAAGTCCGTGCGCTACACCGGGGTGGAGTTGGCCTCCGCCGCCGTCGTCCCGCGCCCGCCGGAGGAGGTGCTGGCGCGCGAGTACGGCGACTGCAAGGACCTCTCCGCGCTGATGGTGGCCATGCTGCGGGCGGTGGGCGTGAAGGCGTGGATCGCGCTGGTGAGCCCGGGCTGGTCGGACGCGCCGCCGGACGTGGCCGGGTTCGGGCTGTTCACGCACGCGGTGGTGTACGTGCCCGGGCCGGAGCCTCTGTGGATGGACCCGACGGACTGGACCGCGCCCGCGGGGCAGCTCTCGCCGCTGTCGCTGGGGCGGCAGTCGCTGATCGCCGCGCCCGACACCCAGGGCCTGGCGCGGACGCCGAAGCCGGACGGGTCGCGCAACGTGTTCCGCGTCACCCGCGAGTACCTGATGGCGGAGCGCGGGCGCGGCAAGCTGGTGGAGACCACCTTCACCCAGGGCACCATCGCCGCCGACCGCCGCGAGCACCTGCGGCGCGACGCGGAGGACTTCCAGCACTCCGCCGAGGACTACCTGAAGAAGTACTTCGAGGCGGAGCGGCTGAGCGGCTTCGAGCACTCCGACCCCGACGACCTGGTCAAGCCGTTGACGGTGAAGCTGGAGGCGGAGGGCGTGCGGCGCGCGTACGCGGCGGACGTGGACGCGGCGGTGGCGCTCACCACCGGCATCCTCTTCGAGCACCTCCCCGCGGAGCTGGCCCCGGCGGACGACCCGGGCGAGGGGGAGGACGCGGCGGCCGAGGCGGCGAAGCGCTCGGAGGGGCGGCGGCGGTACCCGCTGCGGCTGGCGGAGCCGTACTCGGCGGAGCTGACGGCGATCATCACCCCCGCGGCGGGGTTCGCCGCGGGCCCGCTGCCGTCGCCGGAGACGCGGCCGCTGGGGCCGGCGACGCTGAAGAAGGCGTACGCGCTGGGGGCCAACGGCCAGGTCACCGCGCGGTTCTCCTTCGACCTCACCCGGATGGAGCTGACGGCGGCGGAGGTGGAGGCGTTCCGGACCGCGCTCGGCGAGTACGTGCGCGAGACGCCGGTGCAGCTGCTGTTCGACCGGGTGCCGGAGCGGCTGCTGTCGGCGGGGAAGGTGAAGGAGGCGGTGCAGGAGCAGCGGAAGCTGATCGCCATGCACCCGGCGGAGGGGCTGCACCGCGCGCAGCTGGCGCTGCTGCTGCTGCGGGCGGGCGCGGCCGGCGCGGCGCGGGAGGAGGCGAAGGCCGCCACCGCGATGGAGCCGTCGCTGGCGTACTCGTGGCGGGTGCTGGGCATCGCGCTGTCGGCGGACGAGCTGGGGCGGGACCTCCACCGGGGCGCGGACGTGCCGGGCGCGGTGGCGGCGCTGCGGAAGGCGAAGGAGCTGGACCCGAAGGATTCGATCGCCCGCGCGCGGCTGGCGACGCTGCTGGCGTCGGACCCGAAGGAGCTGCGGCGGTTCGGACCGGGGTCGGACCTGGCGGGGGCGATCGCGGAGCTGGAGGGGCTGCGCAAGGACCTCGGCTCGCACGACGGGGACGAGGACTACCTGGAGGCGCTCTACAACGCCGAGCGGTTCCGGGACGCGAGGAAGGCCGCGGCGGCGATGACCGCCACCTCGAGGACCCAGTCCATCGCGCTCGCCTCGCTGGCGGTGCTGGAGGGGGCGGAGTCCGCCAAGGCCGACGCGGGGCGCTCCATCACCTCGCCCACGGAGCGGCGGGCGGCGCTGGCCACCGCGGCGGGGCTGCTCATGCGGCGGCGGCGATACCCGGAGGCGGCGACGCTGTTCGCCGACCTGGTGAGCGGGTCGGAGAACCCGGCCGCGCTGCAGGGGCTGGTGTCGATGCTCCAGCGGGTGAAGAGGTTCGAGGACCTGCCGGTGAAGCCGAACGACCCGATGGCGCCGATGAAGCGGCTGATGGTGCTGGTGGCCAAGGGCGGCGCGACGGAGGCGGCGCTGGGGAAGTTGCTGGCGAAGAACGCGCTGCCGCACGAGGAGGGTTCGAAGGGGAAGCCCAGGGACAAGACGGCGGTCGCGCCCGGGGACGTGGCGGAGGCGCTGCAGCGGATGCTGGGGACGTCCAGCTTCGACGTGGACGTGGTGACCGACTTCTTCTTCGGCGCGGAGCTGCACCAGGAGGGCGACGAGGCGGGCGGGTTCCGGCTGGAGTACTCGGTGCCGAACTCGTCGGCGCGGCCGGCGTTCGTCGTGCTGAAGGAAGGCGGCGAGATGAAGCTGCTGGCGGACTCCAGCGATCTCTCGCCGCTGGGGGCGGAGGCGATGGCGCGGGCGAAGAAGGGCGACCTCGCGGGCGCGCGGCGGCTGCTGGACTGGGCGCGGCGCGAGCACCCCCAGGACACGGATGGGCTTTCGCCGACCGCCGCCGCCTTCCCCGCCCTGTGGACCGTGGGCGCGAACGGGGACGCGGCGCGGGTGCGGGCCGCCGCGGCGGCGCTCATGGCCACCGGGCGGATGTACCCGGACGCGGAGGCGCCGCTGAAGGAGGCGCTGGGGAAGGCGAGCGGGCCGATGGCGATGGCGCTCGGGTGGTCGCTGGCGTCGGCGCACCTGGCCATGGACCAGTGGCCGGCGCTGGCGGAGGACACCGGGCGGTTGCTGGAGGCGGGAGATCACCCCAAGGACGCGTACCGGCTGAAGTCCCTGGCGCTGCGGCGGCAGCACCAGTGGGACGCGGTGGAGGCGCTCTCCAGGGAGTGGCTGGAGAAGCACCCGGAGGACGTGGACGCGCGGGAGCTGCTGTTCACCCTGGCGGCGGACCGCGGCGACTTCCCGGGGGCGCTGGAGGCGGGGAAGAAGCTGGCGGCGGAGGGGCGGATCGCCTCGCGCGTGTACAACAACCTCGCGTGGTACGCGCTGTTCGGGAAGGACCTGTCGGCGGCGGCGCTGGAGGAGCCGGTGAAGTGGGCGGAGCGCGCGGCGTCGCAGGCCAATTACAAGGACCGGTACTCGTGCAACACGCTGGCGGCGCTGTACGCCGAGGTCGGGAGGGGATCCGACGCGAGGGCGATGGCGCTGCGGGCGGTGGAGCTCAGCCCCGGGTCGGAGCCGGATGACGCGTACTGGTACGTGTTCGGGCGGATCGCCGAGGGGTGGGGCCTGCCGGAGGCCGCGAGGGCGGCGTACGGGAAGATCCAGCCTCCCAAGGACCCGCCCCCCACCGACTCCCCCGCCGTCCTCGCGCGGCGGCGCCTGGCCGGCCTCCCGCCCGCGGCGCCCCCGTCGCGGTGAGCTAGAGTGGCTCGATGCCGAACGAGCTGATCGTCCCCGGTCCTGGTGCTCGGAGCTCCCCGGCGGCGGCGCCGGCGGCGAAGGTCGTGCCGAAGGACCACCACCGCAACCTCAACACCGCGGAGCTGCCCGCCATCTTCATCGACGGCGTGCACGACGACGAGATGCGCGCGCTGTACCACGCGGCGCTCGACAAGTCGCACGAGGCGGTGCGGTGGTACATGCAGGGCGTCAGGGCCAAGCGCGGGAACGCGAAGGTGGTGCGGATCGGGACGGTGATCCTGGGCGCCGTCGCCGCGATCATCCCGATCGTCTCGTCGAGGGTTCAGGGCCTGTGGGGGTTGGACATCATCCCGTTCGCCACGGTGAGCGCGGCGCTGGCGGGCGGGTTGGTGGCGGCGGACAAGTACTTCGGGTTCTCGACTGGATACATCCGGTACACGAACGCGCGGCAGGAGATCCAGGCGAAGATCGAGCGGTTCCAGATGTCGTGGTGCCGGGCCGCCATCCAGCAGAGCGCGGCCAACCCGCCCACGCCGAAGGCCGAGGCGCTGAATACCGGGCTGACGCTGATCCAGGAGCTGGTGGATGGGATCGCGCAGACGGTCGCGGCGGAGACGCAGCAGTGGATGGCGGAGTTCAAGCAGAACCTGACGGACATCGAGAAGTCGGTGGCGGACGCGAAGGAGGCGACCGCCCCGGCGGCGCACGTCCCCGCCGCGCTGAAGGTGACGGTGGATGGGTGGGATCAGCTCTCGCAGCCGAGGGTGGTGAAGATCCGGATCAACGACCGCGCGGAGGAGGAGATCGCGTCGCCGACGTACGTGCTGGGTGGGTTGGCGCCCGGGCAGTACGTGATCCGGATCAGCGCGTCCGCGGGTGGGAAGCCGGTGGCCGGGTCGGAGATCCTGAGCTTGAAGGCCGGGGAGGTCGGCACCGCGCAGGTCAAGCTGGGGTAGCGGCGGCCTGCTGCTCCTCCAGGAACTGCATCGTCACCTCCTCCGACCAGAAGCGCGGGCGGAGGATGGAGCCGGAGACGAAGCCCACGTGGCCGCCCTGTTCGGTGACGAGGGCGGTGATGTGCGGGTTCTGCAGGCCGTCGAGGACGCCGTCGACCCGGGCGATGGGGTCGTCCTTGGCGGAGATCAGGAGCGTGCGGCGGCGGATCTTCTCCAGCATGGGACCGGAGGAGCAGCGGGACCAGTAGTCGTCGGCGTCGCGGAAGCCGTTGACCGGCGCGGTGACGAGATCGTCGAAGTCGCGGAAGGTGCTGGAGCGGCGGATGCGAAGGATGTCGAGCGCGCCCGGGAACTGCGCGGCCTTGCGGAGGGCCTTGCGGCGGAGGGGGCGGAGGTAGAAGGAGCGGTAGAACGCGCCCCAGCGGCTGTCCGCGTCGAGCGCGCGCGCGCAGGAGGCGAGGTCGTACGGGGTGGAGACCGCGACGGCGGCGGAGAGCGGTGAGTCGTCGCCCTGCTCGGCAAGGAGCTTGAGGAGGACGTTGGCGCCGAGGGAGAAGCCGATGCCGTAGAGCGGGCCGGTGATGCCGCGCTTGCGGATCTTTTCCAGGGCGAAGGCGGGGTCGTGCGTCTCGCCGGAGGAGTAGGAGCGGAGCTGGCGGTTCATCTCCCCGGAGCAGGAGCGGAAGTTGAGCGCCATCGCGCCCCAGCCGCGGTCGGCGGCGGCGCGGAGCATGGCGAGGATGTAGCCGGAGCTCGAGGAGCCTTCGAGGCCGTGGAAGATGGCGAGGTGCGGGACGTCGGGAGGGGCGAGGACGAAGTCGGCGTCGATGAAGTCGTCGTCGTGGGTCTCCCAGCGCTCGCGGTGGAGCTTGGGGGAGCGCCAGGAGTGGGTGAGGTACGCGAAGAGGGTCTGGGCGTGCGGGCCGGAGAGGCCGGTGGCGGGGCGGAAGGGAACCTTCGGAGTGAAAGTCCAGCCGGCGCGGAGGGGGGCGTTCATGCGTGGTTCGGCGTGAGTATGCGCCCCGCCGGTATGCTTCGGCCATGGAATGTGTGGCGGGGGACGCGCGGGAGGACGCGCCGTACGCGGCGGCGCTGGGCGGGCGGAAGGCTGATCTCCTGCTGACCGATCCGCCGTACTGCTTGCTGACGCGGAGGAGGAAGGGCGGGGACCTGCGGGAGCCGAAGGGGCGAAAGGTGGAGCGGGAGCCGGCGGTGCGGTTCGAGTCGGTGCGGGAGTACCGGGCGTTCACGCGGGAGTGGATGGAGCGGGCGCTGCCCAGGCTTCGCGGCGACCGCCCACTGGTGATCTGGACGAACTTCCTGGGGCAGACGCCGATCCTGGAGGCGGCGAGGGCGCTGGGGTACGGCGAGCGGTGGGGGGAGTTCGCGTGGGGGAAGCGGAGCCGGGCGTCGGGAGGCAATGAGCAGTTGGTCCGCCTGTACGAAGTCGCCCTGGTGATCGGTCGCGTGCCGAAGCGGGCGCTGGAGCTCACGGATCCTCCCGAGTGCTGGGCCGCGGTCACTGGATACGACGACGAAGATGAAGGCGACGAATGGGGCGCTCACCCGCATCACAAGCCGTTCTCGGCGCTGGAGCCGCTCGTGCGGGCGTATTCGCGGCCGGGGGATCTGGTGTTGGACCCGTTCGCGGGTTCGGGGTCGATCCCGGTGGCGGCGGCGCGGCTGGGGCGGGCCGTGGCATGCATGGAAGTCCGGCCAGAGTGGGCTTCTCTGGTCAGCCGGAGGCTCGCGCGCTGATAGAGTGAGGGGACGGGGGTGGCCATGGCCGACTACGGTCCGTACATCGGGGAAGTGGATAGCGTTCACGACGGCGACACCATCAACATCGTGCTCGACGTTGGCTTCGACTTGGCCATCCACACCCGGGTGAGGGTCTTCGGGATCAACGCTCCGGAGCTTTCGACGCCGGCCGGGAAGGCGGCGCGGGACTTCGCGAAGACGGTCCTCACACCCGGCAAGCCGGTGAAGGTGCTCAGCAAAGGTTGGGACAAGTTCGGCGGTCGCATCGACGGGGTGATCACGTACGACGGGAAGGACTTCGCGCAGACGATGCTCGACACCGGGCACGCGAAGCAGTGGGACGGCGCGGGCGTCAAGCCGACGTAAGGATTTCGGCGGAGCGCGTCTTTCCTCGCCCGCGCCCTGGCGGCGACTTCATATGCGACGAGCGCCGCCAGTACCTCCACGAGGACTGCACGTCCCCCTGATCAGCATCAGGAATCGCGATTTACTTCACAAGCCTGGGGATGCGGCCTCGACGAGCGCGTGTCATCGCCTTGCGCATTTGCGTGACGCACCAGTCGTAGGAGCTCGGCTTCTCGCGACCGTCATGAGGGGTCGCGTCTCGAAGTCTGGCCAAGGTCGCTGGAGCGAGGAGAAGCGCTCGCACCTCCGGCCGAAGGCGCTCGAGGTCCTTGTACAATGAGCCGAGAGTGCTCATCGAAGTGCCCGAGCGCACCGACTTGTCCCGAGTGAACGCAATCAGCGCCTCGCACTGCTCGAGCGTCAAAGCGGTGCCCAGGTGCTGCATGGCCATGATCCCGCGGGAAGCGACCCATTCATTGCTGTCCTTCGCGAGCACCCAGATGGGACCCGCATAGATCGGGCCGTCCCGTGGCACATTCCTCAAAAAGGGGCCAAGTGACCAGCCAAGCGCCAACCGCCATGACTCATCTCGACAGCGAAGACGCCAGTATCGGAAAAAGAGGCGCCGGTATACCAACCTGGGCAAGCTCGCGAACGCCGGTGATTGAACGATTCTACGATCACCAGTCGCTCTCAAGATCTTGGAGACAAAGTGATGGTCGATCTTGTAGCGCCGCTTGCGAATCCCCTCGTAGCCAAGGAGCGCATTGTAGCCACCTGGCTGAAGCATGATCACCGTAACGGCAAGATCGAGCTGCCGGAGGGGGACCCGATTCGAGGAGAGACGAAGGATTCGATCCGCGAGCGGGACCGCGTTCATTGGATGAACCGGGTGATCTTCCCTTTGTCACCCGAGCAATCGAACCCGCTGTACTTGTCCTGACTACAAGCCTCCTGGCACGTGGCGCGGGTGTGGTCCGCGACACCATTCCCGTCCGGCACCTCGCGGAGCGGAGGGAATCCTGGCCCCTTCCCCCTACCCCAGCAGCGACAACTGCGGCATATGTCCGATGGCCGCTGGGGCGCCGTCTCCACTGGCGTTCCCGCTGGCGGGTCGGGGAACTGCTCTGCGCCCACGACGACTGCCCCTACGGCGACCGTGACCACCGCCGCCGTAGCAAGCTCCGCCGCGCCCAGTGCGCCTACGCCCACCAAGACCGGCGCGTCCCTGTAGGGCCGTCCAGCCTTCGGCTGAGCGGCGCATCCGAGCAACAGAAGCACCCAGAAGGGTTTACGCATCCGTTGCCTACTCTACCCTCTTGTGCAGCCGTGGCTCACTTGAACTCGTCGAAGCCGATGTCCGGCGTCGCGTCCCTCGGATCGCCGTCGAAGTCCAACGCCGGCGCACCCGTCGCGGTCCCCTGGTTGATGCACGGCGACCCTGCATCGAGGTGCCAGTCCCCTCCCGCGTAGTTGCGGAAGAACGGATCGGCCGAGATGTTCCCGCTCGCCGTCATGTCCGTCGCCCCGTTCACCGACCCCACCAGGTTGATCGCGTTCCCACCCTCGTCCAGGTAGAGCACGGTCGAGGTCGTCGGCACGCCCGTCGTGTACGGATCCAGGTCGTTGTTCTGGAACACCCGCGGGTCGGCGCCGGCATCGAGCTCCCACACGTCGTACCGGATCGGGCAATCCCCCGCGCGGAGGATGTTGTTCCGGTACACGCCCTTCCCTCCCGCCGCTGGCGGCTGCCCGCCGTCCGGCGTCCCGCTCGCGATCGCCAGCGCCGCGGACGCGCAGGTCGTCGACAGCGCGGTCCCGCCTCCGGACACCGAGTTGGAGTGGATGTCCACCTCGTTCGCCCCCGCCGCGTTCACCACCTGGATCCCCAGCGACCGCTGGTTCCCCCGGTTGCACGTCCCGCCCGGCGGCGGCGGCGCCGCCCCCAGCACCCGGTTGTTGGTCACCCGAGCGAATGCGTTCTCCGCGTAGATGCCCGTCCCTCGCGGCGTGCACGTGCCGCCGATCACCTGGTTGCGTTCCACGGTCGCCCCGGTGTTCTGCAGCCACAACCCGTACGAGTCTTGCCCCGACTGCCCGCCCACCAGCAGGTTCCCCTGCACCCGGTTGCAGCTCCCGTTCTGGCACCACACCGCCGCCGAGATCGGCGGGAACCCACCCGACGATCCACCGATGGCCGCGTTGTCCAGCACGTCGCACTTCGACGCCACGCCGCCCGCGTTCGCCCCGCAGAACACGCCGAACGCGTTGTTCGTCTGCCCTTCCGCCGCGCCGCTGATCGCCTTGTTGGAGTCGATCACCGGGTGGCAGTCACCCACCGAGTGCACGCCCTCCGACCGCGGCGGGGGCACCAATCCGCCCGCTCCCTGCGCCGCGATCACCGTGTTCCCGGAGATCCGCGGCGCCTTCCCTCCGCAGTCCTCCGCCCAGATCCCGTGCGAGTCCACCGTCCCACCCGCGCCGATGATGCTGTTCCCGCGGATGACCACCTGGTCGCCGCTCCCCTTGATGCGGATCGCCGCGCCCTCCTGCCCCCGGTTGGCGCAGATCGACGACGTCTCCAGGGACGACCCCACTGCATCTTGCAGCAGCACCGCGTACGACTCGGCGACCACGGACGCCGACCCCAGCCGCCCGCGCACCCCGTTCCCGGCGAGGCACCCGTTCACGACGCCCGTCAGGTCGCACATCCCCGCGTCGTACGCCGCGCAGTTGTTCCGCAGCGTCACCTGCGACCCCACCGCCCGCACCCCGATCGTCTCCAGCGTCCCGTCGCCTCCGAGGATCGACGAGTTGGTGATCGTCGCGCTCCCGCCATCCAGCACGTTCACCCCGTACGCGTACGTGGTCGTCGTGTTGACCGGGATCGACACGTTGGTGATCACCGCCCCGCGCGCCCCCGCCACCGTCACGCCCGCCATCGTCGTCCCCGCCGTCTGGCGCAGCACCGTGAACCCATCCAGCACGGTTGGGTTCGTGATCCCCGTGCCGAACAGCACACCGCGCGCGTCGCCCGGATTGATCCGCGTGTCCACGAACGCCGTGTTGCACCGCGTCCACCCCGCGGACGTGTAGCCGCCCAGCACCGAAATCCCATCCCGCATCGTCAACGGCCCCGTCGTCGTGTACGTGCGCGTCGTCCCCGTCCCCGTCGTCGTCGGGCACGCCGCGCCGGTCACCGCCACGCACACGTTCTTCCCGCCGTTGTTCGGATCGTTGCGTGCCGAGGCGAAGTCCACCGCCGCCTGGATGGTCGCGAACGGCGTGCCTCCATCGCTCGAAGCCCCCGTCGAATCATTCCCGCCCGTGCTGTCCACGCG
>DASRBA010000244.1:0-62660 GCA_035637895.1 Myxococcaceae bacterium
CGACCTGTTCGGCAACCTCGGGCTGCCGAACGAGATCACCGTCGCCGCCATGGACCGGGCGAACGACAAGCTGGCGCCCTTCTCCTCCTACGGCGACCAGGTCATCCAGATCGCCGCGGTGGGGGAGAACGTCGTCTCCACCGCGCCGGGCGGCGGCCGCCAGCGGATGAGCGGCACCTCGATGGCGACGCCCGCGGTGGCCGGGGCGGCGGCGCTCGCCTTCGGGATCAACCCCGCGCTCACCGCGGCCCAGGTGCGCGACCTCATCCTCCAGACCGCGCGCCAGGACCCGGACCTGGCCGGCAAGGTGAGCACCGGCGGCAAGCTGGACGTGGCCGCGCTGGTGGAGGCGGCGAAGCGGACGGTGAAGCCCGCGGCGCCGCCGGTCCAGGAGTGGGGCTGGGGCTGGGACTGGTTCGAGCAGTTGGCCGCGTAGTCCCCGACCCCAGGGGACGCCGATGCGGCGGGCTCGGGCGCGCGGCTCCCGCGGGCTACGGCGTGCCCTTCGCCTTCGCCGTCGCGTTGGAGTTCTGCTGCGACTGCTGCTGCATGCTGTTGCGCATGGCGTTCGGGTCGGAGGCCGACTGCCCGGAGACCTGATCCTGGGTCCCCTTGTCGCTCGCCTGGTTCTTCTGCGCGCCGGCGAGGTTCTTGTCCGCGGTGCCGAAGAGCGGGGAGAGCTGGCCGAAGAACGCGTAGGTCATCCCGCCCACCGCCATGGCGATGAGCGCCACCACGACCACGACCTGGACCAGGGTGACTCCGCGGGGTGATCGCCGTGCCATCGGTCGGGAGAGCATGGATCGCCTCTGGGGAAAAGCGCCAGTGCTGGGAGCTAGCGCGCGGCCGAGCGCTTGTCCAGCCCACATCCGGCGCCTCTCTACACCGGGAGTCGCCAACCTGGTAAACGCTTCGGCGAGGTCTCGAAGAACCATGCTCAATGTGGGCCCCGGCGAAGTCATCCTCATCCTGGTCGTGGCGCTGCTGATACTGGGCCCCAAGCGCCTCCCGGAGCTGGCCCGCGGGCTGGGGAAGTTCATGCGGGAGATCAGACGCCAGACGGACGAGGTCCGTTCCGTGGTGGAGCGCGAGTTCTACCGGATGGATCAGGACCTCAACACCGAGGCCAACCCCGCCGAGCTGGAGGGCCAGCCCAACAGCATCCTCCCGGTGCAGGCGCCGCGGCCACCGGCCGCGCTCATGGCGGTGGCGTCCCAGCCGACCAACCCCGGCAGCCCCGGTCCGGCGTCGGCGCCCGGCGCTCCGCCGGGCCACGGGCAGGTCACCTCGCTCCGGCCCGGCGCTCCCGAGCCGCCCGACGGCACCGTCCCCGCGCGCCGTGAGCGCCCGACGCTGGTCCCCACCGGGAACGAGACGAACGACCGGAAGACGCTGATCCCCACCGGGAGCGACCCGGAGGACGGCGCGTGAGCCTCGCGGATCGGCTGCAAGGCGCGCCGGAGGGCGAAGGCCAGGAGGGTGAGGGCGCGGGCGAGCTGCGGATGTCGCTGTCCGATCACCTGGAGGAGCTGCGCGGGCGCCTCCTCAAGTGCGTGGTGGCGGTGTGCGTGCTCGCGGTGGTGGGCCTGGTCTTCTCCCGGCCCATCTTCGGCATCCTGATGCGCCCGGTGCTGCAGGCGCTCCCGGAGGAGGCGCGGTCGCTCATCTACACGTCGGGGATCGAGGAGATCAACGTGCTGATGAAGGTCGGCCTCTACGCCGGCATCTTCCTCACCACCCCGGTCATCCTCTGGCAGATCTGGGGCTTCGTCTCTCCCGGCCTGTACCCCTCCGAGCGCCGCTTCGCCGCGCCCTTCGTGTTCTTCGGCTCGTTGGCGTTCGTGACCGGCGCGGCGTTCTGCTACTTCATGCTGCTGCCGACGATGTTCAAGTTCCTCCTCACCGAGGGGGATTCGGCGCCGCTGGAGGAGCGGCTGGAGAGCGCGCGCACGCAGGAGGCGGAGGCGCTGCGCTACCTGCGCTTCGGCGACGCCGAGCAGGCCGGCGCGATGGCGGCCAAGGCCACCGAGGGGCTCACCGCCACGGGCGAGGGGAAGACCGGCGACGGCGCCGCCCCCACCACCTCCAGCGTGGAGATGACCGCGCGGGTGGACGCGCTGGGGCGGATGGTGGACGCGGTGGCGGACTGGGAGCGCGGCGCCGCCAAGCCGGTGCTCCGGACGGTGATGGAGAAGCGGCTGGAGGCGCTGGGGCTGCGCGAGAAGGGCGACCTGGTCGCCGCCAGCAAGGCGCTGGACCAGGCCGCCGCCGTGCTGGCCTCCGCCGCCCCCACCCGCGCCGAGCAGATCGCCTCGGTGTGGAAGCTGGAGAAGGCCATCGCCAGCGGGGCCTCCCGCTACCACTCCGAGGCCTGGACCCGGCCCATGCTCACCATGAGCGAGCAGCTCTCGCTGGTGCTGCTGCTGGAGCTGGCGCTGGGCATCATCTTCGAGATGCCGCTGGTGATGGCGCTCTTGGCGGTGGTGGGGCTGGTGAAGTCGCGCTGGCTGTTCAAGTACCAGCGCCACGCGATCATCGTCTGCCTGATCATCGCGGCGGTCATCACCCCCACCGGAGACGCCATCAACCTGTCGCTGATGGCCGGGCCGATGATCCTCTGCTACGAGATCGGCGTCCTCGCGGTGTGGCTGGTGGAGCGCCGCCGCGCGCGGATGCAGGCCGCCGAGGCCGGGGGCGGGGGCGCCATCACCCAGGGATGAGCGCGGGGATGTGCTAGACGGGCGCGGTCGATGGCGACGCGCCGCTTCCACCGCACCCTGGCCGCGAACCTCCGGTACCTCTGGGCGCTGGTGACGCGCTTCCGGGTGACGGTGCTCTTGGGGACGGTGCTGTTCCTCGCCGCGCCGCTCATCTTCCGGGTGCTCTACGTGGACCCGGACGGGCACCGGATCAGCTACGGGCAGGCCATCCACCACGTCTACTTCCTGCTCTACGGGCAGCCGTCCCTGCCGTACGTGCCCAACCCGGTGCTGGAGGCGCTCGACTTCGCCATCCCGCCGTTCGGGATCATCGTGCTGGTGGATGGGATGGTGCGCTTCGCCTACCTCTATTTCGCCAAGCATCGCGACGACAAGGAGTGGATCGCCGTGGTCTCCCAGACGATGCGCAAGCACGTGGTGGTGTGCGGCGCCGGAAGGATCGGCTTCCGGGTGAGCGAGCAACTGCTCGCGCTCGGGCGCGAGGTGTGCGTGATCGAGAAGCGGGAGGACGCGCCCTTCGTGGCCATCCTCCGCGACAAGGGCGTGCCGGTGCTGATCGACGACATCAAGAGCCCCGGTTCCTTGAAGCGCACCCACGTGGAGGCGGCGGACGCCATCGTCTGCGCCACCGACGACGACCTGGCGAATTTGAACGTCGCGCTCGACGCCCGGAAGATGAACCCGGACATCCGCGTCGTCATCCGGCTGTTCGACGACGACCTGGTGGCCAAGGTGCGGGAGACGTTCAAGGCGGAGGCGCTGTCCAGCTCCGCCCTGGCCGCGCCGGCGATGGCGCTCTCCGCTCTCGACCCGCGCATCCTCCACTCCTTCCAGGTGAACGGGCACCTGATGGTGATCTCCCGGTTCGTGGCGGACCACGGGCTGCCGGAGCTCACCCTCTCGGAGGTGCGGGACAAGTTCGGCGGGCTGACGCTGTCCCTGGAGCGCAAGGGCGAGGAGGAGGTGCTCCACCCGCGCGGCAACACCAAGGTGATGCGCGGGGACGCGCTGACGCTGCAACTGCAGTACCAGGACTACCGGCGGTTGCGCGACTTCACCGGCGAGAGCGAGCCGCCCCCGCCGTGATAGGAGGCGGCGCATGGCACGCATCGCGGTGATCCCCGGCGACGGCGCGGGGATCGAGGTGGCAGCGCAGGTGGTCCCGGTTCTGGAGTCGCTGAGCCGGCAGCGGTCGCTCGGGCTGGAGCTGAAGCACTTCGACTTCGGGGCGGAGCGGTGGCTGAAGGACGGGGTGGGGCTGCCGCCCGGGCAGATCGAGGAATTCCGCCGCGACTACGACGCGATCTTGTTCGGCGCGGTGGGCGACCCCCGGGTGAAGGACAACGCGCACGCTCGGGAGATCTTGCTGGGGTTGAGGTTCGGGCTGGACCTGTACGTGAACTTCCGGCCCTGCCGGTTGCTCCACGACCGGCTCTCGCCGCTGAAGGGGAAGGGGCAGAAGGAGCTGGACTTCGTGGTGTTCCGCGAGAACACCGAGGGCCTCTACAACGCCATCGGCGGGTGGTTGAAGAGGGGCACGCTGGACGAGGTGGCGCTGGCGGAGGAGATCCACACCAGGAAGGGCGTGGAGCGGATCATCCGCGCCGCCTTCGCGTGGGCGAAAAAGAACGGGAAGACGAAGGTCGCGGTGGCGGAGAAGTCCAACGCCATCGCCGCGCACGAGCTGTGGCTGCGCGTGTTCCGCGAGGTGGCGAAGGAGTACCCCGGCGTCGAGGCGAAGCACCTCTACGTCGACGCGATGGCGATGCAGATGGTGGTGAAGCCGGAGTCGCTGGAGGTGATCGTCACCACCAACCTGTTCGGCGACATCCTCACCGACCTGGGCGCGGCGCTGACGGGCGGGATGGGCGTGGCGCCTTCGGCGAACCTGAACCCGGACTCGACGCCGCTGTTCGAACCGGTGCACGGGTCGGCGCCGGACATCGCCGGGAAGGGGATCGTCAACCCGATCGCGATGTTCCTGACGACGGCCCTGATGCTGGAGGAGCTGGGACACGTCGCCGAGGCGCGCGCGCTGGAGAAGGCGGTGGCGCAGGCGGTGGCGGACGAGCAGTGCACCCGCGACATCGGCGGGTCGCTGAGCACCGCGGACGCGGCGAAGGCGGTGGCGGACCGGATCCGGCTGTAGCGGGTTGGTGGGCTCTAGAGGCTGAGCTGCATCCCCAGCATCGCGCCGCCCTGGACGCCGCCCTGGAAGGTGTACGCGCGGCCCCCGACGTCGATGGAGGCGTACGGGCCCAGCGGGAAGACGATGGCGGCCTCCAGGCGCACGTCCCAGACGCCGCTGGGGTTCCAGAGGAAGGACGGGCGGAGGTCGAAGGAGATGCCGGGCTCGAGGGCGTTCCAGCGGAAGGGGGTGTAGCGCTGGGGGAGGGAGACCTCGAACCAGCTCTGCGAGCCGGCGAGGGTGTAGAGCCGGCGCCCGCCGAGGCCGAGCGCGAACTCGATGTGCTGCTTGGGCGGGATGCGGGCGAGGACGGCGCCGTGCACGTCGAAGGAGGCGCCCAGTCGCGAGCCTTCGCCGCCACCCTCGATGCCCAGGGCATTCCAGTTCAGCAGCCCGCGCGCGCCGAGGAACGGGGCCAGGCCGAATTCGGAGGTGGTGCCGCCGTAGAAGGCGACGCGCTCCTCGGGAACGGCCCAGCACTGCGCCACGTCGGGCCGGGCGTCCTCGTCGATGGCGTAGACCACGATGGGCAGCGCCGCCGCGGCCACCACGAGCAGGACGAGCACCGCCGCGTCGCCCCCGCCTCCACCGCCGCCGCTGGAGGAACCGCCGCTGACCGGGGTGGCCTCGTGCGTGCCGCCGCCCCCGTTCCCACCGCCGCCGTTGCCTGGGGCCGGGGAGCTGCCCCCTCCGCCGATGGTGATGGAGCCGTTGGGCTGGGGCATCCAGAGGTGGGTCACCACGCCGCCGCACGGGCCGTACTGCTGCGCGTAGGCGGGCATCGCCAGGGACGAGGTGAGGAGGAGGACCCAGGCCACTCGCGACATCGGCGTGCTCCTGTTCGCTGGACGACGGAAGCGTAGCCGACTTGAGGGCGCCGGCGGGGGGTCAAGAAATTTCGACCGGGGCGGTGGTCACGATCCTTGTGCAGGTCCCGGAAGCGGGCATTCTGGGGTCGATGCAGCTCACGCTGTTCGAGCCAGGGCAGGGCACCGGCGCGGACGACCTGGAGCCGGCGCCGGTGTCGGAGGAGGTCCGCGCGGTGGCGTCGCGGCTGCCTGGGGTTTTGAGGATGGGCGGGCAGTCGTGGGTGTATCCGGGGTGGACGGGGCCGGGGCTGGTGTACGCGCCGGGGACGCGGCCGGCGCTGCTGCTGGGGCGGGGGCTGACGGCGTACTCGAAGCATCCGCTGCTGCGGGCGATGGAGATCGACCGCACCTTCTACGAGCCGCTCCCCGCCTCGACGTTCGCCGGGTTCGCGGCGCAGGTGCCGGAGGGGTTCCGGTTCCCGACCAAGGCGAGCCAAGACTGCACGGTGGTGACGTACCCGGCGCACGCGCGGTTCGGCGCGAGGGCGGGCCAGCGGAACCCGCGGCTGCTGGACCCGGCGTGGGCGGCGGACGCGGTGGTGGGGCCGTTCGTGGAGGGGCTGGGGGAGAAGGCGGGCCCGCTGCTGTTCCAGTTCTCGCCGTTCGAGGTGCGGTCGCCGCAGCGGTTCGCGGAGAAGCTGCACGGGTTCCTGGCGAAGCTGCCGAAGGGGCCGGTGTACGCGGTGGAGCTGCGGAACGAGGAACTGCTCACCGAGGCGTACGGGCGCGCGCTGGCGGACGCGGGCGCGGTGCACTGCTTCAACGTCTGGGGGCGGATGCCGGACGTGCTGGAGCAGCGGGAGCGGCTGCCGGCGGCGGTGAGGCGGGTGCTGGTGGCGAGGTGGCTCCACCCGCCCGGGGTGACGCACGAGGGCGCTCGGCAGAAGTACGAGCCGTTCAACCGGCTGGTGGAGGAGGACCCCGGGCGGAGGGAACAGCTGGCGACCCTGGCGGTGGACGCGGTGCGGGAGGGCGCGGAGGTCTACGTGATGGTGAACAACAAGGCGGAGGGCTGCGCGCCGGAGAGCATCCGGAAGCTGGCGGAGGTGATCGCGGGGAAGGTGGCGCCGCGGTGAATCCGGACGTCGACCGGATGCTTCGAGAGGCGATCGCCGGGCGGCGGCTGATCCGGTTCGTGCTGGACGGGTTGGTGCGCGTCGCGGAGCCGCACGACTACGGCACCCTGAAGGACGTGGACCGGGTGCTGGTGTACCAGGTGGAGGGGAAGAGCCACTCGGGGCGGCTGCCGGACTGGCGGCTGGTGACGCTGGAGAAGATGTCGGAGCTGGAGGTGCTGGATCGAACGTTTCCGGGGCCGCGGGAGACGTTGGCCCGCCGCAGACACAACTGGGAACGGATCTTCGCGTCCGTGTACCAGGAGTCGATTGGCTGAAGAGACTCGGTGCGCATGGAGTTGTCGGACTACCGTCGAGCCGTGATCTCCCTCGACCGCCGCCTCGTCGCCGTCGCTGTGCCATTGCTCCTGCTGACCGCGTGCCCGGAGCCGACCCCTGCGCCGGCCTGCGGGGACCTGAGGTCGTTCGACCTGTCGGCGTGCAACCAGGGCACGCTGAACCAGGTGCTCCTGGGGGGCGTGTTCAACACGGGGATCACCTGGGCGAGCGGCGCCAGCTCCGTGTCGGTCATCAATACGGTGGTGCAGGGGGCGGAGAAGATCGACGGTCGGGCGGCGACATCGAAGTTCGTGGCCAACGGCGCGTTCTACTTCGCGCTGGCGACCACCGAGGGTGGCAGCCAGCGGCGACTGGCGTTCGCGGGGTGCGAGGGGCAGAGCACCTTCCACGTCACCGGGCAGGCGCAGTCGTGCGTGGATGGGGTGAAGGTGGACGAGGGGACGTTCGAGGCGGAGTGGGTGGACTGGGGGGCGAACGAGATGACCTTCCAGAACGTGGCGCTGGTGAGCGAGACGGCGCTGCAGAAGGGGACCGCGTCGGAGGTCTGGGTGGAGGGGCGGTGGGCGTACGTGGCGGCGCGGACGGGCGGGGTGGTGGTGTTCGACGTGACCGCGCCGGCCACGCCGTTGCTGACGGCGAGGGTGGAGGAGACGGGGGATGACTGGCGCGACGCGAAGGTCTTCGGGAACACGCTGTACGTCGCCAGCCAGAAGCACGGGGTGATCTTCTACGACGTGACCAACCCGGCGGCGCCCGCGCGGCTCGGGCAGGTCCCGGCGGACGACGTCGAAGTCCATTCGCTGGAGCTCGATCCTGGGACCAGCCGCCTCTTCGCGAGCTCGCCGGCGCCGACCGGAGAGGTCCTGGTGTTCGACATCTCGACGCCTGCGTCGCCGAACCTGAGGTACCGGGCGCAGGCCACGGACGTGCGGGGCACCTCCTTCTTCGACAGCCGGATGTACGTGAGCCAAGGGGCGCAGGGGTTGAAGGTCTTTGCCATGCCGCCGGCACCGCTCGGCGCGATCCCCGCAAGCGCCGCCGGCGTCGCCAGCGAATCCAGCCAGGCGGCGAGCATCGGCGGGCGCACGGTGGCGTTCGAAGGAGGTGAGGGCTGGTCCGGGCACGTGCGCGCGCTGGACTTCACGGATCCGCTGGCGCCGTCGGTCCTGGGAGAGTGGTCGAACGGGCGGCCGCACCAGTCGATGCACCACATGCAGTTGGTGGGGACCAAGCTCTACCTGGCCCACTATCAATCCGGCCTGCGGATCCTGGACGTGAGCGACCCCGGCCAACCCACCCAGACCGGCTACTACAACACCTGGCGGCCGTTCGACGTCGGCCGGGGGAACAACTTCTACGACAGCGCCATGGGCGTGCGCGTGCCGGGCGACGGCAACATCTACGTGGCGGAGTCGGCGCGCGGGTTGATGATCTTCGGGGAGACGGGACCCTAGAGAGACGCTGGCCTGGCTCTACGGCCTGGTCATCCTCGCGGACATGGTCCCAGTTGCGGTCATCGTGACTGGCGACAAGGACCCTTCACTGGACGGCTTCGATCGTCCCGGCCTGCCTCTCCAGTAGCTTCCGGGCTCTCTGCGAGATGCTCGCCGAGATCCGCTGAGCGCTAGAAGTTCGCTTCCAGCCCCAGCGACAGCACCGTGTCGATAGGCTTCTTTCCTTCCGCCGGCTGCGAGTCGAACTTCGCCGCGAAGGACGCGTTGAGCGCCAGCAACGTGCTCAACCCCACCGACACCTTCGTCAGGCTATTCACCAGCAGTCGCGGTTGCCCGAGGACATTGGGCAGCAACTCCAACTCCTCCCCGAACGTCGTGGTGGCGTTCACCGCGTACCCGAACACCCCCGCCAACCGCGGCCCCACCAGCAGCGAATCATCCAGCTGCCTCGGTACCGGGTAGTACTGGAACCGCGACTCCGGCTGCACGCGGATGTTGAGGTCCGTCTTGAGCAGCACCTTCTGGTACTGCTTCCCCGCCGGCCCCTCCTTCGCATCCAGCCACAGCACCCCCAGCCCCGCGTCTCCGTACTCGCGGTGCTCCACGCTCTTCACGTGGTCCGCGTCGATGCCCGCGCCCAGGAACGCCGAGATCAGCGGCGTGAAGCGGTAGTCGAACTGCGCCGAGAGGCCCATCTGGTACAGCAGCACCTCGTTCGGCCCCACCGACGGGTCGATCAACTTCTCCCCGTACCCCGCGGACGCCTTCGCCACGAAGATCGTCTTGTCCACCTTCCGCGTCGTCGACGCGTTCCCCACGAACGCGAACGACGTCACGTTCCCCGTCACCCAGGTCAACCCTCCCGTCACGTTCGTCACCCACTTGCTGGGCGGCTTGGGCGGGGCCTCCGGCGGCGGCGGGGGCGAGATCCGCTCCGCTGCCTCCGCCAACCTCCGCGTCGCGTCGCGGATCTCCTTCAGGACCGCCTTCTCATCCTCCTCCGGAGGGGGCGGCTTCGCGGCGGCGGCGGGCTCGGACTGCGACAGCAGCAAGACCACGACGGCAGAGAGCATGCGGACTCCAGGGGGCAGGGCTTCGGAAACGGAAACTCAGGGCTTCGGAAACGCGGAGGGGAACCACTCGGGCAGCCGGCCGGTGCGGTACAGCCACCACCCCGCCGCGCCCAGCGCCGCCACCGCCAGCACCACCCACGGCCAGCGCGCCGACTTCCTGGCGTACGGGTCGTACAGCGAGCGCGAGCTTCCGGGCGGCAGCGACGCCAGCTGGGTCAGCGTGGCTCCAAACGGAATGCTGATGAACACGCGCGAGTTGATCGCCCACCCGCACGCGTCCAGGAGCGGCGCCAGGTTCCGCAGCCGCAGCTTCATCGCCGCCAGCAACATGGACGGCGTGGAGATGACCAACAGCGCGAACGCCAGCGCCAGCGGCATCTGCCACCACCGCAGCGCCCACAGGCCCCCCGCCGCCGACGCGAGCGCGCCGCCGATTGACCCTACCGCCAGGCCGATGGCGGCGAAGATGCCGGCGAACTTCGCCACGTCGAACGGGGTCGGCTGCTTCTCCGGCCCCGCCTCCGTCACCCCGGAGGCGAGCGTCGCGTCCTGCTCCTTGTCCTTCGACGCCGCGAACTTCTCCACCTGCTCGGTGATGAACCGCGCCAGCCGCTTGTACGGCGCGAAGAACGCCTGCCTCACGCTGATCGGCGCGATCACCAGCTTCACCACCGTGGCGTCCCAGTCCCGCCCCTTCCGGTCGAAGAACACCCCGTTCCTCCCCACCGAGAGGAAATCCGAATCGCCGCCGGTCAGCGCCGCCACCACGTTCATCGTCTCCGCGTTGGGGCGCTTGCACTCGCAATACGCCAGGCACGCCATGGACTGCGCGGCGAGGGCGGCGTGCTTCCCTACGTCCTCCACCCGCAGGCACAGGTCCATGCTCCGCGCGTCCAGGTACAGCGTGCCCGCCTGGAACGCCGCCTTCCGCAGCCGCCCGTAGAAGTCCCGGAACGAGACGTAGCTGTCCAGCAGCGGCTTCAGGTCCCGCACCAGGTGCGCCAGCCGGTCCACCGAGGTGATCGCCTTCACCTCCGGCTCCAGCGCCTTCTCCTTCGCCAGCAGCGCCTCCAGCGACGCCTCCGCCGGACCCTCCACCAGCTCCCGCAGCCTTGCCAGCGGCACCGCGTCGATGGCCGACTTCGGCCTCGTCGCCAGCCACGCCCCGTGCGCGGCGAACCGCTCCTTCACCTGGACCCACTCCGCCGCGGAGAGCTGCCGGTGGTCGCCCAGCAGCGGCGCCACGCACGCCACCCGGAAGCGCTCCACCCGTTCGCTCCAGGCGGGGTTGACCTTTCCGTACAGCGGCAGCACCGCGCCCGCCGCTACCTTCGCCACGGGCAGGCTGGCGAGCCGCGCGTGCGTCCCGGAGAGCTCCTCGCGCGCCAGCGCGGTCCACTCCTCCTCCGACGGGTTGAGCGCCGCCGCCGCCGGCGCGTCCACCATCTCCGCGATGGCGCAGCGGGCGAAGAAGTCGTCCACCTTCCCGCGCACCGCCTGCAGCGCCTCCCAGGCGGGCAGCGTGGCCTCGTGCAGCGGCATCACCTTCCCGTCGCCCTCGGACTTCTTCCACCAGTCCACCAGCGACTTCGCCTCGGTGAAGAACTGACGGATCCGCGGAGCGTCGGCGCCCACCAGGCCGCTCATGTCCTTGGCGGTCCCCAGCACCGCCATGATCTCCTTCAGCGCCCCCGCCGCGACCGCGTCGTCGCCAGCCGACTCGGGCGGCAGCACCCCGTCGCCGTTCAACAGCGTCCGGGCGATGATCTGCACCGTGTCCGCGGTCTCCGCCGGCGCGATCGCCGCCTCTCCCGCGCGGCCCAGCCCCTGGAGGATCTGCTTCGCCGACGCCACCAGCCGCCGCCCCTCCTCGGTGGCGTCGTTGATCGCATCCAGCGGCAACCGCTCCGGCGCCTTCGCCAGCAGGTCCGGCGTCTTCAGCGCCCCCACCACCCACTTCAACGCGGCGAGCACCTCCGGGAACCGCACCCTCCCGTCCTTGTCCTCGTCCAGCAGCGCCAGCGTGTGCGAGTCGATCTCCACGCCCGTGGTGGGGCAGCTCAGCGCGACCCACAGCTTCGGATCCAGCTCGGCCAGCGCGGCGAAGTCGGCGCCCGTATCCAGGCGGACCTGGTCGAACCCGCCCGCGCGAAAGAAGCTCCAGCGATGCGGCGGCACGCCTCCCCCTCCCGGTCGCCCTTCAAGAGATCACGGAGCTGCCTGGATGGCCAGAAGCAACGGTCGCCACCTCCCCCGCCGACCGGGCGAAACGCGCCACGCCCGGACCTGCGTGCCGCAGCGCGCAAACACACCCGGGCGACGACCACTGCACGCCGTTACCCTTTGGTGTAACTAGCCCCGCCACCATGACCGCCGAGCAGACCTCCGGCCGAGCAGGCCGGAAGCCGATGACGCTGACCCAGAAGATCCTCGCCCACCACGCGCGCGGCCTGACGCGCCCGTGGGTGCAGGCCGGCGACATCCTCCAGGTCCGCGTCGACTGGACCATCGCCTCCGAGCTGGCCTGGAACGGGATGGACCGCACCTACCAGGCGCTGGGCCGCCCGAAGATCCACGACCCGGACCGCTTCTTCCTCGCCGTCGACCACACCGTCGACCCGGTCACCCTCGCCACCGACAAGCGCGCGCAGAAGCTGACCCAGCTCTCCCGCGACTTCGCCGCCGAGGCGAAGCTCCGCCACTTCTACGACGCCAACGTCACCATCCTGCACACCAAGTTCTACCGGGACCTCGTGCAGCCCGGGCAGGTGGTGCTCGGCGCGGACTCGCACACCTCCTCGCACGGCGGGATGGGCGCCTTCTCCATCGGCCTGGGCGGGGCGGACATCGCCGCCGCCATGGTGCTGGGCCAGTCGTGGATCGAGGTCCCGGAGGCGATCTCCGTCGAGTACCTCGGCGACCTCCCGTTCGGCTTCGGCGGCAAGGACGTCATCCTCCAGACGCTGGGCGAGCTGCGCCGCAACACCGTCGCCATGGAGCGCAGCGTGGAGTACCGCGGGGACGCCGCCCGCCGCTTCTCCACCGACACCCGCTTCACCATCGCCAACATGACCGCCGAGTTCGGCGGCCTCAACGGCATCTTCGAGGCGGACGAGGTCATCGCCCAGTGGCTGGCCCGCCGCCCGTCCGAGAACGGCGCCGCGCTCTACTTCCGCGCCGACCCGGACGCGCCGTACCTCGAGCGCCACGCCATCGACCTCCGCAAGCTCCAGCCGCTGGTCG
Organism: Myxococcaceae bacterium; assembly: GCA_035637895.1. Taxonomy (GTDB): domain Bacteria; phylum Myxococcota; class Myxococcia; order Myxococcales; family Myxococcaceae; genus DASRBA01. The sequence continues at coordinate 12,963 of DASRBA010000244.1, forward strand.
CCAAGCCCTTCTCCCCCGACAACGTCTTCCCCGTCTCGGAGCACCTGGGGATGAAGCTGGACGGCTGCTTCATCGGCGCCTGCACCACCACCGAGGAGGAGCTGGTCCTCGGCGCGCTCATCCTGGAGCAGGCGATGAAGGGCCGCGCGCCGCTCCCGGCCTCGGCCAAGAAGCTGGTGGTCCCCGGCGACCTCTCCATCCAGGCGCGCCTGAAGCAGGCCGGCCTCTGGGACCTCTACCAGCGCGCGGGCTTCCGCATCGGCGCGCCGGGGTGCTCGATGTGCCTGGGCGTGGCCTCCGAGAAGGCGCTCCCCGGCGAGGTCTGGCTCACCTCCCAGAACCGCAACTACGAGAACCGGATGGGGCAGGGCTCCCTCGCCTGGCTCGCCACCGGCGCCACCGTCGCCGCCTCCTCCGTGGAGATGGCGCTGGCGGATCCGCGCCCGCTGCTGGACCGCGTGGACCGCGACCGCTTCAACGAGATCCTCGAGCGCCCCTCGCTCCGCCGCGCGCCGGAGGTCCATCCCTCCGAGCCGGAGATCCAGGTCACCCCGCCCCCGGCCGGCGCCACCGCGACCGGCGCCGCCACCACCACCTCCGCCAGCGCGCTCCGCGGCCGCGTCCAGCGCTTCGGCGACAACGTGGACACGGACGCGATCATCCCGGGCGAGTTCTGCCACCTCACCGCGCTGGAGGAGATCGGCCCGCACGCCTTCCACCACGTCCGCCCGGAGTTCTACCCGCGGGCGCAGGCGGGGCGGACCGTCGTGGTGGCGGGGGTCGGCTGGGGGTCGGGCAGCTCGCGCGAACAGGCGGTGTGGGCGCTCCGCGGCGCCGGCATCCAGGCCGTCATCGCCAAGAGCTACGCGTTCATCCACAAGCGCAACCTGGTCAACGACGCGCTGCCGTACCTCGTCGTCACCGACCCGCGCTTCCACGAGCTGGCCGCCGAGGACGCGGAGCTCTCCATCGACCTCGCCGCCGGCGCGGTGACGCACGTCGCCTCCGGGCAGACCTTCAAGGCCGAACGCCCCAGCCCCATCGTCCAGGCGCTGCAGCGGGAGGGCGGCCTGGTGCCCGCCATCCGCCACCACGGCCCGCACGTCTTCGACGCACTGGGAGGAGCCGCGTAGATGCGAAGCGTTTCCAAGACCAAGGACGACGAGATCTGGTTCCTGTCCGGCAAGCGGACGCCGTTCGGCACCTTCGGCGGCGCGCTCAAGGACCTCACCGCCACCGACCTCGCCGTGGAGTCCGCCAAGGCGGCCCTCGCGCAGGCCAAGGTCTCCCCCGAGGACGTCCAGCACGTCGTCTACGGCAACGTCATCCAGACCTCCGCGGACGCCATCTACCTCCCGCGCCACGTGGGCCTGCGCTCGGGCGTGCCGATTCCCGTCCCGGCCCTGGGCGTGAACCGCCTCTGCGGCTCCGGCTTCCAGGCCTTCGTCACCGCCGCGGAGCTGATCCTCACCGACCAGGCGCAGGTCGTCCTCGCCGGCGGCACGGAGTCCATGAGCCAGGCGCCGCACGTCATCCGCGGGGCGCGCTGGGGCCTCCCGCTGGGCAAGGGGGGCCTGGAGGATTCGCTCTGGAGCGCGCTCACCGACAGCTACACCTCCGCGCCGATGGCGATCACCGCCGAGAACCTGGCGGTCCAGTACCAGATCTCCCAGGACGCGGTGGACGAGTACTCCGTCCTCTCCCAGCGCCGCTTCGCCGCCGCGCAGGAGGCGGGCCGCTTCAAGAGCGAGACCTTCCCGCTGGAGCTGAAGGCGAAGAAGGGCGTCACCCTCTTCGAGCGCGACGAGCACAACCGCCCCGAGACCACCCTGGAGGGCCTGAAGAAGCTCCCCAAGGTGTTCAAGAAGGACGGCGTGGTGCACGCGGGCGCCGCCTCCGGCATCTGCGACGGCGCCGGGTCGATGGTGATGGCCTCGCGGTCCGCCGCGGAGAAGAAGGGGTGGCAGCCCATCGGCCGGCTGGTGAGCTGGGGCGTGGCCGGGTGCGACCCGACCATCATGGGCATCGGCCCCGCGCCGGCCGTCCGGAACCTGCTGGACCGCGCGGAGATCAAGCTCTCCGACGTGGACCTCTTCGAGGTGAACGAGGCGTTCGCCCCGCAGTACCTGGCGGTGGAGAAGGAGCTGGGGCTGCCGCGCGACCGCACCAACGTGGACGGCGGCGCCATCGCGGTGGGGCACCCGCTGGGCGCGTCCGGGGCCCGCATCACGATGCATCTGTTGTATGAGCTGAAGCGCCGGGGGGCGCGCTACGGCATCGGCTCCGCCTGCATCGGGGGCGGGCAAGGCATTGCTCTCCTGGTCGAAGCGCTCTAAAGGGACCGAAATGAGCGAAACGGAGGACGGCAAGAAGGCGCGGGAGCGGGCCAAGGCCATCGCCGAGCAGCGCCGCGCCGAGCGCAAGAATCGCAAGCGCAAGTGTGTGCTCTGCGGCGTGGAGGAGTCCGACAAGACCCCGCTGGGCCCGCACCCGGACGGCCTGGGGCCCGCGTGCAAGGACGAGCTGAGCTGCCAGGCCCGCCGGGCCGGCCGCACCGCCTGAGGTGAAACGCGGCGCCATGAAAACGCCGAAGCACCGGCCGCTGGAGCAGGAGATCATCTACGACTGGAACGTCGTGCAGCCCCGCCCGCGCCCGGCCCACGCGTTCGACCTCTTCGACGAGACGCTGCGCGACGGCCTGCAGTCCCCCTCGGTGACCGACCCGGCGCTGGAGGACAAGCTGGAGATCCTGGAGCTGATGCACGCGCTGGGCATCCGGTCCGCGGACGTCGGCCTCCCCGGCGCCGGCCAGCGCGCCTTCGACGACGTGGTGGCCATGTGCCGCTACATCCAGAAGCGGAAGCTGAAGGTCTCCCCCGGCGCCGCCGCCCGCACCGTGCTGGCGGACATCAAGCCCGTCGCCGAAGCGCAGCAGCGCAGCGGGCAGAAGCTGGTCCTGTACACCTTCATCGGCTCCTCCCCCATCCGCCAGTTCGCCGAGGACTGGGACGTGGACTTCATCGTCCGCACCTCGGTGGAGGCGATCGACTTCGCGGTGAAGGAGGGCCTGGAGGTCGCCTACGTCACCGAGGACACGGCGCGCTCCTCGCCCGCCACGCTGGACCCCATCTTCCGGGCCGCGGTGGAGCACGGCGCCGCCCGGCTGGTGCTCTGCGACACCGTGGGCCACGCCACCCCGGAGGGCGCCCGCGCGCTGGTGGGCTGGGCCAGGGGGTTGATGGCCGGCATCGGCGCCGGGGACGTGAAGCTGGAGTGGCACGGCCACAACGACCGCGGGCTGGCGGTGCCCAACGCCATCGCCGCGCTGGAGGCGGGCGCGGTGCGGATCCACGGCTGCGGCCTGGGCGTGGGCGAGCGCGTGGGCAACACGTCCATGGACCAGCTCCTGCTCAACCTCAAGCTGATGGGCTGGTTCGACCACGACCTCTCCAAGCTGGTGCCGTACGTGCAGAAGGTCTCCCAGGCCTGCCGCATCCCCGTCCCGGTGAACTACCCGCTCTCCGGGTCGGACGCCTTCCGCACGGCCACCGGCGTGCACGCCGCCGCCATCATCAAGGCGCAGAAGCGCGGCGACGAGTGGCTGGCGGACCGGGTCTACTCGGGCGTGCCGGCCGGCGAGTTCGGCAAGCACCAGCAGATCGAGATCGGCCACATGAGCGGGATGAGCAACGTGAAGTACTGGCTGGAGAAGCGCGGCATCCCCTGCGACGAGTCCCTCTGCCAGGACATCCTCAAGCGCGCCAAGACGTGCAGCTGGACGCTCAAGGACGAGGAAATCCTGGAAGTGGTGGCTTCCCACGGCTTGCCCGCACGCGGAGCGATGTTGAAGGGCAAACGGCTTTCGAGCTAATCAGGCAGGTAGGCCACGGACGAGGCGGGGCATGGCGCAGCCGATATTCACGGGGATCAAGGTCTTCTCGACCACGCTGGCGCGGGACCGCGAGCAAATGGGTGAGACGATCACCAGGTGGCTCAAGGACAACCAGAACGTGGAGATCGTCGACAGGATAGTCACCCAGTCGTCGGACAAGGAGTTCCACTGTCTGACGATCACGCTGTTCTACCGACAGAAGTAGGCGCGCGCTTCGACTTGCGAAAAGCGGCCGGCCCGGCCAGCTTTGTGGGCATATGGCTCCACCGCGCCGCCGAGTCCAGTTCGAGATGCCGTCGCTGCACACGGTGTCCGCCAAGCTGGCGGCGGTGTTCGTCGCCGGGTCGGTGGTCGCCAGGCTGATCGAGGACTCCACCGACTTCTCCCTGCGCCTGGTGCCCGGCCAGGTGATGACGGACTTCACCCTGTGGCAGCTGGTGACCTTCATCCCGGTGGATTTCTCCGTGATGGGGGTCGTCTTCGGCGCCATCGTCATCTGGTCCATGGGCGGCGCCCTGGAGTCGTGGTGGGGGCGCCGGCGGATGTTCTCGGTGCTGGCGGCGGTGATGCTGATCACCGGCCCGCTCACGGTGGGCGCCGCCTTCCTGTACAGCCCGATGCGCCACCTCCCGCTCACCGGCGGCTGGGCCCTGGCGGGGTCCATCTGGGTGCTCTACGGCCTCTACATCGGCCGCGGGGAGGCGAACTTCTGGGGCATCCCGATGGCGGGCAACTCGCTGGCCGCCATCGGCGTCGGCTTCGTGGCGCTGCAGGCCCTCGTCGGCCGCCCGCAGGGGGTGCCCCTGTCCCTGGGCATCGCGCTGGTGGTGCCGGACGCGCTCGCGCTGGCCATGTGCTACGGCTACATGCGGTGGGGCAGCCCGCGGAAGCTGTGGGTCAAGGTGCAGTCTCTCTGGCTGGAGCGGCAGGTGAGGCGCCGCTCGCGCCGGCTGAGCGTCATCTCCGGCCAGCGCAACATGCCGTCGGATTCCGACCGCTACCTCCACTGACGGACTTTGCTACCGTCCGCGGCGTGCACGCGTTGCTGCTGTCCGCGCTGGTTCCACTCGCGTCCGGCGCCGGGGAGATCACGCCGGAGCTGATGCAGCGGGTGAAGGCGTCCGTGGTGCGCATCAAGGGGCTGGACGCCGCCGGAGACGTGCTCTCCATCGGCAGCGGGTTCGTGGTGGACGCCTCCGGCGTGGTGGCCACCAACAAGCACGTCATCGACGTGGGCGGCGCCACGCTGGTGGCCGAGTTCAAGGACGGCACCAAGCGAAAGGTGCTGGGCGAGGTGGGCTACAGCCCCAAGCGGGACGTGGCCCTGCTCCAGATCGAGGGCGGCGGCTACCCCGCGCTGGCGCTGGGCACCACCGAGGGCCTGCAGGAGGGCGTCCCCATCCTCCTCGTCGGGGCGCCGCTGAACCTGGGCTGGACGGTGACCACCGGCTTCATCTCCGCCATCCGCGAGCACGGGCTGGACAAGGACTTCCAGGACGGCTCCGGGGAGGTGGAGAAGTACGACGACGCGAACGGGAAGCTGCTCCAGCTCAACGTGAGCAGCGCCCAGGGCGCCAGCGGATCGCCGGTGGTGAACGCCGCCGGCGAGGTGATCGGCATCTTCTCCAGCGGGATGGGGACGATGGGCAACCTGGAGTTCGCCGTCCCGGTGGAGGCGCTCCAGGAGGCGCTCCGGCTCCGCGGCACCCAGCCGGACCCGCTGAAGGTGGCCCCGCCCGTCGACGGCCGGGCGCGCATCCGGTGGCGCAACCTGGGCATCTCGGCCGCGTTCTTCGTGGCCACCGGCATCCTCTTCGCCCTGCGGCGCCGGCGCGCCCCCAGGCCCGCGCCCGCGCGGAGGCGGTGAGGTTCGTGCCCACCCGGGCCGCGTTTTTTCGTGCGCGCCGCGGGGCCGCTTGCTAGTCCAGCCGCGCCGGGCCAGCCCGCAATGGCGCGGGCGCCCGAGCGCACCAACTCAGGAGCGTACGCAACATGAAGATGATTCTTCTGGCCGCCGTGGCCCTCGCCGCCGGCGGCGCGCAGGCCGCCACCCGTTACGAGATCGACCCGGCGCACTCGCGCGCCAGCTTCTCCATCCGTCACATGATGGTGACGAACGTGAAGGGCGAGTTCGGCAACGTCAGCGGCGAGGTGATGCTGGACGACAAGGACCCGGCCAAGTCCTCGGTGAAGGCCACCATCGACGTGAGGACCATCAACACCGGCGTCGACAAGCGCGACGCGCACCTCAAGTCGGGCGAGTTCTTCGACGTGGAGAAGTTCCCCACCATGACCTTCGAGTCCACCAAGGTCGCCAAGGGCGAGAAGAAGGGCTCCTGGAAGGTGGACGGGAACCTCACCCTGCACGGCGTGACCAAGCCCGTGACGCTGACCGTGGACGAGCTGTCCGAGCCGGTGAAGAACCCGATGATGGGCGGCATGGTGGAGCGCGGCGCCTCCGCCGCCACCACCATCAACCGCAAGGACTTCGGCCTGACCTGGGCCGGCCCCGCGCTGGAGAAGGGCGGCGTGGTGCTGGGCGACGAGGTGAAGGTGAGCGTCGACGTCGAGCTGCAGGAGAAGGCGGCGGCCCCGGCGAAGACGGACGTCAAGCCGGCGGGCGACAAGGCGCCGGCGCCGAAGAAGTAGCCGCGGCGCGGAGCGCGGGCGCGCCTGCCTACGGGGAGGCGCGCTCGTCCCGATCCGGGCGCGGCGCGGAGGAGGAGCTGAGCAGGCCCTCCAGCCAGTCCAGCGCCCGGGTCGCGGGCGCCCGGCCGTTCGCCTGGAAGGGCGTGAGCAGCCAGACCATCACGTAGGCGCCGAAGATCAGGCCGCCGGAGAGCAGGCAGCCCACGGCGAAGACGATCCGGACCATCGTCGCGTCGACCTGCAGCTCGCGGCCGATGGCGGCGCAGACCCCCGCCAGCAGGCGACCCGGCACGTCGCGGTGCATGGGCGGCATGTCCGGCTGCCGGGCGCGGCAATGCGGGCACCGGAAGGCGGCGGCCTCGATCTCGCTGCGGCAGGTGGGGCAGGTCTTCTTGTCCATGGTGGGATGGTCCTCCTTGCCCTGTTCTACGAACACCCGGAGGAACGATTGCGCCGCCCGGTCGCTCGCCCCGGTGGCGATCGCGGCGACCGCGGTGCTGGACCCAGGGGCGACCTCCGGGCTCAGCCGGCGGCGATGCCCTGGACGCTGGAGCGGAAGACGTAGATCCGCGCGGTGTTGGTGCGCGTGTCCGCCGGCACCATGAAGAAGCCGAGGTCCGACGCCTTGTAGTCGTTGGAGAAGCCCGCCACCTGCCGGCCGTCGCGGAAGGTGACGCGGATCTTCTCGCCGTTCGGCGCCGGGAGCCGCACGCCGGCCTGGGTCATGAAGAAGATGGCCTTCACCCGGGTGACGGGGATCCGCTCGGGGGCGAAGCCGGCCTGCTGCTCCAGGGGGATCGCCTGGTCCATCAGGTCCACGTCGCGGATCACCCCGCGCTTCACCTGGCCCTCGACGGTGTGGATGATCACCCGGTGCTCGCCCTCGATGAACGAGGAGGAGAGCACGTCCCTCCCGTCCCCGAACGCGGCCTTCCGCTGCTTGTGTTCGCCGACCACCAGCGTGGGGATCTGGTCGGTGATCGGCGTGGGGGAGACGAGCGTGGTCGCGGCGTCGGGGGACACCTGGCGGCGGAAGAAGGGGTTGTGCACGGAGGCCAGCGTGGTGGCCGGGTTGAAGCTCGGCGGCGGCGCGGCGAGGGCCTCCGGCGGCGGCGGTGGGGGCGCGCGCGGAGGTGGAGGCGGCGGCGTGAACGTGATCTCCACGGGGATGTCCTCGGCGGTCACCTGGTCCCCAACGATTTCACCGGTGGCCTCCATGGACTCGGTGAGCTCGATCTCTTCTTCCTCTTCTTGCGGCTGGGCGTCGATGTCGACGTCCACGTCGACGTCGTCCATCGCGGCCGCGGGCGGCGGAGGCGGCGACGCGTGCTGCGGATGCGAGACGGGGGTGAGCGGGGAGATCTCCCCCCAGCTCTCCTCTTCCTCGGGGGGGACCGCCGTCACCTCCGGGAGCCCGTCGGGCACCGGCGGTCCGGGCAGGTCCGGGACCGCGGGCAGGTCCCCGGCGATCCAGTCCAGGGGAGCGGGGGGTTCGGGCTCCGGCTCGGGCTCGGCGACGGGCGGCGGCTCGGGTTCAAAGGCCTCGGGGACGAGGGGGGAAGCGGAGGACCATTGGAGGGGGGCCGGCGCTTCGGGTGCCGCGGCCTCGACCGGCGCCTCGGGCGGGGCCCATTCCATCGCTGGCGCCTCGGCCGGCGGAGGGTCCTCGGCGATCATGTCCGGAGTGGCCTCGATCTCCAGCATGTCTGGAGTGGCTTCGATCTCCGGTAGCTCGGAGGAGACGAGGGGCGGTTCAGGCTCGAAGAGTGGCGGCGACGCGGCCTCGGCGACCACCGGCGGCAGCTCCGACTCCGTGAACTGCGGTGGTTCGAGCTCCGTGAAGGACGATGGTTCGGGCTCGAAGAGTGGGGATGGCGCAGCTTCGGCGGCCACCGGCGACAGGTCCGGCTCGGTGATCTGCTGTGGCTCGAGCTCCGCGACGGGCGGCGGCTCGGGTTCGGAGGGGGGTGGTGGTTCGGGTTCTGCGTAGAGCTGCGGCTCGGGTTCGGAGAGCGGCGCTGGCTCGGGAGCGGGCGGCTCGTCTGCGAGATCGACCGGTAGCTCTGGTTCCGCCTCGAGCGGCGGGGTCGGCGGCTCCGCGGGCTCGACAGGTTGGAAGTCCTCGGCGGCCTGCGCCATCTCGGCGAGACCCTCCGTGGTGACGAACTCCTCCTGAGGCGCGCTGTCGAATTCGAGCCCGCGCTCCTGTTCTTGCGAGGGCTGGTAGCTGACGAAGTCGTTCGTCTCCACCAGTGGGACGCCGTCGGCCGGATTGCCCTCGAGCTCGGCGGGCGCCGGTTCGCTGGATGCGAAGGAGGTGGGCTCCACCTCGAACGTCTGAGGTGCCTCGGGGGGAGGTTCCGGAGGAGCGACCTCGATGTCTAGCGCCGGTTCGGGTGGCGGTGCCTCCTCCGTGGGGAGGGAGGGGCCGGTCAGGCCGTACAGGTTGGTGCGATCGGCGATCGGATCGAAGAGATCTTCCTCGATCGGCATCGTGACGTCGGTGAGTGCCGGCTCAGGCTCAGGCTGTGGAGCAGCGTCGAGGACGGGCTCGGGAGCAGCGTCGAAGACGGGTTCGGGAGCGGCGTCGAGAGTGGGCTCGGGAGCGGCGTCGAGGGTGGGCTCGGGAGCGGCGTCGAGGAAGGGGTCGAAAGGAGTGTCGAGGACGGGTTCGGGCGTGGGTGCGCTGTTCGACACCGCGTCCTCGTCGCCTTCAACGAGCATCACATCGCTGTCGTCGATCTCCATCACCTCCGACGAGTCATCCTCGGAGGGCACTTCGTCTTGAGCGGAGGCCTCGATCACCGGCTCCGGAGGAGCCTCAAGCACCGGTTCCGGCGCGGCCTCGAGGACGGGCTCGGGAGTTGCTTCGATAACGGGTAGCTCGGGAGCAGCTTCGAAAACCGGCTCGGGCGGGACCTCGAACGTGGGCTCCGGAGCGGCCTCGAGCGTCGGCTCGGGCGGAGCCTCGAACACAGGCTCCGGAGGAACCTCGAGAACCGGCTGGAACGCCGCCTCGCTCGCGACCTCCTCGCTTGCCTGCGCCGCGATCTCCGGCGCAACCTCGGCGGGCGTTTCCACTCCCACGCCGTAGTCAGCTCCCGGCGCGGTCTCTTGCGCCTGCTCCGGGAACCCCTCTGACATCATCTCCGGCGCCGCCACCGGAGCGGGAGCATCGAATCCATTCCCTTGCGACAGCGCTTCGACCGGCGCCACCGGTGCGAACGCGTCCTGCGGCGCCGCGCTCGGATCCTGTCCACCGGCGTATGCGTTCGGGTCGGAGTACGCCGCGTACGCATTCGGGTCATAGCCCTGCTGCGCAGGGGCCGCGTACGCGTTCGGGTCATAGCCCTGCTGCGCGGGGGCCGCGTACGCGTTCGGATCGTAGCCTTGCTGCGCATACGCACCCGCCGCGTTCGGATCGTATCCCGCGACCGCCGCGGGCCCGGAGACCTGCTGCTGCGCCCACGCCGCCGCCTGCTCAGGGTCATACCCCTGCTGCAGCGCCCACTCCGTCAACTGTTCGACGGTGTACGGATACCAGTTCCCGTCCTCCGCGTAGTACCCCTGCTGCGCGTAGGCGTTCGGGTCATACCCCTGACCCTCCTGCGGATACGGGTACCAGTTCCCATCCTCCGCGTAGTACCCCTGCGCCTGCGCGTTCGGATCCGCGTACTGCCCATCCGGCGCCGGCGCGACCGTTTCCTCCGGCAATCCAAGCGACTGGCGCAGATCTCCCCACCGCTGCTCCTCGGATGGAGAAAGGCCGCCCTGCTTCCGCTTGTCGTCGAGGAAGCGAAACTCCCGCATCGCGGCGCGCGTGTCGGACATCTGGGGATAGTGAGTCTAGCCTGGACCCTGGTTCCCGTCTCCTCGGAGACAGGCCAGCCCTTGCTCGGTTGGGCGCCCTCGATGACCCGCGGCCATGCCTAGAACGCCCAGTTGGCGAGCACCTTCTGGAAGTCGGCCAGCTCCTCCTTCCGCTTCCCCTTCTCCATCAGCTCCACCACCTTCTCGTTCATCAGGAGTATCCGGCGGCTCATCACCTGGGCCAGGTTGTTCACCATCTTCAGCGCGGCCACGCTGTCCTTCTGCAGCAGCGCCTGGAACCGGGAAGAGCTGATCTTGAGCAGCTTGGCGTCCGAGGTGGCGGTCACCGACGCCGAGCGCGCCGCGTCCCCGCTCACCAGGCTCATCTCCCCCACCACCGTGCCGTCGGACAGGCGGGCCATGGACTGCTCCTTGCCGGAGCTGTCCCGCTTGGTGACCTCCACCGTCCCCTCCAGCACCACGTACACCCCGTCGCCCGCGTCGCCTTCCCGGAAGATGGCCTGGCCCTTGCCCGCCGCCTGCTCCTCGCAGATGGCGATGATCTGCTCCGCCTCCGCCTCCGTCAGCCCCTTGCAGATCGGGATCTGGATCAGCTTCTGCTTCGTCGACGGCGACGCTGGAGGCGGCATGAGTCTTCCCCTGGCTGCTAGATGCCCCGGAGCACGGTGGCCTTGCCCACCCGGCCGATGGCCAGGATGAAGGCCGCGGTGCGCAGCGGGATCTTCCGGGTGCGGGAGATCTGCGCGATCCGCTCGTAGGCGTCCTTGATGATCTTCTCCAGCTCCGCGTTCACCCGGTCCTCGTCCCAGGTGAGGTGCTGGAGGTTCTGCACCCATTCGAAGTAGCTGACGGTGACGCCGCCGGCGTTGGCCAGGATGTCCGGCACCACCAGCACGCCGCGCTTCTCGAAGATCTCGTCCGCCTCGGGCGAGGTGGGGCCGTTGGCGCCCTCCACCACGATGCGGGCGCGGATCTCCGCGGCGTTGCGCTTGTTCAGCACGTCGCCCAGCGCGGCGGGGATCAGCACCTCGCACTCCGCCGCCAGCACCTCCTCGTTGCTGCACGAGGTGCCGCCGGTGAAGCCCTTCACCGTGCCGGTGCGCTTGACGTGCTCGAACAGCGCCGGGACGTCCAGGCCGGACGGGTTCCTCACCCCGCCGTGCACGTCGGAGATGGCGACGATGTGGCCGCCGTCCTCGTGCAGCAGGCGGGCGGAGTGGCTGCCCACGTTGCCGAAGCCCTGGATGGCGAAGCGGGCGCCCTTCACCGGCAAGCCCACGTCCCGGAGGATCTCCCGGCAGACGTAGAGCAGGCCGCGGCCGGTGGCGGCGTCCCGCCCGCGCGAGCCGTACAGGTCCAGCGGCTTCCCCGTCACCACCGCCGGGGAGTGGCCGTGGTACTTGGAGTACTGGTCCATGATCCAGGCCATCACCTGGGGGTTGGTGTTGACGTCGGGCGCCGGGATGTCGCGCGTGGGGCCGATGACGTCCTGGATCTGGTCGACGAACTTCCGGGTGAGGCGCTCCAGCTCCTTCACGCTCATCTGCGCCGGGTCGCAGGTGATGCCGCCCTTGGCGCCGCCGTAGGGGAGGTTGACCACCGCGGTCTTCCAGGTCATCAGCGAGGCCAGGGAGACCACCTCCTCCTGGTCCACCGCCGGGTGGTAGCGGAGGCCGCCCTTCATCGGGCCGCGGCTGTTGTCGTGCTGGATGCGGTAGCCCATGAAGGTCCGGATCTCGCCCGAGTCGAGCTCGATGGAGACCTGGACCTTGACCTCGCGCAGGGGCGTGGCGAGGAGGGTCTCGATCCGCTCCCCCACGTCCATGATTCGCGCGGCCTTGCGGAAGTAGTAGTTGGTGGCGTCGACCGTGCTCATCGGGCGGGCGGGACCTTAACAGACGGGCGGGGGGCTACCACCTTCCGGCGCTCCTGACGCAGGATGTAGCCGATGGCTGCTTCCTCCGAGGATCGCTCGCGGAACCTGCTCAACGGGGTGGCGCGGAAGATCCGCACGCTGCGCGAGCGGCACGGGATGACCCAGGAGGACTTCGCCGCCCGGTGCGGCATCTCGGTCAGCTTCGCCTCGCTGCTGGAGCGCGGGGAGCGGACGCCCTCCTACGAGACGCTGGTGCAGGTGGCGGCCGCCCTGCAGATCCCCCTGGCGGAGCTGTTCCGCGAGCAGCCCGCCGACCCGTACGACGACCCGTACTACCTCCGGCTGATCGAGTTCGCCCGCCGCCGCCGGCTCACCCGCGCCCAAGTGGACCGGATGCTCGCGGTGGGGGACGCGATGTTCGAGGAGGCGCCGCAGATCAACCAGCTCCCGCCCGGCCAGACGGTGTGCAGCGAGCCCGGGTGCGGGCGGAGGGTGCTGGCCAAGGGGCTGTGCGCGTCGCACTACCACCGCGCTCGGCGGGCCCGGCTCTAGTCCCCCAGGTAGTGCAGCGCGACCGTGCGGACGTGGCCTCGGGCGCGGTGTTCGAAGACGTAGAGGCCCTGCCAGGTGCCCAGCGCCATCCGTCCGGCGACGACCGGGATGGAGAGCTGGGTCTGGGTGAGCGCGGCGCGGACGTGGGCGGGCATGTCGTCGGGGCCCTCGGCGGTGTGCTCGAAGAGGGGATCGCCGTCCTTGACCAGGCGCGAGAGCCAGCGGTCGAGGTCGGTGCGGACGTCGGGGTCGGCGTTCTCCTGGACGAGGAGGCTGGCGGAGGTGTGCTGGATGAAGAGGGTGAGCAGGCCGCCCTCCGGGCCGGGGCGGGCGGCGTCGGCCAGCCAGCGTTCGACCTCGCGCTGGCAGGGGTGGAGGCCGCGGCCGGGCGTGCGGACCTGGATGGCGCCGTGGGCTTGTCTCATGCCGTGACCTCGCTTCGTTGCGGGGGAGGACGGGCACATGGCAGGCTCGCGCCCGAGGGGCCAACCTGATGCCCGGCGCCACCCGGGGTCGAATCTTCATCAGCCACAGTCATGCGGACGGGGCGCTCGTCGAAGCGGTCCGCGAGCAGACCACCAGGCTCAGGCCGCTGGTGTTTCAGCTCCCCGCGAGCGAGTTCCTGCCCACGCTGCAGCGCATTCAGGCACGGCGCGGCGATGACCCGGACGCGATGAGCGCCTTCATGATGCAGCTGCTCGGTGAGGACTTCGGGCACCTGTTCACCAAGAAGGAAGCGGTGGTGGCCAGCTGGCAGTTGGTGAAAGCCATCCCCGCCTACTCCGCCAAGGTCGAGGCGGCGTGGATGAGCGATTGGAGGCGCTCGGCAAACAGGGTGAGCATAACGAATGGACGCTCGCCACCGCCTCCACGGCGGCCATCGTCCTTGGGAACGAGGGGCGGGTGATGGAAAACCTGAGGGCAATCCAGAAGCTGAAACCAAACGCCGACGTCATCGGCTCCATCACGCGCGGCCTCCGCAGGGTGCAGGCGCAGCTCGGGCTGGGCGAAGAGGTGTTCAACCGGTGGATGGAGGCGCTCCAGCCGTGAGCCCTCAGGATCCGGCAGCTCCCAGCGCCACCCTGGCCGCCACCTGGCGGGAGCAGAACCGCTGGTCTCGCGCGGCGGATCGCGCCAAGCGCAGTTACCTCCGGTGGAGCGGCGGAGTGGTGGCCATGAGCATCGCCGCCGCCGCCGCAGCGACCCTGGCGAGCCAGCTGCCGTGGCCGCCGTTCCAGCGCGCGGCGTCGTTCGCCAGCGCCGTCCTCATGGCGACGGTGGCGCTCGTCGGCCGCACCAAGACGAGCCCCGAACGACTGCGGGAGTGGCTCCGGGCGCGCTCGGCGTCGGAGGGGCTCAAGACCGAGGCCTACCTCTTCGTCATGCGGTGCGGGCCCTACCGCGAGGACGAGCCGCACCTGAAGCTCTCCGACCGCGTGGCGGTCATCGCGGACGCGACGAGGGACCTGACCACCGTGGCGGCGGACATCCTGCCGGCCGAATCCAGGCCGCCGCCGGATCCGATGTCGCTCGACACCTATCTCCAGCAGCGGGTGAGGTCGCAGATCAACGAGTACTACCGGAAGAAGGCCGCCCAGGAGGCGAGGAGGGTCTCAGCGTATCGCTCCGCCGAGTTCGGCCTCGCCATCCTCGGCGTCGTGCTCGGGGTCTGGTCGGGAACGGGCGAGCACAGCGCCCCGATCGCACCGTGGGCCGCCGTGGTGACGACCGCGATCGCCGCGGTGGCGGCGCACCTCGCCGCTGGGCGGCACGAGTACCAGGTGACGACCTACACCGCCACCGCCCTGCAGCTGGAGCGCCTCTCGGCCCGCTTCCAGGATCGGCATCGCGATCGGCCCGCCACGCCGCAGGAGATCGACGAGTTGGTCACCGAGTGCGAAGCGGCCATCTCGGTCGAGAACCAGGGGTGGATGACGCAGTGGGAAAAGCCGGTCGCCTCACCAGGGCTGCGCTCCGCGGCTCCACCGTCCGAGGCCGAGTAGGTCAGGCCCCGCGGCGAAAGAAGCGGATCAGGACGTCCAGCTTGTCGGCCATGCCGCGGAAGCCCGGCGACACGGCGGCCTGGAGGAGCTTCAGATCCTTGAGCGCGCTCGTCCGCTGCCAGCGGCCGTGGGGGGCCGCCAGCGCCAGGCGCGCGTACAGGTCCCAGGCCCTCTGGTCTCGCTTGTGGACGGACACGAACATCATCGCCACCAGGTCCCAGAAGCCCGGTCGCGCCAGCACCCGCCGCATCGAGGCGCTCTCCACGTGCGACAGCAGCTCGGCGTGCTCGGCCATGGCGTTGGCCGTCCCCTTCACCGCGAGCAGAGTGAGGACGTTGACCCCTGGATAAGGGTCGAGCGGCGAGCTCTGCATTCCCCACCGGTACCAGCGGATCGCCTCCTGGAGATGGTAGGGGTCATCCGTGCGCCGCCAGCGCTCCTTGTGCACGCTCGCGAGGAGCCCGCACGTCTCCCCGTTTGGACCGATCTCGTCGATGACCCCTTCCAGGAGCTGGGCGGCCTCGTCCAGCGCGCCCGGCCGCGCGCTCCATTTCAATGCCAGCGCCCTCTGCTCCCGCACCAACGGCGTCAGCCGCAGGGAGGGCGAGAGGACGCGCTCGACGCGGAGCATCCCCTTCCAATCGCCGAGCGACCGGAACAGGAGCAAGGCGTCCAGCTGCACGGTGGTGGACTCCCGGTGGAGGGACCGGGTGCGAAGCGCCGGCAGGTGGCCCGCCGACTCCCGGATGGCGAGGCCGCCGCGGACGGCGCGCGCCTGGGCGCGGAGCCAGCTCGAACGACGGCGGTCCGCCGGCGCCGCGCGATCGCACGCCGCGGCAGCCTCGCGGAGGGCCTTCCGGATGGGGAGCGGATCCCGGAACGACGGCCCGGTTCCGAAGGAGGTGGTGTACGCGATGGGCGGGCTCCCGATGAAGCTCTCCGCCGCCGGCTGATCCTCCGCGCGAATCTGCACCAGCCGCCTCGCGCGCCCGCGCCCTCCCGCGAGCCAGGCGGCGGCGACCGCGATCACCTTGGGGTCCCCGAACGTCAGATCCGCGAGCATCAGGTCCGCCTGTTCGATCGCCTGCTGCATCTCCCTGGCGAGGAGACCGACCGGCGGCGCCCGGACCCCGATGACCTGGGCGCCGGCGAGCGCGTCGCCCAACGCTCCGTCGAACAACATCTCGAAATCGATGGGTTGACCCCGGGCCGGGTCCTCGCGCACGCCCTCGGGGAGGACCACCAGGCAGACCCGCGTCAGGTCCTTCAGGGCGCGGAGGCGCGCCCCGGCCTTCTCGCGGCGGCGGGCCGCCAGCTCGTCGTCGAGGTTCCGGGCCAGCTGCAGCACGAGCGGGACGGGGACCTGGAGGGCGCGGGCCAGCGTGGGGGCGCTGGCCGAAGCGAGGTCGCCGAACTTCCGGGCGCCCGCCCAGGAAGGGAGCTTGCTGGCCGCGGGGCGCAGCTCCGGCTCCAGCAAGTCGAGCGCGGCGTTCGTCAGGTCCCGGGGAGCTCCGGCCCCGCGGTCCGCCCACACGATCCAGACCGGACTGGCGACCAGGCCTTGCGCCGTGCGCAGCGCCTCTGGACCTCCGCTGACGCTCTTCAGGCGCTCGAGCGAAGCGGACACCAGGATGCGCCAGGTCGAGACGAGCAGGGGCGGCGGGGCGAGGCTGACCTCCGGGATCCGCTTGCCGATCAACGACCCGAGCGCCGCCACGTCCGCGCTCCCGGACAGCCAGGTCTCTCGAAGCCGTTCGTAGGCGGCGGTGACCAGCTCCACCTCCACGGCCCGGAGCGTCACCGGCTCCAGCGGGTGCTGCATGAGCGCGCGGCGCGCCTCGACCAGGCCGTGAGCCCCCAGCAACATCGCGAACGGCGAGAGCGAGGCGAAGCTCCTCCGGTAATCCGCGGCGCTCATCAACGGACGGCCGCGGTGCAGCGCCTGCTGCGCCATCTCCTGGAGGAGCAGGCCGTCGTCCCTCGCGGAGACAGGTCGAGGCGACACCAGGAGCGAGGACTCGATCAGGGCGGCCGTCATTCGCTGTGCCTGCAACCCCCGCGAAGGGAGCTGCATCGACAGCACCGTCTGCCCACCGGCGACGATGGGGACCGTGCGGCAAACCCGCGCGCCCTGATGGAGCAGCGCGAACGGGTGATGTCCCTCGCGGAGGACGACCGACCCGAGGCGAAGGCCCGGGAGCTCCTCCCATCGCACCGGCGCGTCGGAGACGGAGACGTCGATCCGTGGATGTCGCCCGTGCCGGCCGTGCAGAAGCACCAGCAGCGCGCCTTCTCCCGGCCCGGGCCGGAGGTCCGCCGACGTCTCCGAGACGCGCGCCAGGTCGATCCGCGGCGCCGAGCGGACGCCTCGCGATCGCCGGGGGCGGGTCAAGCCAAGGGGAGCCGGCGAGGCGGCCAGCTGGCGAGGGCCAATGACCTCCTTCTCCTCGCCCCTGGCGAGCTTGAACGGGTGATGAGCCACCGCGTTGCCGAGCTCGAAGCGCGCCTCGTAGACGCCTGCCGGCACCCGGGCCTTCAGCCGCTGGAGCCCGCGCGCGATCTCCTTGAACGTCGAGTCGAACAGGGTGACCTGGGTCGCCGGGGTGTCGCCGAGCAACCTGACCGTCGCCGCCCGCCGCCTAGAAGGACACATGGAAGTCTCCCGGTTCCCCGCTGACCTTGAAGAAGCGCTCGGCGTCGCCGGCGCTCGCCGCGTACAGGCCGCGCGGGAGGTCGACCCGGTACTCGCCGGGCAGGTCCCCTTCGCGCACCTTCCACTGGCGCTGTCCGGGCCCGCCTTCCACGACCGGCCGCGCTCCGCCCTTCACCAGCAGGTGGACCGAAGTGTGGGAGGCGCGCCGGCTGGAGAAGACCAGGTCGCCGGAGAAGACGATGGAGGGCTCCTGGTCGCGCCACGCGACGGATTCCACCTCCGGAGGGGTGTTGAAGTACGCGGCCACCGAGCTCGCCGTCACGTCTCCATCCTCGTTGCGCGCGCCCCTCAATGCCTCCATCAGCGCCTCGGTGAAGGCCCCGCGATCGCCGCCGTCACTCCGGAGCTCGAGGGCCATGCCGCCGTACCGCGCGGCGTATCCCCTGACCCAGTGCACGCGCTTCGGGCTCCCTCGCTTCACCTGGGGCAACGGGAAAGCGCGCACCGGCCACTGGCCGTCGACGGTGCGACAACAATCGGAGAACAGCACGACTTCATCGAAGTAGGCCGACTCGAGGAACCAGTTGAGCCAATGCCACCCGGGGACGTGCCGCTCGCGTTCGTTCCGCCCGCCGTCCGCCGCCAGCATGGAGGCTTCGTGCGCGTTCTGCGCGATTCCATGGCCGGCGAGGTAGATGTACAGGCGTCTCCCCCGGTAGCGATTGGTGGTCGACTGGCAGAGCTTGACGAAGGCTTGCTCGATCCGCTGGATGTTCGCCTCCGGCTCCGGCTCCTCGGCCGCGAGGACCACGACGTTGTCCGGCGAGACGGCCCCGCCGCCGGGATCCGTGACCCATTCGCAGAACCTGCGCGCGTCTCGCCCCGGCCCCTTGAGCACTCCCAGGCCCGGGTCGTCGTATCGCTCGATGCCGATGACGATCGCGTAGTCGCTGGTGCCCATGAGGACGGGACAGCGGTCTACGGTCGAGGGTACGTCTTGCCGATGAACGCCTTGTCGGTCGCCGAGAGGTCCAGGTTCAGCCCGACCTGGAACCTGCCGTCGGTGTGCTCCGGGGGAATGGGATAGATCATGATCGAGGCGGGATCGAACTTGCTGTGGACCGTGAGCGTCCGGTCGTAGCGGTAGAGCACCTGTTCATCGACCTGCTTCCGGTCCCAGCGCCGGTGCGTCCAGTACCAGGCGTAGACGGCTTCCTTGTTCCACGGAACCCCCCCTCTGGGGTGGAAGTGCTCGTGGACGCATCCCAGCGCATGCCCGAACTCGTGGAGCACCACCCGCCGGATCTCCTCCTGTGAAGAGCGCGGCGTCAGCCACCCGAAGTTCATGGTCGGCTGCTGGGGGGTGACGCCCACGCGGTCCTTGCCCACGTAGGACCAGGAGCCGGGCAGCCCGAACGAAATCCGGATCTCGCACTCCTCGACCCGCCGGGCGCTGGGGAGGAAGGCCACGTTCGCGTGCCTGGACCATTCCGAGGCGACGGCCAGGATCTCCCGTCGCAGGCCAGGGTCGCCTTCTAGGAAGCCCACCTCCAACTCCACCGGTTCCGGGCTGTCGTCGTCCGGCTCACGCCACAGGGTCCCCCGGTCGAGCACGAGCCTGCCGGCCACGTTCTCCGGGAAGCGCCCCACCTGGTCGATGCAGACCTTGAGCGTATCCATGCCCATCTCCGGCGAGGGGTTCTCCTGGCCAGACGCGCTGCGCAGCGCGCATTACCTGATCCCCTGTCACTTCTCGACTTTTCTCGTGGTGGCTGGAATTCGGGGGTAAGGTTGAAAGGCCCCCGCGTTTCCCAGACAGGTGATCGCCACCACACGGTTGCTGGGAGCCAGCATGAGGGAGGAGCGCTTTCGAGTGCTTTCTCAGCTGCGTCCGTGGCTCCTCAAGCGTGCCCAGCGGTTGTGTTACGGGCGATCGGATGCGGAGGATCTCGTGCAGGACGTGCTTGCCAAGTACCTGGATACGTTCAAGGACGATCAGCCCCTCAACGAGCAGAGCAGCATGGCCTGGCTCGCCACGGCGCTGAAGAACGCCTTCATCTCGAACATCAGGAAGCAGAGCGTACATCTGAAGGCGGAGCCGGACCCTGCCCTGACCGTCACCCTGGGGCTGGTCCCGCCAGACCCGGACACCGCTCCATTCTCGACCACGGTCACGGACCAGGAGCTGGAGCAGGCGATGGGGAGCCTGAGCCAGAAGCAGCGGGAGGTCTTCGAGGCCAGCGCCAGGGGGCTTCGCTACGCGGAGATCGCCCGCGAGCTCGGGCTCCGCGAGGGCACGGTGGCCAAGCGAATCTTCGACGCGCGCCGGAGGCTGCGGGCCAAGCTGCTGGAGCTCAAGGGTCTGGAGGCTCTTCCCGGCGGTCGAGAGGAGTGAGCCATGGCGAATCCTCATCAGGCCCTGGGTCGATTCTTCGATGGCGAGCTCCCGGAATCCGAAGTCGATGGGTTCAGGGCGCACCTGGCGACTTGCCGGCAATGCCAGGCCGGGCTGGACGAGCTGATGCAGCTCGACGTGCTTGGCACACGCCACCTCCAGCTCCAGCAGATGCAGAGATCGCGGGTCGTGCCGATCCGGCGCGTGGTCCGCCCGCCCTGGCTGAGGTCGGCCGGCATCGGTCTGGCGGCAGCCGCGGCGCTGGTGCTGGTGGTGAAGGCGCCCTGGTCGCGGCCGTCGCCGGAGCTCTGGCAGCCGGACAAGGATGGGCGACTCGTGGAGGCGCGTTCCTCCTATCCCCAGGCATCGCAGTATCGACCGGTTCAGAAGACCCTCGGGACGGGGACCGCGCTCCCTCCACCGGTCCAGGAGCTGGGGAAGCTCGGGGATGACCACCGCGGGATCGCCGCCGCGTACCTGGTGCGCGGAGATCCGGGCCTGGTGAAGACCGCCCTGGCGGAGCTTCAGCAAGCGACGTCGCCGGAGGCGGACGTCGACCGCGCCATGGCGTACCTGGTGCGCGGCGACGCGGATCTCGCGGATCCCGAGGCGGCGCTCCAGTACGCCGAGCGGGCCCTGGAGTCCCTCCCGGCGCAGCCCGGACCCGCCCTCTGGAACAAGGCGCTGGCCCTCCAGGCGCTGGGGCTGACCATGTCGGCCGCGAACACGTTCGACCAGGTCGCCCAGCTCGGAGAACCGGGCTGGGCCACGGAGGCCAGGAGCCGCGCCACCAAGCTGAGGGGTGAGGCGACCCACGTGCGCGAGTCCTGGCAGCAGGCGCGGGAGGCGGCCACCAGCCTGGTGAAGGGTGGAACCTCCCTGCCCGAGGTGGCCCTCAACGCGCCCATCACCCGGCGGCTGTTCTATGACGCCGTGCGAACCCGCTCCTCGTCGGCGGAGGTGGCGGCCCTGCTCCCGCTCGCCGATCAGCTCGACCTCCGGAGCGGTGGGACGACCCTGCACGACTACGTGCGCTGGGCTGCCGGACGGGACTTCAAGGTCCGCGGCCCGGACGCGGACAAGTACCGCCGGCTGGTCGTGGATGACGATGTGCGGGTGATCCCGGAGCTCTCCGCTTCCAGGGAGGACGACCTCGCGCTCGGAGCGATGACCCGGCTCGATCCGGTGCTGGATGAGAAGGCCCTGAACGCGCTCGAAGCGCACGTCAAGAACCTCAAGGACCCCTGGTTCGACGTCCTCCTGCTCCAGAAGCGCTCCGAGCGGGAAGAGGCCACGAACCTGCGGATGGCCATGAAGCTCCTGGACGATGCCATTCGCATCGCGGACGCCTCGCGGCTCCAGTATCGCTCGCTCTACCTGCGGATGAAGCTGATCACGTTGCAGCTCCGCGCCGCCGAGACGGAGGCCGCCCGAAAGGAGGCCATGGCGTCCCGGAAGCTGGCGGAGGGGATGGGCGACTGGGGGATACAGGTCCAGATCATCCAGCAGCTCGGGCAGCTCCACCGGTTCCTGCGGAACTACGTCTCTGGAAAGGCGTACTTCGACGAGGCGATCGAGCGAACCCGCGACGATCACGATCGCGAGCAGGAGCTCTTCGGCCGCGAACAGCTGGCGTTGCTGGCGGTCGAGCACCTGCGCTTCGACCAGGCGCGCAAGCAGATGGACGCGGCGATCGATACCGGGCTCGCGCTCAGCACCGCCGGCATCGGCGTGCTCGCGGACCTGGCCCGGCATCACGAGTCCTCCATGGATCGCCAGGCGATCGACCGGTACCGGGCGGCGTTGCCCGGGCTCCCGGCCGGCGCGCAGGTGCTCGGGATGGGGAACATTGGCCGGTGGACCCTGGAGGTGAATCCCGAGGAGGGCCGGCGGCTCCTGAACGAGGTCATCCGGCGCGTGGGCAAGCCGTCGGACCCGGACGGCGACCTGAGCCGGGCGCGCGCCTTCGCGTATTCGGCGCTGATCCTGGACGCCGCCAAGCAGAAGGACTTCGAACGAGCGCTCGCGCTCTTCAGTGAGGAAGCGGGAGTGCCTTTCCCAGCCACCTGCGCGGTCGCGATGAGCTTGAACGAAGAGCGCGCGGCCATCGTGGTGCGCGGGCCGGCTGGAGAGGTGGAGGGCATCTACGATGGCGCTCGCACCACCCCGCTCCCGGACACCTTGCGCGGCTTCGTCCCGGAACGGCTGCTGGCGCGCCTGAATGGATGTCGGGAAGTGAAGGTGGTGGCGCGTCCCCCGCTCTTCGGACGGCTGGAGGCGCTCCCCAACACGATGGCCTGGAGCTACCTGCTGTTGAGGCCAGGAGCCGCCTCGCCGCCTGGAAAGACCCCGGAGGGGAAACACCTGGTGGTCCAGAGCCCCGCGCTCTCGCATCGGGTCCAGGCGCTGGGGCTGACGGTGCCGCCGCCCATCATCACGGACCGCCCGCCGGAGGGATTCGTCGTGCTCGAGGGGGCGGAGGCCACCCCGGACCGCATCCGCTCGGAGCTGCAGACCGCGGTCGACGTGGACTTCGTCCTGCACAGCGCCGTCAACCCGTACTCGGGCGAGGCATCACTGCTCGCGGCCGAAGGGCCCGGGGGCGACACGGTGACCGCCACCCAGGTCCGCGCGAACGCGCTCGCGAAGCAGCCCACCGTGATGCTTTCGGCCTGCCACGCGGCGCATAGCCCGCCGGTGCTCTACGAGCATCGAAGCTTGCCGGCGGCGTTCCTGCTGGCGGGCGCCTCCGCCGTCTTCGCCGCGGACGACGATGTCCCCGACCGGGAGGGCCCGGCCTTCTTCGAAGCCATACGAGCCCAGATTCACAAGGGAATTCCGCCATCGGTCGCCTTGCGGGACGTCCGGCAATCGTGGCTTGCCACCGGGCAGGTAAAGGATTGGGGCAACCGCGTCTTGCTATTCGAGTAGTTCAACCGCGGGAGGGGTCCAATGGAGCGGAATTCAGGGGAAGCACGGGAGCCGAAGGCTGCGAACATCACGCGCAGGGGTCCTCAGCACGACTGTGGAGCGAGCCCGCCTCCCACGAACGTGAGGGGCGGACTCTCTCGCTTGCCCGCGCTGACTGCGAAGCGCAAGGCGAAGGCCGTGAAGAAGGCCGTGAAGAAGAGCCCGAAGAAGAGCGCCCCCAAGGCCAAGCCCAGGTCGCGGACCCGCTGAACGCGAATCCAGTCTCGCGGAGGACCGCGTGGCGTTGCTTTCCAGGCGCGGGCTCACCACCGCGGGGCTGGCTGCCGCACTGGTTGGGGTGGGGCTCGTGGCGGTCGACCTGATCGCCACGGCCCGCCGCGACCTCCCCGTCTCCCACGAGGACCCGCGCGAGCACTTCAAGTACGGCTCCGTCGGCTCGGAGTCCTCCCTGTGGATCCCGAGGGCCGTCTTCGAGGTGCTCCCGTCCCTGTTCGAGGACCTCCTCCCGCCGGGCCCGGGGGCCGGCTACGAGCGCCTCGGCTTCACCTACGAGCCCGGGCATTCGCTCCCGGTGGGCGTCGGCGAGCGCCGGCAGACCGTCGCGGTCGTCGGGTTGAACTGCGCCGCCTGCCACACCGGGACGCTCCGGCGGTCGCCCGGGGAAGCGCCGGAGGTCCTCCCCGGCGCCCCGGCGAACCGCTTCGACAGCGAGGCGTTCTTCCAGTTCCTCACCGAGGTGGGCGCGGACCCGCGCTTCGAACCGGACCGCCTCTTCGCCGCGATGGAGGAGCGCCGCGTCCCCATCTCCTGGGAGGCGCGGCTGTACTACCGGCTCTTCGCCATCCCGCGCACGCGCGCGCGCCTGCTCCAGCTCCGCCAGCAACTGGCCGGCCTGCAGCGCCGCCCCGCGTTCGGCCCGGGGCGGGCGGACGCGGACGCCATCGACCACGCCGTGGCCGGCGCCGGGGCGGCGGGGGAAGGGCTGGGGACCGCGGACTATCCGCCGCTGTTCAACCAGCGCCTCCACCAGGGCGCGGCCCCCCACTTCCCGGCGGCCGACCTGGCGTCGCTCCGGCGGGTGACGGAGTGGATCCAGGACCTGCAGCCGCCGGTCTACCCGCGCGAGCGGATCGACCTGGCGCGCGCCGAACGCGGGCGCGGCCTCTGGGACAGGGAGTGCAACCGCTGCCACTCCAGCGGCGGCGTCCAGCTGGTGGGCCGGACGACGCCGGTCGCCGAGGTGGGGACGGACGCGGAGCTGGCGCGGGCGAGGGGCGCGGACGGCTATCGAGGCGCGCCGCTCGACGGCGTCTGGGCGCGGTCCCCGTACCTGCACAACGGGTCGGTGCCCACCCTGCGCGCGCTGCTCTTCCCGGAGGAGCGCCCGGAGGTGTTCTTCCGCGGCTACGACGCCTTCGACTGGGCGCAGGTCGGGTACGTCTCCAGCGGGCCCGAGGCCGAGAAGGCGGGTTTCCGCTTCGACACCCGCCTGCGCGGGAACGACCGCCACGGGCACACCTACGGAGCGTCGCTGGCGGCGGCCGACAAGGAAGACCTGCTGGAGTACCTCAAGACCCTCTGAGGCCGCCCCCTCATTGAAGGATCTCCCTGGTTTGTTCCATCTTCTCCTCAACACTTCGGCAAGGAGCCCTCCATGGCGGACGTGAACGACCTGCTCATCCGGCTCGACCTTCAGATGATCAACCCCGACTTCCTCGCCCGCATCCGCGACATGCTGGCGGCGTGTCGGGCGGCGGGAGCGGACTACTGGGCCACCAGCGGGTACCGGAGCCCGGCGGACCAGGACGTGCTCTACGCGCAGGGCCGGACCAAGCCGGGCAACGTCGTCACCGCCGCGCAGGGCTTCCAGTCGGCGCACAACTTCGGCCTCGCCATCGACTTCACCAAGGACTCGGACGCGGCGAAGTCGGGCCTGCAGCCCGCGTGGAGCGCGGCGGACTACGAGATGCTGGGCCAGCAGGCGGTGGCGCATGGCCTGGTCTGGGGCGGCGACTGGAAGACGAAGGACCGCCCCCACGTCCAGTACCCCGGCTACGTCAGCGCCACCGAGCTGGATCCCCTCAAGGCGTGCTACCAGGGCGCCGCCGTCACCGGCGCGGACGCCAAGGCCAAGGACCTCTGCCGCCTCCAGGCCGTCTGGGCCTCGCTGGCGAAGCTGGCCTGAGCGCCGCCCGCTACCCGTTCAGCAGCCGGTGCGCGGCCAGCGCCGCCGCGTCCAGCGTGAGCAGCGCGATCGACCCGCCCAGGAAGGTGAACCCGTACTGCGCGGCCACCGCGGCGATCACCCCGCCCAGCACCGCCAATCCCCCGAACGCCGGCAGCACCGACGGCGCGCCCGGCCGGAGCAGCGACGGCGCCCCCGCGCCCAGCGCCAGCGCCGCGGCGATCAACCCCGCGCCCACCCACAGCAGCGGGCCCGGTGCGTGCTGCGGCGCGAGCGTCCCCTGGTGCGCCTTGTAGAGGACGCCGATCTGGTGGGCGACGCCGTTGAGGAGCATCCACCCCGCGGCGAAGAGGTGGAGGCCGATGGCGGTCTTGCGGAGGAGGGGATGGGCGATGGACAAGGTGGTTTCCATGCGCTCGATGGTGCCCGCCCGGGAGCGAGCGCGCACCCGCCGTGACAACGGACTGGCAGGCGGCCAGCGGGACGTCGGGCCAGGTGGAGGTCGGAGAGGACCGCCTCCGCCTCCGCCGGGTCCACCGGGACCTCGGGGTCTTCTTTCCGCCGGGATCTCCCGCGGTGGCGGCTCGCCACGGTTACAATTCGAACCAGGCCCATGAGCATGGAGACACCGGCACAGCGCGCCTCGGTCCTGGTGGTGGATCCGGATGACGCGGCCAGCAGCCTGATCTCGCTCGCCGCGGAGGGCATGGGCGCCTCGCCGCTGGCGGTGCGGACGCTGGCGGAGGCCACCACCCAGCTCGACGCCCGCGCCTTCTCCGCCGTGGTGTCGGAGCTGGAGCTGCCGGACGGCGACGGCGCCTCGCTGATCGACGTCGCCTTCAAGCGCGGCCTCCACCCTTCCTTCGTGATGCTCTCCTCGGCGCCCACGCTGCGCGCCTCGCTGGCGCTGATGCGCGCCGGGGCGGTGGACTGCTGGGTGAAGCCGCTGGAGGGCGCCTGGGTGGCGGAGCGGCTCCAGGCGGTGCTGGCGAAGAGCGCCGCCGAGCACGACCGCGGCCGCCTCCAGTTGGCCCTGCTCCAGTCCTCGGCCTGCCAGGACATCCTCCGCGCCGCGCTCGACCGCCGCCCGCTGGCGGAGATCGCCGAGCGCTCCGCGGCGTGGGCGATGAAGCTGCTCGCCTGCGAGGGCGCCACCTTCACCTACCGGACGGCAGAGGCGGAGATCGAGTACCTGGCGGCGCTGGGCGGCGCGGCGACCATGAAGGGCCGCAAGCTGGCGGTGAGCGACAGCTCCACCGGAGAGGCATTGGCGCGGCGGACGCCGGTGGTGTTCGACCCGCTGAAGGCCGCGCCGGCCTCGCGCGCCCGCGCCGAGCGCGACGGCGTGCGCAGCGGCCTGATCGTCCCGCTGATCGTCCGCGACCTGCCTTCGGGCACCATCGGGGTGACGTCCAGCCGCCCGCAGTGGTTCAGCCAGGACCACGTCAACCTGCTGGTGGCCCTGGCCAGCTTCATCGGCGAGGCGCTGGAGCTGGTCGTCACGCCTCGGCCATAGGGGCCCGAACAGGTCACTTCCGGCCGTCGAAATCGCGGCGCATCCCGCGATACGCCGCCGGCCGGTCCGGGCCTGTCCGGTGCCCTCGTGGCCCTACCGCGCCGGTCGAGGCCGCGCGCGCTCCACCCGCAGCGCCTTCTGGCCGTGCAGCTTCCCGGTGACGGCCTCGAACGCCGCGGCGTCCTCCTCCTGCACCAGCACGTAGGAGTAGGTGCCGCGCAGCTCGGTGGTGGCCACCTTGCCCGCGGGCGCCCCGGCGGCCTCCAGCGCGGCGACCACTCCGGCCGCGTCGGCGACCCCGTCGGTCTTCCCCAGGTTCACCCAGACGCGGATCTGGCCGGGCTGCAGCTGGGCGGCGGGCTCCGCGGGCGGCTTCGGCGGCCTGGGCTCCCGCGGCTCCCTGCTCTCCTGCGGTTCCCTGCTCTCCCGGGGCTCCCGGCCCTCCCGCGAGCCGCGCCCGCGGTCGCGGTCGCGATCCCGATCGCGCCGGCGCTCCCCCCGGCCTCCGCGGTCCCTCCCCTCGCGGGGCGGCCTGGACTCCCTGGACTCCTCGGAGGGCCGCGCCTGCCCCAGGGCCTCCAGCGCCGCCTGCGCCTTCTCCATCCGGTGCCGGCTGAAGAAGTAGCGGAGGAGGAAGGCGATCAGGTCGTCCGCGTCCGGCCGCTGGCGGAGGCTGCCCGCCAGGGGGAGGAACGCCTCGTACACGCCGCCTGAGGAGGCGCCCTTGATCTCCCGCACGTGGCGGTCCGTCCACAGCCGGAGCGCCTCCTCCGGGTCCGGCATGGGCTTCTTCTCGAAGGAGATCTTGTACTGCTTCTCCAGCGCGGAGAGCGTGCCGATCTCCCGCCCCGACACCAGGTTCAGCGCCACGCCCTTCTTGCCGATGCGCCCGGTGCGGCCGACGCGGTGCAGGTAGACGGCCGGGTCCTCGGGGAGCGAGTAGTTGATGACGAAGCCCAGGTCCGAGATGTCGATCCCGCGCGCCGCGATGTCGGTGGCCACCATGAACGCCACCTCGCCGCGCTTCACCTTGGCCATGACCCGCTCCCGCTCCTTCTGCGGGAGGTCGCCGTTGAGCAGCTCCGCGTCGAAGCCGTTGCGGTTGAGCACCGCGGTCACCAGCGAGGTGTCGTCGCGGGTGTTGCAGAAGATGATCGCCGAGTCCGGCTCCTCCATCTCCAGCAGGTAGATGAGGTTGCGCGGCTTGGGGAACGCGTCCGAGACGTCGTAGCGGACGTGGTGGATGTGATCGACCGTGAACACGTCCCCGGACATCAGGAGCTTCTCGGGGTCGCGGGTGTACTTGGCGATCAGCTTCTGGATGTCGGCGGGGACGGTGGCGGAGAACAGCAGCGTCTGCCGGTCCGGGGGGAGGTGGTCGAGGATGCGGGTGACCTCCTCGTAGAACCCCTGGTTCAGCATCTCGTCCGCCTCGTCCAGCACCACGTGCCGGCAGCCGTCCAGGACGAGGTTCTTCCGCCGGATGTGGTCGTAGACGCGGCCCGGCGTCCCCACGATGAACTGGGTCCCCGCGTCCAGCGCGTCCTCCTGCGCCTTCATCGAGGTGCCGCCGTAGATGGCCGCCACCTTCACCCCGCGGTACTTCGCCAGGTCGCCGATCTCCGCGGCCACCTGCAGCGCCAGCTCGCGGGTGGGGCAGAGCACCAGCGCGCGCACCACCTTGTCCGCGGGGTCGATCCGCTCCAAAAGCGGCAGGCCGAAGGCGGCGGTCTTCCCGGTCCCCGTCTTGGAGCGGCAGATCAGGTCCCGCCCGTCCAGCACGGGCTTGAACGCCTTGGCCTGGACCGGGGTGGGATGCGCGTAGCCGCGCTCGGCGACGGCCCGGCGGACCTCGGGGGAGAGCCCCAGGTCGTCGAAGCCGATGTCTGCCAGGTACTCGTGCGGCCGTTCGGACTCCGAGGCCGGGGCGGGCTCGGTCGCAGGCGCATGCGCGGGCGAATCACCCGGCGGTGTCGGTGCATCATCAGTCATCAGGAGGGGGCATAGCCTTCGCGTCATGACGTGGCAACAATCCACGCGCGGGGATAGACAGAGCGCCATGGCGAGAGCCAAGAAGCCCGGAACCGGGGGGAGCGGCCAGGCGAAGCGTTCGCCCCGCCGCGCGCCCGAGAAGCCCTCGCCGGGCCCGGTGGTGGAGGGGGAGGTCGTCGAGTCGGAGCCGGTGGAGGCGGAGCCCGCGGAGGCGACCGGCGCCGAACCGGTGGAGGCCGAGCCGGCCCCCGAGGAGCTGGAAGAGGTGGAGCCGGCGGAGCCGGTCGCCGCCCTGGCCCCCCGCACCGCGGCGGCCGTCAGCACCCGCGACGTCCTCCAGCAGTACATGGCGGAGGTGAACCGGCACCCGCTGCTCTCCCGCGAGGAGGAGCACGAGTTGGCGGTGAAGTACCGCGACACCGGCGACGTGAAGGCGGCCTACACGCTGGTGGCGGCCAACCTCCGGCTGGTGGTGAAGCTGGCCCACGAGTACCACCGCAACCCGCTCTCCCTGCTGGACCTGGTCCAGGAGGGCAACATCGGCCTGATGCAGGCGGTGAAGAAGTACGACCCGGACCGGGGCGTGAAGCTCAGCTCGTACGCCGCCTGGTGGATCCGCGCGTACATCCTCCGCTACATCATGGACAACTGGAAGATGGTGAAGCTGGGCACCACCGAGGCCCAGCGGAAGCTGTTCTTCAAGCTGCGCCAGGAGCAGGAGCGGCTCCATGCCCAGGGCTTCGAGGTCACCCCCAAGCTGCTGGCGGAGCGGCTGAACGTCACCGAGCAGGACGTGGTGGAGATGGACCAGCGGCTGGGGCACGACGAGGTGTCGATCGACGCGCCGCTGGGCGACGACCCGAAGCAGACCCGCGCGGACCGCGTGCTGCCCGCCGCCGCCACCCCGGGCGCGGAGGAGGCGCTGGCCAGCGCGGAGCTCAAGCAGCTCTTCCGCGAGCGCCTGGCGGAGTTCAGCAAGACGCTCCAGGACAAGGAGCGGTACATCTTCGAGAAGCGGCTGATCTCCGAGAACCCGCTCACCCTCCAGGACATCGGCGACCACTACGGGGTCAGCCGCGAGCGCGCCCGGCAGATCGAGGCCGCGCTGATCAACCGGATGCGCGACTTCATGCGGAAGTCGATGCCCGACTTCGAGCTGCACCTGCCGGACAAGTAGAGCGATGGCCAGGTACCTGATCACCGGCGGCGCCGGCTTCCTCGGCATCAACCTCGCCCGGGCGCTGCTCGCCAAGGGGCAGCAGGTCACCTCGCTGGACCTGGCGGACTTCGACTACCCGGAGCGCGGGCAGGTGCGCGAGGTGCGCGGAGACATCCGCCGCCGCGAGGACGTGGAGCAGGCGATGGAGGGCGCGGAGGTGGTGGTCCACACCGCCGCCGCGCTGCCGCTCTACTCGGAGCGGGACATCCTCACCACCGACATCGACGGCACGCGCACCGTCATCGAGGTCGCGCACGCGCGCGGCGTCCGGCGGTTCGTGCACGTCTCCTCCACCGCGGTGTACGGCATCCCGGACCACCACCCGCTGCTGGAGAACGACCGGCTGGACGGCGTGGGCCCGTACGGGAAGGCGAAGATCGCCGCCGAGGAGATCTGCGCGGGCTACCGGGCGAAGGGGATGTGCGTGCCGATCATCCGGCCCAAGTCGTTCGTGGGGCCGGAGCGGCTGGGCGTGTTCGCGCTCTTCTACGACTGGGCGAAGGACGGGCGGTCGTTCCCGCTCTTGGGCAACGGCAAGAACCGCTACCAGCTGCTGGACGTGGAGGACCTCTGCGAGGCGATCTGGCTGTGCGCCACGCTCCCCGAGGACCGCGCCGGGGACACCTTCAACGTCGGCGCGAAGGACTTCGCCACCATGCGCGAGGACTACCAGGCGGTGCTCGACGTGGCCGGCTTCGGCCGGAAGATGATCGGCCTGCCCGCGGCGCCGGCGATCTGGGCGCTGCGGGTGCTGGAGGCGCTGGGCGTGTCGCCGCTCTACAAGTGGATCTACGAGACGGCGAGCAAGGACTCCTTCGTCTCCATCGAGAAGGCGGAGCGGGTACTGGGGTGGCGGCCGAGGCACTCCAACCGGGACGCGCTGGTCCGGAACTACCGCTGGTACCTCGCCAACCTGGAGCGGTTCCAGAAGACCTCGGGCATCAGCCACCGCGCGCCGTGGCGGCAGGGCGCGCTGGCGCTGGCCAAGCACTTCTTCTGACGGTCAGTGCTTCTCGGTCTTGGCGTCCGCCAGGATGAACGCCTTGGCGTACTCCGCGTAGCCCTGCGCGGCGAGCTGGTCGCGCGGGATGAACCGGAGCGCCGCGGAGTTGATGCAGTAGCGCAGCCCGGTGGGCGCGGGGCCGTCCTCGAAGACGTGGCCCAGGTGCGAGCCCGCCTTGGAGGAGAGCACCTCCACGCGGCTCATCCCGAGGCTGTGGTCGGCGTTCATCTTCACGCGGTCCTTCTCGATGGGCTTGGTGAAGCTGGGCCAGCCGGTGCCGGAGTCGAACTTGTCCAGCGAGCTGAAGAGCGGTTCGCCCGACACCACGTCTACATAGATGCCGGCCTGGTGGTTGTCCCAGTACGCGTTCTGGAAGGGCGGCTCCGTCCCCGCCTGCTGGGTGATGGAGAACTGGTTGGGGGTGAGCTTGGCCTTCAGGGTCGCCTGGTCGGGGGCCTTGTAGTTGGCGTCCCTCCAGGTGGGGTCGGCGGTGAGCGTGAGGAGGACCACGAGCGCGAGGGTCATGACCTGGATACGCCGCGCACGGCAACGGGTTTCAGGGCGGCCGGACGCTCAGGTTGTCGAAGTAGAGCTGCGCTTCCCAGCTGGAGAACGCGAACCGGTCGTGGCCGCTGCCTTCGAGCGGGAACGGGTCGTCGAGCTCCATGAACGGCTTGCCGTCGATGCTCCAGCGGAGGACGGTGCCCTTGCGCTCGATCTTCCAGTGGTACGTCCGGCCGATCTGCACCGGGTAGGGGTTCGCCTCCACGCGCATCCGGGTGTCGGCGCGGAAGACGCCGGTGTCCACCAGGTTCGCCTGCGGCAGGCCCTGGTCGGACTGGATCTTCCGCGCCTGCTGCTGCAGCTGCGAGAGCGACGTCCCGTGCTCGTCCAGCCGGGCGATGACGGAGACGGAGTTGTTCCACCCGCCGTGGATCAGCACGTAGCCCGAGGCGTGGTTCAGCCCGTCCCCGAAGATCTCGCACTTGATGTCGCCCTCGGGGGACTCGGAGCGCGCGTCGAACTCCACCACCGCGTCGCGCGGCAGCTTCGCCTTCAGCCACAGCGGGTTGTTCTTCACGCCCGGCGCCAGCAGCTGCCCGTTCACCGTCCGCCAGTACCCGCCGTTGGTCCAGTAGTTCCGCTCCACGGTGGTGCGGTCGGAGTAGTCGTCGGCGTACGGGACCTGGACCGTGGCCTCCTGCTCGCCGCGGAGCGCGTAGTGGATGAGCGGCAGGTTCGCCAGCAGCACCACCCCCAACAGGACCCACCGCGCGCCGCGCGAGAGCGGCTGGGGCGGCTGCCAGGGCGCCGGGGTGCTCCCGTTCGCCGCGGGCACCGGCTGTTCGGCGGCGGGCGCGTCCGCTGCACGCTCCTTCTCTTTGCGCTTCGCCTGGGCCATGGATGGGCGCGGACTTGTACCTTTAGCCCCGAGCGATGGCCAGCGCGAGCATCAGCGCCACGATCAGCGCCGCCCCCGCGGCGTACGGCCACGCCCAGGTGGGCGGGCGGGTGCGCGCGATGAGCGCTTCCGCCTCGGCGCGCACCGCGTCGGACGGCTTCTCGTCCAGGACTCGGCGGGCCTCGCTCCTCGCGCCCACCTGGTCGCCGGCCTCGTACCGCCGCCAGGCCTCCTGGAGCGGCCCTGAGGCGCCCTTCTCCTTCTCTCCCTTGTGCCCCGACTTCGCCATGCGCGCTCTATAGCCCAGGAATGCAATGGCCCGCCGACGGTATATAGGTCCCCGGATGGCTCGCTGGATGCCCTCCCGACGGGCGGCGCTCGCCGGGTTGTGTGGCGCTGTGGCCTCGGCCGTCTGGCCGCGGCCGGCCCGCGCCTTCGGCGACAGCGCCCGCTTCGTCCCCGCCGTCCTCCAGCACCGGGGCAAGTGGGACGCCCGCCTGTCCGGCCTGCGGCGGCTGGCCTGGGAGCTGGGCCGGCGCACGTCGGTGGAGATGGTGCCGGACGCCCGCCCGCTCCCCGCCAACAGCCCCAAGCTGTTCGAGTACCCCTTCGTCTACCTGGGCGGCGACGGCGGGCTGCCCCCGTTCACCGACGACGAGGTGGAGAACCTGCGCCGCTACCTCACCTTCGGCGGCTTCTTGCTGGCGGACGCCAACGACGGGTCGGACGGCGCCGGCTTCGACGCCGACTTCCGGCGCGAGGCGCAGCGGCTGCTCCCGCAGTCGCCGCTGACCCCCGTCCCCTCCGAGCACGTCATCTTCAAGTCCTTCTACCTGCTGGACTCCGCGCCGGGCCGCCTGCTCCGCAAGCCGCAGATCGAGTCCTGCAACCTGGGCAAGCGCGGCGCCATCGTCTACACGCAGAACGACCTCGCCGGGGCGTGGAGCCGCGACGAGAGCGGGGACTACGAGCACGAGGTGACGCCGGGCGGGGAGTCGCAGCGGGAGATCGCCATCCGGCTGGGCATCAACCTGTGCATGTACGCGCTGTGCCTCGACTACAAGGACGACGCGGTCCACCTGCCGCTGATCATGCAGAAGCGGCGATGAGCCAACGAGTGTGACGAGCTCCTCCTACAACGCCTGGAAGCTGGTCAGCCTCTCGCCGCTGCCTTCGTGGGCGCTGGTCGCGCTGGGCGTCGCGCTGGTGGCGGGCGTGGGGCTGGCGGTGGTGGGGCTGCGCAAGGAGCCGGTGCGCGCCCGCCGCGCGGTGCTGTGGACGCTGCGGGTGCTGGCCGGGGTGGCGGCGCTGTTCTTCCTGCTGGAGCCGGGCGTCCGCAACATGCAGGTGGCCACGGTCAAGAACCGGCTGGCGATCCTGGTGGACCGTTCGGCGTCGATGGCGTTTCCGGGAGACGGGGAGGGGCACAGCCGCGCGCAGCTGGTGGCGCGGTACCTGGAGTCGGTGGCCCCGGATCTCCAGGCGCTCTCGGACCGGTTCACGCTGGAGATCGACGGGTTCGACCCGGCGCTGGCGCCGCTGTCCACCCAGGCGCTCAACGGCGAGGTCCCGCGCGGCGGCCGCACCGACCTGCTCTCCGCGCTGCGGGCGGTGAAGGCGCAGGAGCAGTCCGGGTCGCAGAAGCGGCTGTCGGGCATCCTGCTGTTCTCGGACGGGGCGGACAACGCGGAGCTCCAAGCCGGCGTCGCCGGGCGCGCTCGGGCGGCGCTCTCGGACCTGGAGGTGCCGGTCTCCACCTTCGTGGTGGGGCGCGACGCGCTCAAGGACTTGGCGGTGGAGACGGTGAAGGTGGACGACTTCGCCTTCGTCCGGAACATGATCACCGTGGAGGTGGAGGTCCGCGGGCGCGGCTTCGCCGGCCAGTCCATCCCGGTGGTGCTGCGGCGCGAGGGCCAGGTGGTGGCCAGCAAGAGCGTGCAGATCAACGGCGGCGACGAGCTGGTCCAGGTGTCCTTCCAGATCACCCCCGACCAGACCGGGCGGTTCGTCTACACGGTGTCGGTGCCGGTGTTTCCGGAGGAGGCGGTGGCGGAGAACAACTCGCGCTCCTTCGTGCTCAAGGTGATCCGCGACCGGGTGCGCGTGCTGCTGGTGGTGGGGCGGCCCACCTGGGACGAGCGGTTCCTGCGCGGGCTGCTGCGGCAGGACCCGAACGTCGACCTGATCAGCTTCTACATCTTGAGGACGATGTCGGACGACGTGAACACGGTGAACCCGGACCGCGAGCTGTCGCTGATCCCGTTCCCGATGGACGAGATCTTCGACAAGAAGCTGCGGACCTTCGACGTCGTCATCTTCCAGAACTTCGGGTACACGGACCCGGCGCTCTCCATCACGCAGTACGAGGACAACCTCGAGCGCTACATCAACGACGGCGGCGCGTTCTTGATGATCGGTGGGGACCGCTCCTTCGGGGAGGGTCGGGTGAGCTTCCCCACCCTCGGGCGCGCCATCCCGCTGGAGGCGACCGGCATCCCCGCGTCGGTGGAGCCGTTCAAGCCGCGGCTGACCCCGGAGGGCGCGCGACACCCCATCACCGCGGTGCAGAACGGGGCGTCCGCGAGCGAGAGCTCCTGGGCGTCGATGCCGGAGCTGCCGGGCGCGAACCTGACGCGGGCGAGGCCGGGCGCGACGGTGCTGTTGGATCATCCCGGGTTGTCGGTGGACGGGAAGCCGGCGCCGGTGCTGGCGGTGTGGGAGTACGGGCGCGGGCGCGCGGCGGCGCTGACGGTCGATTCGAGCTGGTACTGGGCGTTCACGTCGCACAAGCAGGGGTCGCCGACGAGGCACTACGACCGGTTCTGGGGGAACGCGCTGCGGTGGTTGGTGCGGGATCCGGATCTGACGACGTTGAAGGTGACGGCGGATCCGCCGTCGCTGGAGCCGGGGAAGCCGGTGGGCGTGGTGGTGGTGGCGCGGATGCCGGATTACCAGCCGGCGGCGGACGCGCAGGTGAAGGTGGACCTGGTCAGCGTGGGGACGCAGAAGGTGATCGCGTCGACGACCGGGACCACGGGGCCGGACGGGATGGTGCGCGTGGAGTTCCCGCCGCCGGAGCCGGGGCCGTACCGCGTGGTGGGGACGGCGAAGAAGGGCGAGCGCGAGCTGGGGGAGGGGGAGGACGCGGTGGCGGTGCGCGCGGTGGGCCCGGAGCTGTCCGACGCGTCGGTGCACACGGAGCTGATGGAGAAGATCGCGAGCGTCACCGGAGGGAAGTCTTATCGCCTGCCGATGTCCGGGCTCCCGAGCGTGCCGCTGCTGGATCCGCCGGTGGTGGAGGTGGGGCGGAGCAAGGACCAGCCGCTGTGGGACCGCTGGTATTACCTGGTGGCGCTGGTCGCGCTCCTCGGCGCCGAGTGGTTCCTGAGGCGTCGGTTCGGGTACGTCTGAGCGCTCCGGGGAGCGAGCCGCGCCATTGGCATTCGGTCAGCTCCCGGCGTCTTCCGGCCACGGCCAGCCGCGCGCCCGGTAGTACCTCTCCCGCGGCTCCGGCCTGAGCAATTCGATCCCGTGGGCGTGCGTCCACCAGGCGTGGAACGTGGCCCCTATCGCGAGCCACCCGAACACGAACACGAGCGCCCAGCGCCGTCCCGCCTTCCGGGAGATGACTCCCGTCACGCCCACGAAGAGGAGAAAGCGCAAGGCGCGCAGGGCGACTGGGGTGTGCCGTTCGAACGGCGAGAAGAACAGGAACCCCAGCCCGATCGCGGCGGCGGCGATGCCGGCGTCCACCGCCACGCGCCGCCACGACTGTGGCCGAGATGCGCTCACCGTGGCGCCTCCCGCCCCGGCGGCTGCAGTAGCGCCTGAAGGCGTGGCCCATGCCAGTGCCCATCTCTCACGGTTGCGCGCGCCATCGTTCCCGCCAGCCATTCACCATGGCACGGAACGCGGGAGCGCCAGCAGGGTGAACGCGGTTGACGTCACCAACCGATGTGCAGGGTAGTAGCGTTCGTGGAATGGTGCGCAGGCTCCTCTGGGGCGGCGCGACCTGTTCGCGAGCGCGGTGTCCGCGCCAGCTCAGGCAAACTTCGTTGCAGCCCGGATCGAGGCTGGCGCGGGCGCTGTCAGTGTCCATGACATGGAGTGAGCGCGCGCTTTCCAAGGGCGCGGATCCACTCCGGGATGTCGGCGCGATTCTCAGCTGAAGAGACGGTGGCCGGGCACGCTGTGTCTTTCTAGGCGACTCGGCGGTTCGTTCGGTTTCTCCCGCCGCAACTGATCGAAATCGGTCCTTACCTGGAGACAGGACCCATGTCCGTTGAAGACGTTGATTCGCGGCCAAAGGCGCCGCCACAGCCCCCGCCTGAGCAGGCGGAGAAGTCCGACGATACGTCCTCTGGCTCGGAGGACTCGAAGTCCTCGGAGAAGGCATCCGGCTCGTCTGGAGCCAGCGGGTCGGAGGGATCGAGTGGATCCGGAGGCGCGAGCGGCGCTCGCGGGAGCTCAGGCGCTGCAACAGCGGCGACCCCCACGCCGGAGTTCGCGAAACGGTGGAACGCGGATGCGTTCGGCTCGGCGGGCTCCAATACCCAGGCGCTGCGCGCCTCAACAGGTACGACTGCGCGCGAGCGCGCCGCGAGGATCTGGGCCGAGCGGAACACGGATCGATTCGAGGTGGCGAAGCCGCAGCCGGCTCAGGCGCAGAAGGTGTCCGCGCCGACGAAGCCTGACGCGGCGAAGCCCGAGGGGTTGAAGCCTGAGGCAGGGAAGCCCGATTCAGCGAAGCCCGAGGGGTTGAAGCCTGAGGCAGGGAAGCTCGATTCAGCGAAGCCCGATGGGTTGAAGCCTGAGGCAGGGAAGCTCGATTCAGCGAAGCCCGATGGGTTGAAGCCTGAGGCGGGGAAGCTCGATTCGGCGAAGCCCGACGCGACGAAGCCGGACGCGGCCGCGAAGCTCGACGCCGCCAAGCCCCCCGACCCGCAGGAGACCGCGCAGCAGCAGAAGGAAGACGAGAAGAAGGCCGCCGAGGAGAAGAAGAAGGCGGACGAGGCGAAGGCCAAGGAAGAAGCGGAGAAGCGCCGCCAGGAGGAGATGGACCGCCTCCTCGCCAAGAAGGAAGTCCGCGAAGGCATGAAGCGCCTCGGCCTCTCCGAGGAGGAGATCCGCCAGGCGGGCGAGGCCGGCCTCAAGCTCCTCGAGGCCGCCGAGCACGCGGGCAGCGGCCGCTGGAAGGACGCGGCGCGCTCGCTGCTGGCGGCGGGCAAGGCCGCCCCGGACCTGGTGGCGAAGGCGGCCGCCAACCTCGCCGACTCCCCGCAGATCACCGACCCCTCCGTCAAGGCGCTGCTCAAGAACGGCGACTTCATCAAGTCGCTCGCCACCAGCGACTCCTCCGCCCAGGCGCTGGACCACTTCCTCGAGGGCCGCTGGGGCGAGGGCCTCAAGGCGCTCTCCACCAACAAGGAGGCGCTGGGCCACGCGGTCGACACCCTCTACAAGGCCAACCCCCAGTTCAAGAAAGCCCTCGACGCGCTGGGCGTCAGCCCCGACACGCTGAAGAAGAACCTCGACGCCGCACCGCACCTGGTGGACGCGGCGATGAAGATGACCAAGCAGCCGCCCGACGTCCTCGGCGCGGTCAAGGACCTGGTGGAGGCGGGCAAGAAGGCCCCGGACGTGATGTCCGAGGTCATCGCCAAGTTCGCCAAGGGCCTCAAGGACACCGCCCCCGAGAAGTACATCAAGGCCATCTTCGGCGACGCGGACGCCGTCAAGGCGATGCTCACCGACCCGAAGGCGCACGCCGGCGTCGAGAAGCTCCTCAAGGGGGACCTCTCCGGCCTGCGCGACCTCGCCGGCTCCGACGCCGCCGAGAAGGTGGTCCAGGCCCTCGCCCGGGAGCCGGGGATCGCCGCGCAGCTGAAGAAGCTGGGGCTGGACGGCAACGACCTCGCGCAGCTCGTCAAGGCCTCGCCGCACGTCTTCGACGCGCTCGCCTCCCTCGCCAACGGCAAGCTCGGAGACGCCTTCAAGTCGGTGCTGAAGGCCATCGCCAAGGCGCCCGACCTCGCCCAGAAGCTGATCACCAAGATGGCGTCGAACATCGACCCCAAGGGGCCGCTCGGACCCTACGCGCACGCCATCCTCAACAACGAGAAGGCGATGAGCGCGCTCCTCCACGACGAGGCCGCGCTCGACGCCCTCGGCCGGCTCGGCGCCGGCGACCCGTCGGCCCTGCGAGACCTGCTCGCCACCAAGGGCGCCGGCGCGGTGCTCGACGCCCTGGGCGAGAGCCCGAAGGTGAAGGAGCTGCTGTCCAAGCTCGGCCTGGAGCCCAAGGACCTCAAGTCGCTCGCCAAGGTCCTCCCCGACGTCCTCGACGCCGCGCAGAAGCTGGGGGAGGGGAAGTGGCAGGAAGCGTTCCAGTCGCTCAAGAACGCCCTCGGCCAGGTCGACCCGAAGATCGCCGCCAAGATGATCGCCAGCGCGGCGGGGAAGATCCCGAACCTCCCCGGGCCCATCAAGGCCATGCTCTCCGACCCGAAGTTCCTGGAGCAGCTCCTCACCAACCCTGCCGCCAAGGGCGCGCTGGACAAGCTCCTCTCGGGCCAGCCGGTGGACGCCGCCAAGGAGCTGCTCTCCACCCCGGAGATGCGCACCGCCGCGGCCGAGGCCCTCTTCCGCGACCCGCAGACCGCCAAGCTCCTCCAGTCCTGGGGCATCAAGGACCCCAAGGCGCTCGCCGACCTGGGCCACGCCGCCGGCGAGGTGATGGACGCGGTGCAGAAGGCGGTCGCGGGCGACTACCGCGGCGCGCTGCAGGCGCTGGGGAAGGCGTGGGGCAGCCTCACCCCCCAGCAGAAGGCGGACCTGATCAACGGCCTCGCCGACCACCTCAAGCTCCCCGAGGGCCTCCGGCGCGCGCTGCAGGTCGGCGCCGAGGTGCTGGGAACGCCGGGTGTGGCGGACGCGTTCGGCCGCGCCATCGACGCCGCCAAGAAGGGCCAGGTGGGGCCCCTGGCCACCGCGCTCGCCGACGCCGGCAAGCTGATCGCCGAGCACAACAAGGACCTGGCGGTCTCCTTCCTCAACTCGCTCAAGCACCTGCCCGGCAGCATCGGCAAGCTGTTCGCGGACCCGAGGCTCAACAAAGCCATCGTCGAGTCCGGGGCGTTCCCCCACCTGCTGGACGCCTTTGCCAGCCTGGCGAACAAGGACCTCACGGGCGCCTTGAAGCACATGGCCCAGGCCGGCGTGAAGCTCGCCACCGCCGGCGACCACTTCAACGTCCCCCCCATCGGCGAGCTGCCCGTCGGCGCCGAGGGCCTGAAGAACATGGGCCTGCTGTTCGAGCGCCTCTGGGACGCGCTCCCGAACGGCATCAAGCAGAAGCTGGAGCAGAAGGTGGCCAAGCTGGCCGCCAGCATGGGCATGAAGGCCATCCCCGGCCTGGGGAACATCATGGCCCTCGCCAACCTCGGCATGGACGGCGCGGCGCTGGTGAAGGAGCTGGTGAGCGGCAGCCACGACCCGACCACCCTCTTCCTCCTCTGCGCCCAAGTCGGCGTCGACATCGCCAGCCTCTTCCCGGGCCTGAACAGCATCGCCGCGCCGCTGGGCACCGCGCTGGCCATGATGCAGCTGCTCACCGGGCCGGGCCTGATCGACGGGAACTTCGACAACGAGCTGCTCGACCTGCGAGAGCCCCAGCCGCAGCGGAAGGCCGCCTGACGCAGGCGGCGTCCAGGAGCGCACACCGCCGCCTTTCCCGTTGACGGGGAGGGCCGATGGCCGCGACGCTGCCCCGTCAACCGCTGTCGAGCGATCAGGGGGGCGCGCGGCCGGCGTGCGCTCCCTGCCCGCGAGAGAGGCAAACATGCACAAGACACTGTCGGCCGTGGTGGTGGTCGCGCTCGCCGTCGGAGGCGCCGCCTGCGGCCCGTACTCCGGCGGCGGCATCCCCAACACCGCGGACGTCTACGACATCACCCCGGGCGCCTCGGTCGTCATCGGAGCCGGGGGGGTCGCGGGCTACGGCATCACCGCCAACACCGGGGGCGTCTACCGCCTGGTGTGGAACGGCGACCAGTCCTCCAGCGGCGTCCACCGCCACTTCTACGGCTCGGTCTGGTCGACCGGCACCTTCGTGACCCTCACCAGGGGTTGCTTCAACAACGTCTGCCCGGTGGAGTCCAACGACATCATCGGCAACCCGGTCTCCGTGACCGGCGGCCAGCGCGTCGACTTCGACGCCCAGACCGCCGACGGCATCGACGGCTTCGACTTCCAGACCGACTTCGAGCCGGTCTACTTCGACCTGCTGATCGACGGTTCGCGCTACCCGTCGCTGGTGTTCTTCTCCGCCGCCGCCCTGGGCGGGACCGTGGCCAACGTCCAGAACGTCCCCTTCGGGCTCCAGGGGACGTAGACTCCTTCACTCCCGGCGTGGGTAGGGGTGGGCGCTCCCGAGGCCCCCCCGCCGCGCCGCGGCATTTCAGCAGTTCCAGGGGTTTCCAAGTAAACGTTTACTTTCCAGAGAAAACGTTTACAGTGCGCGCCCGCGCATGTCCATGGAGCGCGGCGAGCGAACGGAGGCGAGCATCAAGGACGTGGCCCGCCGGGCGCGGGTGTCCATCGCCTCGGTGTCGCGGGTGATGAACGGCCAGCCCACGGTGCGGGAGGAGACGCGCAACCGGGTGCTGGCGGCGGTGCAGTCGCTCAACTACGTCCCCCACGTCGGCGCGCGCAGCCTGATCACCCAGAAGACGAACGTGGTGGGGGTGCTGCTCCCGGACCTCCACGGCGAGTTCTTCTCCGAGCTGATCCGCGGCCTGGACGGCCTGGCGCGGGACCGCAAGCGGCAGCTGCTGCTCTCCAGCGTCCACGGCCAGGCGGACGAGGTGGCGGCGGCGCTGCGGGCGCTGCGGGGGAAGGTGGACGGGCTGGTGGTGATGTCCCCCCACGTGGACGCCGAGCTCCTCCAGCGCAACCTGCCCAGCGCGCTGCCCATCGTCCTGCTCAACAGCCCGGCGGACGGCATCGGCTGCTCCACCTTCACCATCGACAGCTACCGGGGGGCGCGGGAGGCGACGAAGCACCTGGCCAGGCGCGGGTGCCGGCGGATCGCGCACCTGGCGGGCCCTCCCGGGAACTGGGACGCCGATCAGCGCCTGCGCGGCTACAAGGACGAGATGAAGCGGTCCCGGCCGGGCGTGCGGCTGGAGATCCTCCCCGGCGACTTCACCCAGGCCGCCGGCTACGAGGCGGGGCAAAAGCTGGCCGCGTCGCGCGAGCGGCCGGACGCCGTGTTCGCCGCCAACGACGTCCTCGCCATCGGCTGCCTGGTGGCGTTCCGGGAGGCGGGGGTGCGGGTGCCGGAGGACGTGGCGGTGGTCGGCTTCGACGACATCCCGCTCGCCTCGCTGGTCTCGCCGGCGCTGACCACGGTGCGGGTGCACATCGCCGAGCTGGGTCGCTCCGCGATGGAGCACCTGTTGGTCCACCTGGCGGACCCCAAGGGGACGAAGCCGGTGACGCGCCGGCTGGTCCCGGAGCTGGTGGTCCGCGATTCCAGCGAAGAGCCCACGGATTCCACTCGGCGCCCGAGGCGCCCGATCAACCCGAGGTGAGGCGAATGAAGAGACGACTGGTAGGGTCGTACCGGCTGGTGGCGGCGTGCGCGCTCCTGGCGGCCGCGCCGGCCCTGGCGCAGAACCGCACCGCCACCATCGTGGTGGAGCTGACCCGGATCGAGCGCGCCCCCGCCGCCGCTCCTGCTCCCGCGCCCGCGCCCGCTCCCGCTCCCGCCGGAGAGGCGCCCCCGGCAGACGGCACCGCGGCCCCCACTCCCGCAGCCGAGGCCCCGGTCGCCGCGCCCGCCGTGGAGGCCGCCCCGGCCGGCGGTGGGGCCCCGTTCGTCACCGCCACCAGCACCGACACCGGCGAGGTGACCCGCGGGGTGCCGCGCAAGGACGGCACGTTCATCCTCACCGCGCTCGAGCCGGGCGAATACCTCATCACCGCCAACGCGGACGGCAAGGAGGTCTTCCAGATCGTCACCGCGGGCGTGGGCCAGTCCCTGCGGGTGAAGCTGGACATGGGGACGGAGGCGCAGGGCGAGACGGTGGTGGTGAAGGGCCACCTGGTGGACAACGCCACCTCCGAGGTGGCGGTCAACGTCAGCAAGGAGCAGCTCGACAACCTGCCGCAGAGCTCCCGCAACTTCATCAACTTCACCGCGCTGGCGCCGGGCGTCCACCAGTCGCCGGACCCGCTGAAGAAGGTGTTCAGCTCCGGCGCCACCGACGCCACGGCCATCAACGTGTTCGTGGACGGCGTCAGCCTCAAGCAGAACGTCATCGAGGGCGGCCTGGTGGGCCAGGACTCCAGCCGCGGCAACCCGTTCCCGCAGATGGCGCTCTCCGGCTTCCGCCTCATCACCCAGAACTACAAGGCGGAGTACGAGCAGGCCGGCGGCGCGGTGGTGGTGGCGACCACCAAGTCCGGCGGCAAGGACTTCCACGCCGAGGTGCAGGCCACCGGGCAGAACCAGTACCTGCTGGAGCAGGACTACTTCGCGCTCAAGCGGGGTGATCCGCCCGCGGACCTGGGGCGCGCGCAGCTCGCCGCGGCGCTGAGCGGGCCGGTGCCGCTGCTCAAGGACAAGCTGTTCTTCTTCGCCACCTACGAGGGCAACTACGAGCAGCGCGACGCGCGGGTGTCCATCGGCAACGCCTCGCCGGCGAACCAGGCGCGGTTCGGCTCCTTCGAGGGCGCCTTTCCCAGCCCGTTCCGCGAGCACCTCGCCTTCGGCAAGCTGACCTGGCTCCCGGCGGACGGCCAGACCCTCGACCTCACCGCCAGCTACCGCACCGAGTCCGACGTCCGCAGCTTCGGGGGCACCACGAGCTACCAGGCGGCGGAGGACGTGCGGAACAACGTGCTCACCGCGACCGCGCGGCACGAGTGGCACCTGCCGCAGCTCACCAACGAGGCCACCGCGCAGTTCCTGGTCTCGCACTTCAACCCGGTGGTGCTGGGCAACGAGGTGGTGGGCCAGAACTACGAGGGCGTCATCCGCATCGGCGGGCGCGACACCACCCAGGACATCTCCCAGCGTTCGTTCACGCTCCGCGACGACGCGACGTTCCCCACCATCGAGGCGGCCGGCGAGCACGTGGTGAAGGCGGGCGCCAAGCTCTCGCTGCAGCGCTACTCGGAGGTGAAGTACTTCAACGGCAATCCGCTGTTCAGCTACCGGGACGACCCCGGCAACGGCTTCACCTTCGACGTCCCGTACGAGGCGCACTACGGCACCGGCGACCCGCTGATCGCCACCAACAACACGCAGGTCGGCCTCTACGTGCAGGACGACTGGCAGCCGTTCCAGCGCCTCACCATCAACGTGGGCGTGCGCTGGGACGTGGAGACCGCGCCGCTGAACAACGGCTACGTCACCCCCGACAACGTCAAGGCCGCGGCGCTGCAGCTGGCGCAGGACATCACCCCGTTCAACGGGGCGGACTGGTTCAACCCGAACGACTACATCACCGACGGGACGAAGCGCCCGCCCTTCCTGGGCGCCATCCAGCCGCGCCTCGGCCTGGCGTTCGACGTGTTGGGTGACGGGAGCACCATGGTCTTCGGCGGCGCGGGCCGGTACTACGACCGCACCCTCTACAACACGGTGGTCGACGAGCCGTTCCGCCTCCAGTACCAGGTCCGCACCTTCGAGTTCTCCTCGGACGGGCTGCCGCGCAACGG
This sequence comes from Myxococcaceae bacterium, assembly GCA_035637895.1. GTDB lineage: Bacteria > Myxococcota > Myxococcia > Myxococcales > Myxococcaceae > DASRBA01. Next base: position 56,789 of record DASRBA010000244.1, read on the forward strand.
CCAGCCCACCATCCAGTGGCAGAACAGCTACCTGAGCAAGGCGGGCCTGGACGGGCTGATCGCCAGCGGCACCGCGCCCAACCCGGAGATCTTCCTCATCCAGAACAACCTCCAGCCCATGCACACCGACCAGTTCTCGGCCGGCGTGCGGCGCCTCCTCGGGCCGGTCAACGTGTCGCTGACCGGGACGTACATCCACGGCGAGAACGGCGTCGGCTTCTACCCGGCGAACCGCAAGAAGGACTCGCCGCGCGACTTCATCCCGGTGCCCGGCTTCGGCAACGTGCTCGTCTCCGACAACAACCGGCAGAGCTGGTACAAGAGCCTGCAGGTGATGGTGGAGAAGCCGTTCTCCGCCGACCTCTCCGGCGGCGGCATCCAGTGGGGCGGCACCCTCTCGTACACGCTGGGCCAGGCGGAGGATCAGGGCGACCTCTTCAACTTCGACTTCCCGGACGTGAAGAGCAGCCCCATCGCCCCCACCGCCAGCGACGAGACGCACCACCTGGTGCTCGCCGGGACCGTGGGCCTGCCGTGGAACGTGAAGGGGTCCACGCTGATCACCCTGAGCAGCGGCTTGCCGTACACCATCGCCGACGCCTCCGCCGGCTTTGCGAACTTCATGGTCTACCGGAACGGCGGGCGCGCGCCGGGGCTGATCAACTTCTCCCAGGTGGACCTGCGCTTCACCAAGGAGATCCAGCTCACCTCCACCGGCGACAAGGCCATCGCGTTCGCCGAGTGCTTCAACCTCTTCAACGCGGCGAACTTCGGCGGCTACGACGGCTTCATCGCGCCCACCACCGGCTCGCCGAACCCCAACTACGGCAAGCCCTCGAACACCATCGGCCCGCCGCGCAGCTTCCAGCTGGGTCTGAGCTACAAGTTCTAGGCGGGGCGCGCGAGTGAAGCGGCGGATCGCGCTGGTGGCGCTGGCGGCGGCGTGCGGCTGCGCGGAGGGCAAGCTCCGGCAGCCGACGCCCGCGGAGACGGCGGCGCTGGACGAGCTGGAGGAGCGGACGTTCCGCTTCTTCTGGGAGACGGCCAACCCGGACAACGGGCTGGTGCCGGACCGCGCGCCGTCGCCGTCGTTCAGCAGCATCGCCGCGGTCGGCTTCGGGCTGACCGCGTACGGCGTGGGGGTGGAGCGCGGGTACGTCACCCGCGAACAGGCGCGGGCCCGGACGCTGGCCACCCTGCGCTTCTTCCGCGACGCGCCGCAGGGGCCCGACGCCGCCGGGGTGACCGGCTACAAGGGCTTCTACTACCACTTCCTCGACATGAAGACGGGGCAGCGGTTCCAGACGGTGGAGCTGTCCACCGTGGACACCGCGCTGCTCCTGGCGGGCGCCCTCTTCGCGCAGCAGTACTTCGACGGCGCGGACCCGGGGGAGGTGGAGATCCGGCAGGTGGCGGACGAGCTGTACCGCCGCGCCGACTGGGCCTGGGCGTCGTCCGCGCGCCCGCCGGCGATCTCCATGGGCTGGACGCCCGAGGGCGGGCTGCACGACTACGACTGGGTCGGCTACAACGAGGCGATGGTGGTGCTGGTGCTGGCGCTGGGCTCCCCCACCTTCCCCGCGGGCGACGGCGCGTGGGACACGTTCACCGCGGGCTACGAGAAGCGCTGGGGCTGGGGCGCCTCCTACGGCGGCCCCGAGCACCTCCGCTTCCCCCCGCTCTTCGGCCACCAGTACAGCCACGTGTGGATCGACTTCCGCGGGATTCAAGACGCGTACATGCGCGGCAAGGGCATCGACTACTTCGAGAACAGCCGCCGCGCGACCGCCTGGCAGCGCGCGTACGCCAACCAGAACCCGGAGGGGTGGAAGGGCTACGGCGGCGACGTGTGGGGCCTCACCGCGTGCGACGGCCCGGCGGACCGGCAGGCGGTGGACTCGAGCGGGCGGGCGCGCACCTTCAAGAGCTACGCGGCGCGCGGGCCGGGGCAGCTGGACGACGGCACGCTCGCGCCTACCGCCGCGGCGTCCTCCATCGCCTTCGCGCCGGAGCTGGCCATCCCCGCCATCATGGCGATGAAGGAGAAATTCGGCGCGCAGGTGTATTCGACCTACGGGTTCCTCGACGCGTTCAACCCCAGCTACGACTACCAGGGGCCGCTCTCCGGCGGGCGGCTGGCGCCGGGCTTCGGCTGGGTGGACGTGGACTACCTGGGCATCGACCAGGGGCCTGTCGTGGCCATGCTGGAGAACTACCGCTCAGGGCTGATCTGGAAGGTGATGAAGAAGAGCCCGTACGTGCGCGCCGGCCTGCAGCGCGCCGGCTTCACCGGGGGCTGGCTGGCGCCATGACGCGAGGGTGGGCGGCGGCGGCGGTGCTGGCGTGCGGGTGCTCGGCGCCGCAGGGCCCGGCCGTCCTCGAGCTGTGGGCCATGGGCCGGGAGGGCGAGGTGGTGGCGGAGCTGGCCGCGGACTTCGAGGCCTCGCACCCCGGCGTGCGCGTGCACGTGCAGCAACTCCCCTGGCTGAGCGCGCACGAGAAGCTGCTCACCGCCTTCGTGGGCGACGCCACCCCGGACGTGGCGCAGATGGGGAACACGTGGATCCCGGAGATGGCGGCGCTGGGCGCCCTCCAGCCGCTGGACGCCATGGCCGCATCGTCGAAGGCCGTCCCGCGCGACGACTACTTCCAGGGCATCTGGGACACCAACGTCGCCGGCGGCGCGCTGTACGGCGTCCCCTGGTACGTGGACACGCGGCTGCTCTTCTACCGGTCGGACCTGCTCGCGCAGGCGGGCTACGACCACCCGCCGCGCACCTGGGACGAGTGGCTGAAGATGCTGGAGGCCATCCAGCGCCGCCCCGGCCCGGAGCACTACGCCGTCCTCCTCCCGCTCAACGAGTTCGAGCCGCTGCTGGTGCTGGGCCTCAACGCCGACGAGCCGCTCCTGCGCGACGGCGGGCGCTTCGGCAACTTCCGCAGCCCGGGCTTCCGGCGGTCGATGGGGATGTACCTGCGGATGTTCGAAGAGAAGCTGGCCCCGCGCGCCACCAACACCCAGATCGCCAACGTCTGGAACGAGTTCGGGCGCGGGTACTTCAGCTTCTACATCACGGGCCCCTGGAACATCGGCGAGTTCAAGCGCCGGCTCCCGGCGGAGCTGCAAGGGGCCTGGGCCACCGCGCCGATGCCGGGGCCCGAGGGGCCGGGAGTGTCGAGCGCGGGCGGGTCCAGCCTGGTGGTGTTCCGCCGCTCGAAGCACCCGCGGGAGGCGTGGCAACTCATCGAGATGCTCTCCTCGCCGGAGGTGCAGCGCCGCTTCTACGCGCTCTCCGGCAACCTCCCGCCGCGGCGGACGAGCTGGCAGGACCCCGCGCTCCAGGGCGACGAGCGCGCCGCGGCCTTCTTCGCCCAGCTGGAGCGGGTGAAGCCGGTGCCGCAGGTCCCGGAGTGGGAGCGCATCGCCACCGAGCTGCGGTTGGTGGGCGAGATGGCGGTGCACGGCCAGCTCACGGTGGACGCCGCGGCGGCGGAGCTGGACGCGCGCGCGGACCGCATCCTGGAGAAGCGGCGGTGGATGCTGGACCGGGAGGCGCGGCGGTGAGGGCGAAGCTGGCGGGGTGGATGTTCGCCGGGCCCGCGCTGCTGGCGCTGGCGGTGTTCTTCTTCGTGCCGGTGGCGGCGGCGTTCCTCCTCAGCCTCACCGACTTCGACATCTACGCCGTCGCCAGCCGGGAGAACGTCCGCTTCGTCGGCGCGGAGAACTACCTCCGCCTGCTCCAGACGCCGCTGTTCTGGAAGGCGCTGGGGAACACCGCGTTCTTCGTCGTCATCGGCGTGCCGCTCTCCGTCGGGACGTCGCTGGGCACCGCGCTGCTGCTGGACGCCGCGCACGCCAAGCTGCAGGGGTTCTTCCGCACCGCGCTGTTCTCGCCGGTGGTCACCACGCTGGTGGGCGTGGCGGTCATCTGGCGCTACCTGCTCCACACCCGCTACGGGCTGATCAACCACGGGCTGGAGCTCTTGGGCCTGCGCCCGGTGGACTGGCTGGGCGATCCGCGGTGGGCGATGCCGGCCATCGTCCTCTTCGCGGTGTGGAAGAGCTTCGGCTACAACATGATCATCCTCCTGGCCGCGCTGCAGACCATCCCGGAGGAGCTGTACGAGGCGTCGCGGCTGGAGGGCGCCTCGGCGGTGCAGCAGGCGCGGATGGTGACGCTGCCGCTCATCGCCCCCACGCTGCTGCTGGTGAGCACGCTGACGATGGCGGGCTACTTCCAGCTCTTCGCCGAGCCGTACGTGATGACGCAGGGCGGGCCGCTCCAGAGCACCACCAGCGTCCTGTATTTCATGTACGACGAGGGCTTCAAGTGGTGGAACCTGGGCTCCGCCTCGGCGGTGGCCTTCCTCCTGTTCGCGATCATCCTCGCGGTCACCGCGGGCCAGGCCGCCGCGGCGCGCCGCCTCCGCTGGAGCGAGGAGTCATGAAGCGGGCGGCGGTGCACATCGCGCTGGGGGTCATCGCCCTCCTCACGCTGGCGCCGATCCTCTGGATGGTCTCCGTGTCGTTCATGTCCCCCGGAGAGGCCGCCGCCTCGCCGCCGCCGCTGCTCCCGCGGGAGGCCACGCTGGGGAACTACCGCCAGCTCCTGGCGCAGGCCGGGATGGGGCGGGCGTTCCTCAACAGCGCGCTGCTGGCCACCTGCGCCGCGCTGCTCTCGCTGGCGTTCAACGTCACCGCCGGCTACGCCTTCGCCAAGCTGCACTTCACCGGGCGGGACCGGATCTTCCGCGGCCTCCTCGCCGCGCTGGTCATCCCCGGGCAAGTGGCGATGATCCCCGTCTTCCTGATGCTCAAGTCCGCCGGGCTGGTGAACACCTACCTGGGCGTGCTGCTTCCGGCGATGGCGCAGGTCCCGGGCATCTTCCTGGTGCGCCAGTACGCGGTCTCCGTCCCCGACTCGCTGCTGGAGGCGGCGCGGATCGACGGCGCCGGCGAGGGGCGCCTCTTCCGGTCCATCGTCCTGCCGTCGCTGGCGCCCATCCTGGTGACGCTGGCGGTCCTGAGCTTCCTCGGCTCGTGGAACGACTTCCTCTGGCCGCTGATCGTCCTCGCCGACGACCGGCTGTACACGCTGCCGGTGGCGCTGGCCTCGCTCACCCGCGAGCACGTGCCGGACAGCGAATTGATGATGGCGGGGTCGGTGATCACCGTGCTGCCGGTGCTCGCGCTGTTCCTGCTCTTGCAGCGCTATTACATCCGGGGGCTGCTCGCCGGCAGCGTCAAGGGATGAGGGGCGTGACGACGTGACGATCCAGTTCCCGAAGGGCTTTTTGTGGGGTAGCGCCACCGCCGCGTACCAGGTGGAGGGTTCGCCGCACGCGGACGGCGCCGGCCAGAACATCTGGCACCGCTTCCTCCACACCCCGGGGCTGGCGCCGGGCGGCGACACCGGCGACGTGGCGTGCGACCACTACCGGCGCTGGGCGGGCGACGTGGCGCTGATGCGCGAGCTGGGCCTGGGCGCGTACCGCTTCTCCATCGCCTGGAGCCGGATCCTCCCGCGCGGGAAGGGCGCCGTGAACCCGGCCGGGCTGGACTTCTACGAGCGGCTGGTGGACGCGCTCCTCCAGGCGAACATCGAGCCGCTGGTGACGCTCTACCACTGGGACCTCCCGGCGGCGCTGGACGACCTGGGCGGCTGGCTCAACCCGGACATCGCCGGCTGGTTCGCGGACTACGGCACCGCGGTGTTCAAGCGGCTGGGCGACCGGGTGAAGAAGTGGGTGACGCTGAACGAGCCGTGGGTGGTGACGGACGGCGGCTATCTTTTCGGCGCGCTTGCGCCGGGCCATCGCAGTCGCTTCGAAGCGCCGATCGCAACGCACAACCTGCTGCGCGCGCATGGCG
>DASRBA010000245.1:0-48632 GCA_035637895.1 Myxococcaceae bacterium
AGCCGCCAGGAATGTCGGAGAAAATAGGCGGCCCCCAACCCTGCCAAACCACCGCCCAGGATGAGCACCGGGTCCATGGAAAACGGGTACTTAGCACGCTCTCAGTCCCTGATTTCAGAATTCTTGCGACCAACGAAACCCACATGCCACCCGGTCCGACAATTCACTCAGTTGTAGGCTGGCCCCACTCTTTACAGCTTCCCTCTGGAGCACTCACATGGGTTTCCTCGGCGGCATTCTCGGCGGTGGTGGCGGTGGCGGTGGCGGGTTGCTCGGTGGACTCCTGGGTGGTGGCGGCGGTGGCGGTGGGTTGCTCGGTGGGCTTCTCGGTGGTGGCGGCAAGGGCGGCGGCGGGATCTTCGGGACCGTCCTCGGGATCGCCGGCAACTTCATCTGCCCGGGCCTCGGCGGGATGATCGGCGGCATGGTCGGCAACATGATCGACAAGAACATGGCTGACCACGGCGACGACGCGGCCAAGGACCAGCAGAAGGCGTCGCAGCAGAAGTCCGCGGACACCTTCTCGCAGGTCGCTGGCGCGGCGAAGATGGTCGCCTCCTTCATCTAACCCTCGCGAGCTTGGCGAGGATCGCGTGCCGGGTCGGCAACCCTCCGGGGCTGCGACCCGGCACTCGTCGTTTCGGGCGCCGGCAAAGGCTGAAAGTGCGCGAGTGATGGTAGCGTTCGGGCCGCCGGTTCGGTCCGGAGCGCCATGAAAGTCTCGTGTCCGTCCTGCGGTACGAACTACAACATCGACGACAAGCGGATCCCGCCGGGTGGCGCCAAGCTCAAGTGCGCCAAGTGCCAGTCCACCTTCCCCATCAAGCGTGACGCCGCGCCGGCGGGCGCCAGCGCCGCCCCCAGGTCCGGCGCGGTCCCCCTGCCCGGGGCCGGGACCATCAAGAGCGGCCAGACCAGGAGCAGCCCGGCGGTGCCGTTGCCCGGAGGGTCCCTCGGCTACGACATGAACGTGGCCACCAACCCGGCCATCCCGTTGCCGGGCAACTCGGGGCCGAAGGCGTCTTCCGCGAGGCCCTCCATCTCCGCCGCCGTCCCGCTCCCGGGCGGCGTGGCGCACGACCCGTTCGACGACGAGGCCACCGCCGCCGTCCCGCTCCCCAGCTCCGGCGGCCCGCCGGTTTCGGAGATGCCGGACCCCAGCCCGTCACCGTGGGCCGGCGAGTCCACCCGCGTGGCGACCATCGCCATGCCCACGGAGGCCATCCGCCCCTCGGCGCGGCAGCCCGCCATCCCGCTCCCCAGCGGCGTGCCGTCCATCGGGGGCGCCAAGCCGCTCGGCAAGTCCCCGCCGGTGGGCAGCTCCAGCGGGCTCACCACCTCGCCCGGGATGCCGTTCGCGCGCACGCCCAGCGAGCCGCGCGCCAGCGCCATCCCGCTGCCCGGCGCCGGCGCGGCCGCCACCCGCGTCGCTCCGCCCCCGCCCGCCGTCCCGCTCCCCGGCGAGGATCCGGCTGGGGACGACCTGGACTTCGCGGACGCCGACCTGGTGGAGGCGCCGCCGAACGCCAACACCATCAACGAACCCGCCTACGCGCCGCCGCGGCCGTCGATCAGCGCCGCGGTCCCGCTCCCGGCCGGCGGCTACGACTCCAACGAGTCCACCCAGATGGTGTCCGAGGCGAGCGGCCCCTTCGACTTCGGCGACAGCGACCTCCCGCCCCCGCCGGAGCCCGCCTCCGCCTTCGTCCCGTCCTTCGCGGGCGGGAGCGAGGCCGTGCCCCTGCCGGGCGTCGATGACGCGGGCGGGGTGGACTTCGGCTCCGATTTCGGCGCCGACTTCGGCGAGGCGCCGCCCGAACCCCCGCCGGAGCCCAGGACCGCCGCCAACGAGCCGCCGCAAGAGCAAGAGGTCGACTTCGGGTCCGACCTCCCGTCGCCCATCAGCCAGGCCCCGCTCTCCAAGTCGCCGTTCGACTTCTCCGGCCCGGACGACCAGACCTCCACCGACGCGCCGCGGGGCGACGCGACCTCGCTGGACTTCGACTCGCCGCCCGAGCCCGAGCCCGCGCCCGGCTACAGCCCCGAGCCTTCCGGGCCCCGGGACGACCTGCTGGACTTCGGCGAGCTGCCCTCGCCCGCCGGCCCCTCGGACCTCCCCACCCCGGCCGCGCAGGGCGGGGCGCCGGACTTCAGCTTCGACTTCTCGCCCCCGCCGCCGCCGAGCGCGCCGGAGAACCTGCCGGAGCCGGCGCCGCAGCCGCCGCCCTCCTCCGGCTTCGGCGAGGAGATGGACTTCGGCTCGCCCGCGCCGCCGCCCTCGTCGATGGTGGACCCGCTGGAGTTCGACCCCACCTCGAAGAGCTCGCCGGCCGCCCCGCGCGACGAGCTGGAGGCGGACCTCTCCGCGCCCATCCCGCCGCCCGCCACCTCCGGCCCCGCGGACGGGCTGGAGATGCTCAACTTCATCGACGACGCCGCCAAGCAGCAGGGCCCGACGCCGGGGACGAGCAAGCCCACGGGGCGGCTCAGCCGCTGGCACGTGCGCCGCCGGAGCGGGAAGGTGTTCGGCCCGTTCGACGAGGGCGTCGTCATCAAGATGCTGCAGGACGGGCAGCTGCTGGGCAACGAGGACATCTCCCCCAACGGCGAAGATTGGTCGCCCATGGCCTCCGTCCCCACGCTCGCCGCCGCCATCCAGCGGATCATGGATTCGCCGTCGCGCCAGCAGGCCCAGGGCGCGGGCGGCAATTTCACCAGCGCCGGCGCCGCCGTCCGCGCCGGCCCGCAGTCGGCCAGCATGGACCGGCTGAAGTCCGTCTACGAGGGCCGGATGGCCGCGGTGGCGGTGGTGGACCGCCGCCAGGACGACGCCCGGTTCCGCCGCCGCCTCCCGTTCCTGGTGGTCCTGGGCGCGGCGGGGGTGCTCGCGGCGGCCGGGGCCTCGCTCGCCTTCACCCGCTACGGCGCCTTCGGGATGAAGCTGCTGCTGCCGGCGAAGCTGTCGGCCTCCTCGCCGCAGTACGCGCAGCTGCAGGATGCCAAGAAGGCGCTCCTGCAGGACACCTTCAAGAGCTACCGCGAGTCGCGGGACCTCACCGGCAAGATCCTCGCCTCCACCGAGTACCCGGAGGTGCGCGCGGTCTGGTGCCAGGCGGTCTTCTACCTCCAGCGCCGCTACGCCGCCGCCACGCCGCAGGAGAAGCAGGAGGCGGCGGACGCGCTCGAGCGGGTGGAGCTGCTGGGAAAGAAGAACGCGGAGGTGGTGAAGGCCTTCGCCGGCCGCGCGCTCGCCGCGCACACCCCGCTCGAAGCGCTCCCGCCGCTGCTGGAAGCCAAGGCGCGCGCCGCCAACGAGTCGGACCGCGAGCTGGACATGCTGCTGGCGGAGGCCTACGCCGTCCAGGGCGACGCCAAGGCCGGCGAGGAGGTGCTCCAGCGCGTCCTCAAGGCCGACAAGGGCTCCGCCAAGGCGCTCCACGCGCTGGGCAACCTGAAGCAGGCCGCGGGACAGGCGGACGAGGCCGCCAAGGCGTACGCGGCGGCGCTGGAGGCGGACCCGGACCACGCCATGTCCGCGGTGGAGCTGGCGGCGGTGGACCTGCTCGTCCGCCACAACGAAGCCGAGGGGCTCAAGGCGGTGGAGAAGGCGCTCTCGCCGCAGTCGGAGCCGCTGCTGGGGCCGGCGGAGCTGTCGCGCGCGAGGGCGCTGCGCGGGGTGGCGCTGGCGGCGCAGTTCAAGAACAAGGAGGCCACCGACGAGCTGGAGGCGGCGCTCAAGCTGGACCCGGACTCGGTGTTCGCCAAGGCGATGCTGGCGCGGGTGCTGCTCAGCCAGCGCGAGCTCAAGCGCGCGCTCCCCCTGTTCAAGGAGGCCGTCACCCGCGAACCGGCCAACCTCGAGTACGCGGAAGGGTACCTCCAGGCGCTGATCGCCGACGGCAACATGTCGGAGGCGATGACCCAGGTGGCGCGGGTGAACCAGCGCTTCACGGGCAACGCGCGGATCGCCTTCCTCTACGGCCGGATCAGCGACGCGCTGGACAACGCCGCCGACGCGGAGACGCACTACAAGCGCGCCATCGCCGCGGACCCCAGGCTCTACCAGGCGAACCTGGCGCTGGCCCGCTTCTACCTGCGCATGCGCCGGGTGGCGGATGCCAGGCCGCAGCTGCAGGCCGCGCAGCAGCAGGATGGCGCCGCCAACGACGCGGGGGTGCACGCCGGCCTGGGCGAGCTGGCCTTCACCGAAGGGAACCTCCAGGACGCGCGCCGCGAGCTCGAGCAGGCGGTGCAGCTGGACCCCAACCAGGTGGACGCCCACCTGGGCCTGTCCAAGGTGAACCTGGCGGAGGGCAAGACGGAGGACGCGCTCAAGGAGGCGGAGCAGGCGCTGAAGACGGACCCCCACGTCAAGGACGGGCGGCTCCACCGGGCGCTGGCGCTGTGGAAGCTCACCCGCCTGGACGACGCCATCGAGGAGCTGAACAAGGCGAAGGTGGAGGACCCCAAGTCGGCGCGGGTGATGATCACCATCGGCGCGGTGCAGCTGGACCGGGCCAACCTCCCGGCGGCGGAGGCGGCGCTCCTGTCCGCGCTGAGCCTGGACCCCTCCAACCACGAGGCGCACTTCTACATGGCCCGGGAGAAGGCCAAGCGCTTCGAGTACACCCAGGCCATCGAGAGCATGAAGAACGCGCTCGAGCGGGCCCCCAAGCGCGCCGCCTACCACTACGAGCTGGGCCTCATCTACCGCGACGCCAAGCGGCTCGCCGACGCCATCGACTCCTGGAACACCGCGGTGAAGCTGGACCCCACGCACGCCGACGCGCTGGAGGCGCTGGGCCAGGCGTACCTGGACCGCGGCGAGCTGGACAAGGCGGTGGAGTCCTTCGACGCCTCGCTCAAGGCGGACCCGGCGCGCACCCGCATCCTCTCCCTGGTGGGCGACTGCTACTTCCAGGCGGCGAAGTGGCCGGAGGCGATCGCCCGCTACAACCAGGCGCTGAAGGTCGACCCCAAGCTGGTGCAGGCCTACTACAAGCTGGGCCGCGCCTACTCCGAGAAGGGCGATCACGCCAAGGCGGTGGCGCTGTACCAGAGGGCCACCCAGCTCGATAAGGACAACGCGATGCCGTACTACTACCTCGCCTACGCGTACAAGGAGCGCGGGCGGAAGCGCGAGGCGGTGGCGGCGTTCCGCGACTACCTCAAGCGCAAGCCGGAGGCGGAGGACAAGAAGGAGATCGAGGACGAGATCTACGACCTCGAGCAGGACTACCAGTAGCCGCCGCAGGCGGGAGTGACTACAACCGCTCCCGTATGCTGGACCTCAAGACGGTTGCGCAGAATTTCGACCAGGTCGTCGCCCGCCTGAAGAGCCGCGGCGGCGCGCTGGACCTGGGCCCCTTCCAGCGGCTGTTCCAGGAGCGCCGCGAGCAGTACATCGCCCTGGAGGCGCTCAACACCAGGCGCAAGGGGATGGGCCCCGGGTCCGCGGAGATGCGGGACCAGCTCCGCGCCATCTCCCAGGAGATCAAGGCCAAGGAGGCCCGCCTCAAGGAGGTGGAGGAGGAGCTGGAGAAGATCCTCCTCTACGTCCCCAACGTCCCCGACGAGTCGGTCCCGGTGGGGACCAGCGAGGCGGACAACGCGGTGGTCTGGACCTGGGGGGACGAACCGAAGTTCTCCTTCCAGCCCCGGCAGCACTTCGAGATCGGCGAACGGCTGGGCCTGATGGACTTCGAGCGCGCCGCCAAGGTCTCCGGCTCGCGCTTCGTGTTCCTCAAGGGCGCGCTGGCGCACCTGGAGCGGGCGCTGGTGGCGTTCATGATCAACTGCCACCGCGAGAAGGGCTACGTGGAGCTGTCGCCCCCGTACCTGGTCAACCGCGACTCGATGTTGGGGACCGGCCAGCTCCCCAAGTTCGAGGAGGACAGCTTCAAGACCCAGGGCGCCGAGGAGCGGTTCCTCATCCCCACCGCGGAGGTGCCGGTCACCAACTACCACCGCGACGAGATCCTCGACGGGGAGCGGCTGCCGCTGAAGTACTGCGCGTACTCGGCCTGCTTCCGCTCCGAGGCGGGGGCGTCCGGCAAGGACACCCGCGGGATGATCCGCCAGCACCAGTTCCACAAGGTGGAGCTGGTGAAGTTCGCCGCGCCCGAGACGTCGATGCAGGAGCTGGAGTCGCTCACCGACGACGCCGCGGACGTGCTGCGCCGGCTGGAGCTGCGCCACCGGAAGGTCGCCCTGTGCACCGCGGACATGGGCTTCTCCTCCGCGAAGACGTACGACCTGGAGGTCTGGCTGCCGGGCCAGAACGCGTTCCGGGAGATCAGCTCGTGCTCGGTGTTCACCGACTTCCAGGCGCGGCGGGCGAAGATCCGCTACCGCCCCACCAAGGCGGACAAGCCGCGGCTGCTGCACACGCTCAACGGGTCGGGCCTGGCGGTCGGGCGGACGCTCATCGCCTTGCTGGAGAACGGTCAGCGGGAGGACGGATCCGTCGCCTTCCCCAAGGCCCTGCACCCCTACCTCGGCGGGACGACGGAGCTGTGGCCGCCTCCCGTCAGTCCCGGGTGAGGCCCACGTGTGTTGTGTTGCATGGGGTTGGCGATCGGGTCTAAAAGCGTCGCCCCTCGGGCAGGTGGGCGGCGTGGAGGAGTGGCCGAGCGGCTGAAGGCAGCGGTCTTGAAAACCGCCAAGAGCGAAAGCTCTTCGTAGGTTCGAATCCTACCTCCTCCGTTCGGGATTTTTGTTCTTTGACAGAGCAGCCGTTCTCGTTGGAGAGATGGCCGAGAGGCTGAAGGCGCTGGTTTGCTAAACCAGTATAGGGCCTAAAGCTCTATCGAGGGTTCGAATCCCTCTCTCTCCGCAGTCTTTGGAAGCGGAAGCAGCGAAGACAGACGCGCCCTTAGCTCAGCTGGATAGAGCGTCGGACTACGAATCCGAAGGCCAGAGGTTCAAATCCTCTAGGGCGCGCCACTTCGTTTCCTCACTCACGGGCGCGATGGACGATCGGCAGGCCATGGAGCGGGCGCTGCACCTGGCCCGCGAGGCGGCGGACCTGGGCGAGGTGCCGGTCGGCGCGGTCGCGGTGAAGGACGGCCAGGTGGTGGGCGAGGCCTTCAACCGGCGGGAGACCGACCGGGACCCGCTGGCCCACGCGGAGCTGCTGGCGCTGGGGCAGGCGGCGCGGCGGCTGGGCGCCTGGCGGCTCACCGGCGTCACGCTCTACGCGACGCTGGAGCCGTGCGCGATGTGCGCCGGCGCGCTGGTGCAGTCGCGGGTGAGCCGGCTGGTGTTCGGCGCGCGCGACCCGAAGGCGGGCGCGGTGGGTTCGCTCTATGACCTGGCGCGGGACGCCCGGCACAACCACCGGGTGGAGGTGGCGGCGGGGCTGCTGGCGGAGGAGAGCGGGGCGTTGCTGAAGGAGTTCTTCCGCGCGCTGCGGGAGAGGCGTGAGACAATCGAATAGCTGGAGAGCTGGCCGAGCGGTCGAAGGCACCTGATTCGAAATCAGGCGTACCGGGAACGGTACCGTAGGTTCGAATCCTACGCTCTCCGTTGGAGAGGTGGCCGAGCGGCTGAAGGCGCACGCTTGGAAAGCGTGTATACGTTAACGCGTATCGTGGGTTCGAATCCCACCCTCTCCGTAGCCGTTGTTGGTATGGTCGCAGGGCAGGTTTGTGGTCGGGGCAACGCGGGGACGTGAATCCCGCCAGGTCCGGAAGGAAGCAACGGTAGCGACCCTCCGCGTGTGCCCCGGCCGTTTCCTGCCCGCGCCGTCAGCGGGCGAGGATGGTCTCTCGCCCTTCCTGGCCGGTGATGCGGAACCCCGCCTGCTGCAGCTCGGCCAAGGCGTGGCCCTCGATGGTCACCGCGCGGTTGAACTGCGGCGCGCGCACGGCGTCCTGGAAGCTCCGGTCCTGCGGCGAGTCCGCCACCGTCCAGGGGATGCGCTTGCCGACGTAGAAGTAGCCGCCCACGCCCCAGATGCCGTCGCCCACGATGAGGAGGCCCGAGGCCTGGGGGTCGCGCACGGCGCGAACGATGGCGCGGAACTGGTCGCCGCGGAAATCGGCGAGGTCTGGTGGCGGCAGGACGAAGAGGCCCAGCCCGGAGGCGAACGCCGCGGCGAGGAGCCCTTCGCGCCGGCGCGGCGCGCGCTCGAGGGCCCAGCGCGTGAAGGCCGGCGCCGCCGCCAGCGCGAGGAGCGCCTGCGCCGGGTAGAGGAAGCGGCTCTCCTTGTGCGCCGTGACGGCCACGGCGAGGACGTAGAGGACGGCCGCGGCGGCGGGGACGGAGAGGCGGAAGCGCTCGCGCGAGGCCGCGAGCCACAGCCCCGGCCACACCCAGAGCGGCGTCAGCGCGAAGAGCGGCCAGGCGTAGAAGCCGGGCGGCGCGGCGCCGAACGTCTGCGCGCCCCTCCCGGAGAGCACGTTGAAGTCCGCGTAGGCCAGCAGCGAGTGGAGCGGCCGGCCCCACGTCGCCCAGTCCAGCGCCGCGAGCCCGGCGGCCACCACCGCCCCCGCGCCCACCGCCGCGCCCAGGGCACGCCAGCGCCGGCGCAGGGCCAGAGACGCGAGCCCGGCCAGCACGAAGACCGCCGACCCGTAGCGCGCCACCACGGCCAGCCCCAGCGCGAGCCCGCCGAGCGCGCCAGCGCGCGCGTCATCCTCCTCGCGGTCGAGCGCCTCGAAGGCGACCAGCAGGAAGGAGGCGGAGATGGACTCGCCCAGCGTGCGGCCGGCGAACGCCAGCGTCATCCCCCAGAGGGCGATCAGCGCGGTGGCGAGGAGGGCGGACCGCTCGCCGTCGAGGCGGCGGCGGGCGAAGCGGTACGCGGCGCCCAGGGCCCAGGCGTGGAGCGCCAGCTGCGGCAGCTCCAGCACCGCGCGGTAGACGCGAGGGTTGGAGATCTGGACCACGTCGCAGAGCTTCAGGAGCGCCGCGAGCGCCAGCGGCAGCGCCCAGTTGCGGATCCCGTCGCGCCACTCCCAGGCCAGGATGCCGTAGCCGTGGACGCGGAAGTACGCGGGCTCCAGCGCCTGGTAGACCTCGTCCGGGTGGAGGCGGCCCAGCTGGAGCACCGCCACCAGTGACGCCGGCGCCGCCAGCAGGAACATCCACCTCCACGGGATGCGGTCGGGCAAGCGGGCGCACTCTGGCACGCGCGCCCGGAGGCCGCACGGATGACGCAGCGCGGCCTCCTCGGAGGATGGTGCTTACGGTGGGGCCATGGACGCGATCAGCCTGTTGAAGCAGGACCACGCGGCGGTGAAGGCGCTCTTCGATCGGTACGAGGGGCTGGGTGATGAGGCGGAGGTCGCCAAGCAGGAGCTGGCGGACCGGATCATCAAGGAGCTCTCCATCCACGCGGCGATCGAGGAGCAGTTCCTCTATCCGTACGCGAAGCAGCGCGACGAACGGCTCGAGGCCACGGTCTACGAGGCCCTGGAGGAGCACAACGTCGCCAAGTGGGAGCTCAGCGCCATCGAGAAGCTCTCTCCGAAGGACCCGCGCTTCGACGCCAAGATGTGCGTGCTGATGGAGAACGTGCGGCACCACATCCGCGAGGAGGAGGAGCAGCTGTTGCCCAGGCTCGCCCAGCGGTGCGACCGCGCGGAGCTGGAGGCGCTGGGCGACACGCTCCAGCACGCCAAGCAGGCCGCGCCGACGCACCCGCACCCGCGCGCGCCCGACGAGCCGCCCGGCAACGCGATGGCGCCGGTGCTGGCAGCCATGGACCGGGGGCGCGACTTCGCCTCGGTGACGATCAAGCGCACCGGCCAGCTGATGGGGCGGCTGCGCGCCGGCGCCAAGGCGCTCACCCGGAAGGCGGGGAAGCGGACCGCGAAGGCCGCCCAGGCGCTGGCCCCGCCGGCGCCGCGGCGGCGCAAGACGGTGGCCCGCGCCGTCGCGGCGAAGCGGCGCACGGCCCGGCGGAAGACGCGTCGTTAAGCGGGCGGGCTGGAGGGGCGGACGGCCCGCCCTCCCTGCTGGCACGACTCGCACAGCGGCTCCGCCTTGGTGGAGGCGAAGGCCTTCCCGCACCGGTGGCAGAACCGGTCCTTCTGGTTCCAGTTCTGGGCCTGGGCCCAGACCTCGTAGTCCTCGATGCAGTAGGGCCGCCCGGTGTCGAGGGGGATCTCCAGCCGACACCGGATGCAGAAGCCCTCCTCGCTGGTGGCGGTGTGCGCCAGCTCCTGCGCGACGTCGCGGGCGAACTTGTCCATCTCGGCCTCGACGTCCAGGTGCACCGAGGGCCAGTGGGCGGTGGAGGGCGGCAGCCGGTCCCTCGTCCCCTCGGGGCCGAGCACCAGGAAGCCCTTCTTGTCGGCGCCCCAGCGCGCGCCCGCCTCGAACAGGATGTTCGCCGCGTCGCGGGTGATCAGCGCCACGAACACCGACGCCTCGCGGATCTCCTGGGCGGTGCCGCCGGCGATGCGGATCTGGTCCCCGCGCACGCCGGTCTCCTCGACCAGCAGCTGCATCACGCGCTCGACGAGCGACGCGTCGGCGGACCTGTGGCTGATGAAGATGCGCGGGGCCATGGCTCGACCTCTCGACCCGCAATGGTAGTCCCATTCGCCTCGGGCGCCACTTGGCGTGAGCGCTCAGGGGAGGGGCTGGGGCGGCAGATACCGGCGGAGAGTAAAGACGCGGAGCGGCGCGGCGACGCCCTTCAGCGCGTGGGGGCCGAGGTCGGCGCTGTCCTCCGGTCGGGCCGCGCTGACGAACGCTTCGCTCATGGTCAGCGGCGTCCTCAGCGGCTTGCACAGCGCCTCCAGCCGGCACGCCTCGTTCACCGCGGAGGAGATGACCGTGAAGTCCAGGCGATCGCGCGCGCCGATGTTCCCGTACATCAGCGCCCCGACGTGCAGCGCCACGCCGATGGCGAGCGGCGCGTCGCCCCGCTGCTGCCGCTCGGCGTTGAGCCCGGACAGCGCGCCCAGGGCGTCCTCGGCCGCCTGGAGCGCCGACCGGCACGCCGCGCCCGCGTCGCCCGCGACGGGGAAGATGGCGAGGATGGCGTCGCCGATGAACTTGAGCACCTCGCCACCGCCCTTCATCACCGCCCCGGCGACGCGGTCGAAGTACTCGTCCAGCGTCTTGACCACCTGCTGCGGCGGCAGGCGGTCGGAGAGGGCGGTGAAGTCGCGCAGGTCGCAGAACCAGATCGCCGCGTCGATCAGCTCCCCGGTGCCGCGCTGGAAGGCGCCCTGGACGACGCGCTGGCCGGCGTTGCAGCCCAGGTAGACCTCCATCAGGGCGCGGGTCGCGTGGTAGGCGGCCTCCAGCTCGATCCGCTGCGCCAGGTGCGGGGTGAGGGCGATCAGCGCGGCGAGGGCGTCATCCGTGAATCCGCCCGGCGCCCGCGTGGCCCAGGAGACGTAGCCGATCTCCCCGTTCGAGTGCGGCAGGCCCTGGACCATGTAGTCCGTCCCACCCTGCGCCTTCAGGTCCTCGCAGATGGGGAACCGGAGATCGCCGCCGTCGAGGCGGACGCGGATGGGCGGGGCGCCTTTCCGGATCAGCGGCATCGGGCTGGCCGTGTAGTACGGCACGTCCAGCGTCTGGCGCCGGCGGTCGATGAAGGTGACGCCCTTGCCCTCGTGCCACTGGACCGTGTGCCAGACCAGCTCCGGGTGCTTGGTCATCAGGCTGAAGCTGCAGCGCCAGAGCGGCACGCCGGCGGCGTGGAGCCGGTCCACCAGCCCCTGCATCAGCGACACGCCGCTGTCCCCTCCATGGCGAGGGTCGAGGAGGAACGCCTGGACGGCGGAGAGGTCGGGAGGCGTCATCCACCCCATGCTCTCCCGCACGCGCGGCGCTGAAAAGGCGTATGGTCCCGCCCCCCATGAGCTACCTCGTCCTCGCTCGCAAGTGGCGGCCCCAGACGTTCCAGGACATGACGGGCCAGGAGCACGTGGTGCGGACGCTGGCCAACGCCATCAAGACGGACCGGGTGGCGCACGCCTACCTGTTCTGCGGCCCGCGCGGCGTGGGGAAGACCACCGCGGCGCGGCTTTTGGCCAAGGCGCTCAACTGCGAGAAGGGCCCCACCCCGGAGCCGTGCGGGCAGTGCCGGGCGTGCGTGGAGATCGCCGCCGGCACCTCCACCGACGTGGCGGAGATCGACGGCGCCTCCAACAACGGCGTGGAGAACGTGCGGGAGATCCGCGAGAACGCCAAGTACCTCCCGTCTCGGGACCGCCACAAGATCTACATCATCGACGAGGTGCACATGCTCTCGTCGGCCGCCTTCAACGCGCTGCTCAAGACGCTGGAGGAGCCGCCGGGGCACGTGAAGTTCATCTTCGCCACCACCGAGCCCCACAAGCTCCCGGAGACCATCCTCTCCCGCTGCCAGCGCCACAACTTCCGCCGCATCCCCGCCGCCCGCATGCTGGAGCGGCTCAAGGAGATCGCCAAGGCGGAGAACATCGGCGTCTCGGAGCGCTCGCTGGCGCTGCTGGTCCGCCAGTCCGAGGGCGGGATGCGCGACGCGCTCTCGCTCCTCGACCAGATCCTCTCCGCCTGCGGCCCCAACCCGTCCGACGAGGCGGTGGTGGAGGCGCTGGGCGCCATCGACCGCACGGTGGTGCAGCAGATGACCGAAGGGCTGATCCGCCGCGACGCCGGACAGGTGTTGGCCCACGTGGCGGAGATCTACAACCGCGGCCTGGACCTCAAGCGGCTGGCCGAGGAGATCTCGCTGCAGCTCCGCCACCTCTTCGTCACCAAGACCACCGGCGAGGCCCCCGGCGAGCTGGCGGAGTCCGAGCGCCGCGCGCTGGTGGAGCTCTCCCGCGAGGCGGACGCCGCGCAGATCGCCCGGATGTTCGACATCGTCCACGCCTACGTGATGGAGGTCTCCCGCGCGGACCAGCCCAAGCTCGCGCTGGAGATGTCCCTGCTCAAGGCCATCCAGCTGGCGCCCGCCGCCTCCATCCCGGAGCTCGTCGCCAAGCTGGAGCGCCTCTCCGGCGGCGCCCCGGCCGGCGACCCCAAGCGGCCAGGCGCCCCCGCACCCGGAGCGCCCGGAGGTCGCTCCGCCCCGCCGCCCTTTCGCAGCTGATCGGCCACCGGGTCCAGCTGGGGCTTCCGCCGCCTCCGCCTCGCACGGCGCCGGCGCCGGCGCCGCGCAGAGCGCGATCGCCCCGGTGAGGCCGCCGCCAGCCGCCGGCGAGCCCGGCGCGACGGACGCCTCTCCTCCGGAGCCGCCGGAGGCGGAAAAATTGTTCGCCCCAGAGGACCCACCCGAGGGCTGCGCGTCCGGAGACTGCGTCCCCGAGCCCCCCGAGCTGAAGCTCGAAGAACCGGAGCCGCCGCTCCCTCCGGCGCCCCCCGCCGCGGCCCCCACCGCCGACCAGTGGCGCGCGGCGGTGGAGCGCGTCCGCCGGGCCTCCACCCGCCACGGCGCATCCCTCGCCTTCGGCCGCCTCCTCTGGATCCGCCCCGGCGAGGTGGCCCTCGCCTACCCGCGCTCCGCCGACTTCCACAAGGCCACCATCTCCGCCCAGAGCGGCCGCCAGCTCATCGAGAAGCTGCTGGCGGAGCACTTCGGCGCGCCCACCCGCCTCATGATCGAGGAGGCGCCGGAGCTCGCCGCGGCCGCGGCGCCCAGCCTCGCCGAGGAGGACGCGAAGAGCCGGGACGCCCACGAGAAGAGCACCGACGCCATGGTGCGCGCGCACCCGTCGGTCCGGGCGGCGCTGCGGATGCTGGGCGGCGAGGTGGAGCACATCCAGGTGTTCGACCGCCCCCGGCCCGAAGAGGTCCGGCCGGAGGGCGAGGACGAACAGCCGCGCCCCGAATGAGGTACAAGGCGTCCCCATGCCAGGCGTCGATCTGAACTACTTCATCCGGCAGGCCAACAAGCTCACCGAGAAGATCGAGGAGCGGAAGAAGCAGCTCGCCGAGGAGACGGTGGAGGGGAAGGCGGGGGACGGGTTGGTAGTGGCCGTGGCCACCGGGACCCAGGAGATCAAGAGCCTGAAGATCGACCCCCAGCTCCTCGACCCCAACGAGAAGGCGCTGCTGGAGGACACCATCACCGCGGCGGTGAACGCGGCGCTCACCAACAGCCGCGACCACATGCAGAAAGAGCTGAACAAGGTCACCGGCGGGGTGAAGATCCCCGGCCTCACCTAGCCCACCGCGCATGACCCCGGACCCGCTCAACCGGCTGGTCGCGTCGCTCGCCCGGCTCCCCGGCATCGGCGAGAAGACGGCGCAGCGACTGGCCTTCCACATCCTCCGCGCTCCCCCCGAGTACGCCCGCGAGCTCTCCGCCGCCATTCAAGAGGTGAAGGACAAGGTCCACCTCTGCGCCAACTGCTTCTCCCTCACCGAACAGGAGCTGTGCGGCTTCTGCCGCGACGAGCGCCGCGACGAGCGGGTGGTCTGCGTGGTGGAGAACGTGGCGGACCAGATGGCCATCGAGCGCACCCGCGAGTTCAAGGGGCGCTACCACGTGCTGCACGGCGTGCTCTCCCCGCTGGAGGGCGTGGGCCCGGACCAGCTCCGCATCAAGGAGCTCCTCGTCCGCCTCAACGAGGGGAAGATCGAGGAGATCATCGTCGCCACCAACCCGGACGTGGAGGGCGAGGCGACCGCGCTCTACCTGACCCGGCTGCTCAAGCCCATGGGGCTCAAGGTCAGCCGGATCGCGCAGGGCCTCCCCATGGGCGGCGACCTCGAGTACGCCGACCAGGCGACGCTCGCCCGGGCGCTCACCGCGCGCCGCGAGCTGTAGCGCCCTCCGCTACTTCTTCTCCGCCGGCTTCTCCGCGCCGCCGGCGACCAGCTTCTGCACCCCCTTGGCATGCTCCAGGTGCCCGGCGATGGTGGGCCGGGTGTTGGTGAGCGCGGTCTTCAGCTCCTCATTCTTCGCGCCGGGGATGAGCGCCTGGTCGATCGCCGCCACCACCGCCTCGTGGTAGGCGACCTCCGTGTCCATGTAGGCCCTCTCGAAGTCGGCGCCGTCCAGCTTCTTGAGGAGCAGCAGCTTGTCGGCGGCCTCGGACTTGAGGCCCTTGGTGACGTCGCTCTCCTGCGGCTTCACCTTCAGCTTCTTCGCCAGCGCCTGCACCTCCTTCAGGCCCTGGGAGTGGTCGTTCACCATCTGGTCCGCGAACTGCTTCACCTCGGCGGTCTTCGCCTTCTTCTGCGCCAGCTTCCCGCGCTCGATGTCGATCTGGTGGGCGGTGAGGGCCACGGTGGCGATCTGGGGATCGTTCAGCGCGGGAGGGGCGGCGGCGGGATCGGCGTGCAGGGTCAGCGCGGCGAGGACTGCGATCAGGGTGCTCATGCGTTCTTCTCCTCCGGGAAGTGCGGGAAACCTCGTATACCTCCGGGCGTGCCGCGCGTCTTCGTCGCTCGGGCCATCCCCGAGGTCGGGTTGATCCTCCTCCGCCCGCACGCCGAGCTGGACGTGTGGCCGGAGCGCCTGCCGCCGCCGCGCCCGGAGCTGCTGGCGCGCGTCCGTGGCGCGGACGCCCTCCTCTCGCTGCTCACCGACCGCATCGACGCGGAGGTGATGGACGCCGCCGGTCCGGGCCTGAAGGTGATCTCCAACTACGCGGTGGGCCTGGACAACGTGGACCTGGCGGAGGCCGCCCGCCGGGGCATCCCCGTGGGCCACACGCCCGGCGTGCTCACCGAGTCCACCGCGGACCTGACCTTCGCCCTGCTCCTGGCCGCGGCGCGGCGGCTCCCCGAGGGCGAGCGCGCGGTGAAGTCGGGCGACTGGCTCACCTGGGAGCCGACGTGGCTCCTGGGGCGCGACGTGGCGGGCGCCACCCTGGGCATCGTCGGCTACGGGCGCATCGGCCGCGCGGTGGCCCGGCGCGCCCGCGGCTTCCGGATGCGCGTGCTGGCCTGCGGCCGTGGGACGATCGCCGACGCGGAGGGCGCGGAGCCGGTGACCTTCGACGAGCTGCTTGCCCGCGCCGACGTCGTCAGCCTCCACGCCCCGCTCACCGACGCCACCCGCTTCCTGATCGACGGGGACGCGCTGCAGCGGATGAAGCGCGGCGCGATCCTGATCAACACCGCGCGCGGTGGGCTGGTGGACCAGGAGGCCCTGCGACGCGCGCTGGAGAGCGGCCACCTGGCGGCGGCGGCGCTGGACGTCACCGAGCCCGAACCGCTCCCGCCGGATCACCCGCTGCTCCAGGTCCCCACCTGTCTCGTCGTGCCCCACCTCGGCAGCGCCACGATCGAGACGCGAAATCGGATGGCCGAGATCGCCGCGCGCAACGTGCTCGCCGGGTTGAGGGATGAGCCGCTGGTCGCGCCGGCGCCGGGGATGTCGAGCCGGTGACCGGACCGGCCCGCGCCTGGCGCCGCACCCGCCCTGCCAGGCGCAAGGAGGGCGCATGCTGCTGGGCGGCAGGGCGGGATGCGCCGCGAGCCTGGCGGCGGGAGGTTCCCCGCCCCGGCGCTCTCAGCGCTTCACCTGGTACTGGAACGGCGCGGAGAGGGTGATCTCCTTGTCCACGTGGCGCGGGAACTGGAAGTGCGTCACGCGCTGCTCCAGACAGGTGGCCACGTGCGACCCGGCCAGGTTCCCCACCGTCTGCGCCCCGGTGACCTTCCCGGACTGCAGGATGGTGAAGCGGACCGAGACCTGGCCCTTCTCCGTCGGGAGCTCGGCCTTGTAGGTCTCGAAGCACTGGTTGATGGGCCCGTAGCTGCGGTTCACCACGCGCTGGATGGACACCGCGTCCAGCTGCACCGGCGCGGTCTGCACCGGCGTGTGCTTCACCACCGGCGGCTTCACCGTCGAGTTGTCCGGCGGCGGGTCCGGAAGCTTGGTGCTCTCGTCCGGCGGGAGGGTGGTGTTGTCCGGGGGCGGCGGGTTCACCGGCGCGGGCGGATTCACCGCGACCGGCGGCGTCACCGTCGGGTTCACCAGGGGCGGCGGAGGCTGCGGTTGCGAGCCCGGCCAGAAGCGCAGCGCCGCGAACGCGCCGCCGAAGGCGATCAACCCCAGCAGCACGCCCACCGCCAGCAGCCCGGCGCCGCTCTTGCGGTGCTGGCCCGCCTCGCCGGCGGCGGCCATGGCCGTCTTGTCCGGGTTGGCGGTCGCCTCCAGCGCGGAGGCGCCCTGCGCATACCTGGGCACCGCGGGATCGCTCTGCCCGGGGCGCGGCGCCGCCAGCGTCTTCGCCTCCGGGTTGAAGCCGGGCACCGGCACCCCGGCCTGCGCCAGGTCGATCAGGCTGGGGATGCGCGTCCGGTGCGCGACGCGCTCCTCGCCGAACAGCGAGCGCAGGTACGTCCCCGCCTGGGTCGCGCCGGACGCCGTGCTCACCGAACCGATGAACCGCTCCAGGTCCTGCGCCATGGCCGACGCGGAGGAGTAGCGGTCGTCCGGCTTGGCGCTCATCGCCTTCAGGATGATCGTCTCCAGCTCGGCGGGGAGGTCCTTGCGCAGCTCGCGGGGCGGCTTGAAGTCGCACTTGAGCACCGCGTTGAGGATGGCCAGGTCGTTCTCGCGCGAGAACGGGCGGTAGTGGGTGACCGCCTCGTACAGGCTGACCCCGAGCGAGAACACGTCCGCGCGCCGATCCACCGGCACGCCGCGCGCCTGCTCCGGCGCCATGTACATGTACTTGCCCTTCACCACGCCCGCGGTGGTGTTGGTGAGCCGCGACTCGGCCTTGGCGATGCCGAAGTCCAGCACCTTCACCTGCCCCTGGTACGTCACGTAGATGTTGGAGGGCGAGATGTCGCGGTGGACGATGCCCAGCGGCTTGCCGGAGGAGTCGGTGAACTCGTGCGCGTACGACAGCCCGTGGGCCGCGTCCGCCATCACCCGCGCCACCACCGTCAGCGGCACGTACTCGCGCTTGCGGCCGGCGGTGCGGATGACCGTGGAGAAGTCCTCCCCCGGCAGGTACTCCATGCAGATGAAGTAGCAGCCGTCCGCCAGGCCCAGCTCGTTGATCTGGATGACGTTGGGGTGGACCAGGCGCGCCGCCAGCTTCGCCTCGTCCAGGAACATGTTGACGAAGTCGTTGACGGCGCTCAGGTGCTTGAGCATCCGCTTGATGACCACGTCCCGCTCGAAGCCCTCCGCGCCCACCAGCTTGGCGAGGAAGATCTCCGCCATCCCACCTTCGGCCAGCTTCCGGACCAGGAAGTACTTGCCGAACTGCTTCACCGGCTCCGGAGGCGTGGCCAACGGCCCGGAGACCGGATTGGTGAGGAGCAGCGGCTGTCCTTTGGCCGTGGCCATTGCCTTTATCGCCGGCGGAGCGTCCGGACGGTGATGGTGTCCGAGGCGGGGGGCCGGCTGACCCGGAAGATAACAACAGGAGGCCGGCCAACGGGAGAGACCTCCATGTCGAACCGGTTCTTGTCGTCCAGATCGACCGCCTTCCCGTTGACGTACAGGCGCGCACCCACCGGCGCCACCCCGGAGGCGCGCATGGCGGAGCGGGCCCCCTCGCCGTTCTTGGGGGAGTTGATCACCAGGTTCGGCACCGAGTTGTCGTACACGATCTCCAT
Source organism: Myxococcaceae bacterium (assembly GCA_035637895.1). Lineage (GTDB taxonomy): Bacteria > Myxococcota > Myxococcia > Myxococcales > Myxococcaceae > DASRBA01. The sequence goes on from DASRBA010000245.1 coordinate 18,487, forward strand.
CTTGTTGAACTTCCCGCCCCGCAGCTCGCCGCCCTTGGCGTCCAGCGGGGTGACCGACCAGACGTAGTTGCCCTCGGCCAGGGCGCCTGCTTCCAGCGGCAGCTTGACCTCCGAGGTCTTCCGGTCCACCACCGGCTTGTCCAGCGCGTCCGCCCGGTAGACCTGCACCCGGTAGTCGGCGGCGCCCTCCTCCGGGGCGAAGGTGAAGGTCACCGCGGGCGGCTTGTCCTGGAAGTAGATGGCGGACTTGTCCGCGCCGTCCTGCACCTCGTTGCGCAGCCGCGCCAGGTCCTTCATCGGCGGCTCGGGGGCGAAGTTCGCCCAGCCCTTGTCCACCTCGGTGGCGTGGTCCTTCTGCGTCACCTTCCAGTAGAGGGTGCCGCGGCGCGGGATGGGGACGTTGATGTAGTTGGAGTGGACCAGGCCGGAGAGCAGCTTCTGCTCGAACTTGGCGTCGAACGCCACGTCCACCCAGTAGTCGGTGCCGGCGTCCCCGGACCAGGAGAGCGCCGCCCACGGCAGGCCGGGGTGGTGGACCTTCAGCCCGTTGCGGGTGGGGATGGAGATCTCCGCCTTGTCCGCGGGGGTGACCTGGATGGCCCCCTTCTCGGAGATCTTGGCCGACTGCCCGGCCAGCACCAGCTGGTCCTTGCCGCCGGCGGACACCTTGGCGTCGCCCGCCACCGCCTGCACGTCGTACCCGTCCTTGGTCTTCACCACCCCGAACTGGCCGCCCTGGTCGGCCTCCACCGTCAGCCCGGAGAGCGCCACCTTGTGCTTCTTGCCCGGCGCCAGCGAGAGGGTGACCGCGCCCTTGCGGAAGTCGAGGTTGGAATGCTCCTGGCTCCCGGCCTGCCCGGCCTTCTGGAGCGTCACGTCCGCGTCGTCCTCCAGCGCGTAGCGGGTGTCGGTGCCCTTGAAATTCATGGTGGAGCGGCCGTTCTTCCCGACGCGCACCGCGTCGCCCTCGGCCACCGCCTCGCCGCCGCGCCCCACCGCCTTCCACTTCTTCTGGCCGGACTTCTTCACCTCCGCCTTGCCGGTGGAGGCGTAGACGGTCACCTGGATGGGCTGGAGCGTCAGCTCGGCGCCGCCGTTGCGCCCTTCGATCTCCACCTTGCCGGCGGTGAGGAGCACCTTCTCGCCCGCGTTGGCCTTCTGCGCCTCGCCGTTGCGCGAGACCAGCTCCACCGCGCCGACGAGCACGTCCACCTTGGCGCCGTCCTTGCCGACCTCGATCTGCACGGTGCTGGTGTCGGCGCCGAGCCGGGTGATGCCGAAGGGGGTGAGGATGGTGAGCGACCCGGTGGCCCCGCCCTCCGCCCCGGCGGCGACGCGGGAGAGCACCAGCCCGCGGTCCACGCTGAGGACGACGCCGCTCTTGTCCTGGCCGAACACCACCCGCGCGTCGGGGCCGATCTCCACCACCTGCCCCTGCTGGAAGCGGACGGTGGCGGACGCCTCGGCGGCGGTGATCAGCGCGTCCTTCAGGTACAGGTAGCTCCCCAGCTTGGCGGCGCCCATCTTGCCGCCGCGCTCCAGGACCACCGACCCGCGCACCTGCTCCAGGTGGGCCACCGGCGCGCCCAGCGCGTCCCCGGCGTCCTTGCCCTGCGGCTCGTCGTCCAGGAACCCGCACGCGGGGGCCGCCGCCAGCGCGGCCAGCAGCAGCGTGCAAAGCCCGAGGGCTCTCCAGGATGGGAACGGGGTGGTCGCGCTCAACGGGAGGGGTGCAGATCGACGTTGTAGATCGCCTGGTCGCCGTCCTTGACGGTCACGGTCTTCGTCTGGGTGATGAAGCCAGGCGCGGAGATGATCAAGCTGTAGGTGCCTCCCTGGATGCGGAAGGTGAAGGCGCCGGTGGTGCCCACCGCGCGGGTCTTCACCTTGGCCTCGGGGATCTCCAGCATCGCGGAGACGGGGCGCCCGCCGTTGCTGTTGCGCACCAGGCCGGTGATGGTGGCGAGGATGGCCGCCTTCGACCGCACCAGCGGCAGCGGCAGCTCCGCCGTCTTCAGCGCCACGATGGAGGCCACCTCGTTCACGGGGTGGTAGTCCGGGACGGCGGCCTCCACCGGCGCGGGGCCCGGCAACAGCCCGTCGAACTTCACCTGGCCGTCGTCGCCGGTCTGCTTCTCCACCCCGCGCACCTTCACCGTGGCGCCGGCGACGGGCTTCTTGGTGACCTTGTCCAAAAGGGTGACCAGCAGCGAGCCGGTCTTGGGCGGCTCCTTCTTCACCTTCAGCTCGAACACCGCCTCCTGCCCGGCGATCACGGTGGCTTTCGCCTCCGCGGGCAGGTAGCCGACGGCGACCACCTTGGCGACGGCGCTGCCGGGCGGGACGTCCTGGGCGTTGAAGGAGCCGGCGGCTCCGCCCTGGCGCACCTGGAGCTCGCGGCCGGCCACGCTCAGCGCCACCGTGGCGGTGGAGATGGGCTGCCCGCTGTCGGCGTCCACCGCCCGGACCAGCACGGTGCCGAACTTCGGCGCGGGCGCGTGGTCCAGCAGGTCCAGCTGCAGCGCCACGCCCGCGCGCTGGAGCGCCTGGGAGGCGGTGAAGGTGGGCGCGTTGTCCGGGCCCAGCGCCACCGCGTCCTGCACGTACTGGTAGTCGGCCACCACCGAGTACACGAACGTTCCCGACTGGCCGACCGGGATGATCAGCGCCGCGCCGCCCGACAGCCCGGAGGACTTCGCCGGGTCGCCGCTGGGCGCGCTCACCACCAGGGGCACCGGGTACTCGCCGTGCAGCTCCAGCCGGGCGCCCAGGGCCGGGAGCTCCACCGACGCGCGCCCCGCGCCCAGCAGCGAGTGGCGGGTGATGGCGGCGAAGTTGGTGTCCGGCAGCGCCGAGTTGCCGAAGGTGGGCAGCTGCGCCAGCTGGTACCCCACCAGCGCCTCCAGCGTGATCGGCCCCAGCATCAGCCGGCCGGACGGCCCGGCGTTGATCCGCAACAGCCCGCCGCCGCTCACCCGCGTCCGGGTCCCGTCCGTGGTGAAGAGCGCGAAGCCCTCGCGCTGCGCGGAGACGGCGGCGCCGATCATGGGCCCGAACCAGTAGCGCCCGGACCCGGCGAAGTCGTTGGGCGTCCACCCGGTGTACTGCAGGCCCGGGCCGAGGTCCGCCTGCACGCCCTGGCGCAGCGACACGCCGTAGCGGAAGCGGAGCGAGGCCATCTCGTACGGCGCGGCCGGTTCCTCCTGAGCGCGCGCGGGGGCGGCCATCGCCAAGAGGATCACCAGGATTGCCACGACCTTGGGGCTGGGGGACGCCACGGCGCGGCGGATTCTAGGGTCCGCTCTCCCCCGCGTCCAACCGAGGACGGCCAACCATCCGAGGGATCGGCATGACGTGGCCTTGCTGGGTCAGACTCCGTCTGGTAGAGATCTGAAGTTCCGACTATTCTCGCCTAACCCTCGGAATTCTCTCCAGAAACGCCCCGCACCCAATGGCCAGCCAACTGGTGATGTACGAAGAGGAGTTCACCAAGATCAACGCGGTCTGCGACCGGCTGACCAAGGACGCAAACGCGAAGGTGGTGTTCCTCGTCGACAAGAACGGCCAGCTCATCTCCGCCGCAGGACAGACGCAGAACATCGACACCACGTCGCTGGCGTCTCTCACGGCGGGCAACGTGGCGGCGATGGGCGGGCTGGCGAAGCTGATCGGCGAGGCGGAGTTTCCGATGCAGTTCCACCAGGGCAACCAGCTCTCGCTGCTGAGCGCCATCGTCGGGAGCCGGGTGGTGCTGGTGGTGATCTTCGACAACCGCACCAGTCAGGGGTTGGTCCAGCTGCGCGTGAAGAAGGCTTCCGCGGAGCTGCACACCATCTTCGATTCGCTGATCAAGAAGACGGATGGACCCGGGGCCGGCTCGCCCTTCGCCGAGATCTCGGACGACGACATCGACAACCTTTTCAGCGAGTAACCCAGGTCGACATGTCCTTCATCAACTACTCATCCCGCGAGATCAACTGCAAGATCGTCTATTACGGACCGGGTCTGTGCGGGAAGACGACCAACCTCCAGTACATCTACAACAAGACCAACCCGGAGACGAAGGGCAAGCTGATCTCGCTCTCCACCGAGACGGACCGGACCCTGTTCTTCGACTTCCTCCCGCTGTCGCTGGGTGAGATCCGCGGCTTCAAGACCCGCTTCCACCTGTACACGGTGCCGGGCCAGGTCTTCTACGACGCGTCCCGCAAGCTGATCCTGAAGGGCGTGGACGGGGTGGTGTTCGTCGCCGACTCCCAGGTGGAGCGCATGGAGGCGAACATGGAGTCGCTGGAGAACCTCCGCGTCAACCTCGCCGAACAGGGGTACGACCTGAACAAGATCCCGGAGGTCGTGCAGTACAACAAGCGCGACCTGCCCAACGCGGTCACCCTGGAGGAGATGCGCAAGGTGCTCAACCCGCGCAACGTCCCAGAGTACCAGGCGGTGGCCCCCACCGGGGTCGGCGTGTTCGACACTCTCAAGGCCGTGGCGAAGCTCGTGCTGACCGAGCTCCGGAAAGGCAGCTAGACACCATGAAGCTCGCCCGCGCCGCGCTCTGCGCGCTGGCGATGGTCCCCTTCGTCCCGCACGTCGCGCTCGCGCAGCAGACGACCACCGAGGTGCAGAAGCCGGGCGAGGCGCCGGCTCCCCAGAAGCCGCTCACCGCGGACGAGGCGTTCAACGCCCGGGTGAAGACGCTGGAGGAGCAGGTCGTCGACCTGAAGGAGAAGATCTTCCGGACCAAGGCCCGCCTGCTGCTGCTGCAGGAGACGGTGCTGGGCGGGGACCTCTCCTCGGGAGCCCGGGCGGTGCTCTTCCACCGCAACGAGATGGGCTCGTCCTTCGTGCTGGAGTCGGTGGCCTACGCGCTGGACGGCGCGCCCATCTTCACCAAGGTGGACGTGAACGGGGACCTCGACAAGCGCGAGGAGTTCGAGATCTTCAACGGCCGCATCGTCCCCGGGCAGCACCAGATCGCCGTCCGGCTGGTGTACCGCGGGCACGGCTACGGGATCTTCAGCTACCTCGAGGGGTACAAGTTCAAGGTCCAGTCCAGCTACACCTTCAACGCCGAGGCGGCCAAGGTGACGACGGTGAAGATCGTCGGCTACGAGAAGGGCGGGATCACCGCGGACCTCAAGGACCGGCCGGCGGTCCGCTACGACGTGGAGGTGGCCAAGGACGCCGCCATGAAGCCGCAAGACGCGACGCCGGCCGCGCCCGACCAGAAGGGCGCCGCGCCCGCCACCCCGGCTCCCGCTCCCGCCCCCGCGCCGCCGAACGCCGCCGGCCCCGCGCCGGCTCCAGCGCCGGCCGCGACCAAGCCGTAGGCAGGAGCGCGCGAACATGCCCCGCTCCCTGCGCTCCTCCGCGGCCCTGATGGCCGCCGCCGTCGCGCTGATCGCCCCCGCGGCGGCGCGGGCGCAGGTCACCGAGGCGTCGGTGGCGGTGGACCAGGTGCAGGGCCAGCTCAAGGCGGCGGAGGACAACCTCCGCATCGTGGAGACGCAGTGGACGATGCACCCGGAGCCGTCCGACGAGGAGACGCTGCTCCGCCGCTTCTCGGACGGGGAGATCCAGTACCTGCTGGGCGACACCCTGGGCGCCTCCGTCCTCTTCTACGACGTGGTGTCGGACCCCAAGTTCCAGTCGTCGCCCCGGATGCCGGACGCGCTCTTCTACCTGGCGGATTCGCTCTACCAGTCCGGCAACCTGCTGGGCGCGCGCGTCTACCTCAAGCAGCTGCTGGCGATGCAGAGCGCCCACCACGCCGAGGCGCTCTCGCGCTTCCTGGACGTGGCCGGCCGCACCAACGAGTTCGAGGGCATCGAGGGCTACATCAACGAGGTGCGCGGCGCCGGCGGCCTGCTGCCCCCGGAGATCGCCTACGTCTACGGCAAGTGGCTCTTCCGCCGCCGCGACCTGCCGCCCCCGGAGCGGATGCAGCGGCTGGAGCAGACGTTCTCCGCCATCGCCGAGAACCCGGAGGCGCCCTACCGGCTGCAGTCCACGTACTTCCTGGGCGTGGCGTACGTGCAGGCCAAGACGCTGGACCGCGCGGTGGCGCAGTTCGAGAAGCTCAACCAGCTCCCCGCCCGCGGCGAGAAGGAAGTGAAGATCAAGGAGCTGGCGAACCTGTCGCTGGGGCGCCTGTACTACGAGCTGGGCCGCTACGACGACGCGCTGGACCGCTACCAGGAGATCCCGCGGGAGAGCGACAACTTCCCCGACTCGCTCTACGAGATCGCCTGGTGCCAGGTGAAGAAGGGCGAGTTCGAGCGCGCCAAGAACGCCACCGACATCCTGCTTCTGGTGGCGCCGGACTCCACCCTGGCGCCGGAGGCGAAGATCCTCCAGGGCCACCTGCTGCTGAAGCTGAAGAAGTACGGCGAGGCGGACGACACCTACGACCAGGTGGTGAACGAGTACTCGCCGGTCTACGACGAGATCAACGCCCTGCTCACCGTGGAGGACCCGGTGAGCTACTTCGACAAGCTGCTGGCGCGGAACGAGAAGAACCTGGACGTGGCGACGCTGCTGCCGGCGGAGGCCCTCAAGTGGGCCACCACCCAGAAGGAGGTCTCGGACGCGGTCCACATGATCAACGACCTGGAGTCCGGGCGCCGCGGCATCGAGGAGGCCAAGGACATCGCCGGGCGCGTGCTCAAGGCGCTGGAGGAGCGCGGGATGGAGTCGTTCCCGCAGCTCCAGGAGGGCTACGTCCGCGCGGAGGCGGTGGAGGCGGCGCTCACCCGCTCCGAACAGTCCCTGGTCCGCGCCGAGACGCTGGTGCTCCAGGACGCCCTGGGCGACAAGGAGAAGGCGGAGCTGGAGAAGCTGAAGGCGCAGATCGACGAGTTGCAGAAGCGCTTCGCCTCCGCCCCCACCTCCCAGGCCGAGATCCAGGCGCGGCGCCGGAAGATGCAGCAGCGGGTGGACGCCGCCGACAAGGAGGCGTTCAAGTCCGGCTACGAGCTGCAGTCGCTCAACGCCATGCTGGTGGCCATGGGCAAGTGGGTGGACGACACCCGCAACGCCCGCAAGAGCACCCCCGAGGACGAGAAGGCCTTCCGCGCCCGCATCCAGTCCGAGCTGGAGGTGGTGGAGACGCTGGGCAAGGAGCTGGCGTCGCTCCGCAGCGACCTGGCCCAGGAGCGCGGGTCGGTGGACGCGTCCGTCTCCGGCGAGGACGTCCTGCGCAAGGAGTACCTGGCCGCGCTGGACCGCCAGCACCGGCTGCTCTCCCCGGCGGAGGAGAAGGCGGGGCCGGAGGCGAAGGCGGTGGTGCAGCGCGCCCACCTGCTGCGGTCCTCGGTGGGCGGCCTGCGGGACCGGGTGGCCACCGCCAAGGGCGTGCTGCGCGAGCAGCTCACCCGCCGCGGCAGGCAGCTGCGGGAGAAGGTGCTGGGCGAACAGCAACTGCTGTCCCAGTACCAGAGCAACGTGAGCTCGGTCTCCGGCGACGCGCGCAACCTGGTGGGCCGGATCGCCTTCGACAGCTTCAAGCGCGTGCGCCAGCAGTTCTACGACCTGGTGCTCAAGGCCAACGTGGGCAACGTGGACGTGGCCTTCACCCGCAAGCAGGACAAGACGCAGCAGATCCAGAAGCTCTCCGCGGAGAAGGACCGCGAGCTGCGGGAGCTGGACGGCGAGTTCAAGGAAGTGCTCAAGGACGTGGACTGACGTGACGGCCGGACTCCTCATCCTGCTGGCCGCCCTGGGCCAGACCGACAAGCCGGGCGAGGCGCCGCCGCCCGGGTCGGAGCCGGTCGTCCGCCACAAGCCCAACTCGTTCGAGGGCTTCGGCCGCACCCCGGAGGAGGAGAAGGAGCTCCAGGACATCTCCGAGGCGGTGCGCGAGTACGAGCAGGAGTCGAAGGACTTCCGCCGGGAGATCCAGCTGCTGGTGGAGAAGAAGTACGAGGAGAAGCGGAACCTCCTCGCCGGGTCGTACGAGAAGCAGATCCGCGACCTGGAGACGCTGGAGCGCAAGGAGCGGCTGGACGCCATCGCCCGGTTCGAGGAGTTCCTCCGCCGCTACCCGGACGACGCGCGCTACACCCCGGACGTGATGTTCCGCCTGGCGGAGCTCTACTACGAGCGCTCCTCGGACGATCACCTGCTGGCGATGCGGGAGTACGAGGAGCGGCTGAAGGCGATGGACCCGGCAAAGAACGAGGAGACGCCGCCGGAGCCGCAGGTGGACTTCGCCAAGTCGATCGTCATCTACCGCGGGCTGATCACCAGGTTCCCCGACTACAAGCTCAACGACGCCGCCTACTACCTTCTGGGTTACTGCCTGGAGAAGCAGAACCAGTTCGACGAGGGGCAGAACGCGCTGCGCGAGCTGATCGCCCGCTACCCGAAGTCGAAGTTCTCCACCGAGGCGTGGGTGCGGATCGGCGAGTACTACTTCGACTCGTACAACGACCCGGAGGCGCTCAAGAAGGCGGCCGACGCGTACGAGGCGGCGATCAAGGACACCACCCACGCGCTCTACGACAAGGCGCTCTACAAGCTGGGCTGGACCTACTACCGGATGGACCGCTTCGAGGACGCGGTCAACCGCTTCCTCACCCTGGCGGACTTCTACCAGTCCAAGGCCAAGGGGGACGACGCGGCCGGCGGCGACCTGCGCAACGAGGCGCTCCAGTACACCGCCATCTCGCTCTCCGACGAGAAGTGGGGGTCGCTGGCCAAGGCGCAGGAGATCTTCCAGCGCCTGGGCGGGCGCAAGTACGAGGCGGAGGTCTACCGCCGCCTGGGCGACGTCTACTTCGACCAGACCAAGCACGCCGACGCCATCGAGGCCTACCGGCTGGTGTTGCAGAAGGACCCGCTGGCCGCCGACGCGCCGCAGGTGCAGCAGAAGATCGTCCAGGCCTACGAGCGCGACCGGAAGCTGGACGAGTCCTTCCGCGAGGCGGAGAAGCTGGCGCTCAACTACGGCCCGGGCTCGAAGTGGCACGAGAAGCACCGGCGCGAGGCGGACCTCCTGGCCGGGGCGCAGGCGCTGGCGGAGAAGAACCTCTACGCCGCCGCCGTCTACCACCACCAGCAGGCGCTCCAGCTCAAGAAGGAGGGCAAGTTCGCCGAGGCGAAGGACGCCTTCGACGTGGCCGCGCAGGCCTACGGCAGCTACTTCCTCCGCTTCCCCCGGTCCAAGAACTCCTACGAGGTGCAGTTCTTCTACGCGGAGTGCCTCTACAACTCGCTCCAGTTCGGGCCGGCGGCGTCGAACTACGAGGCGGTGCGCGACTCGCCGGCGGACCAGAAGTACATGGCGGACGCGGCGTTCGCGGCGTACCTGTCGCGGGAGAAGCAGGTCCAGGCGGAGATCGAGGCCAAGAAGATCCCGGACCTCAAGCCGCTGCGCTCCGCCGACCGGCCGGAGGGGCAGAAGGTGCAGCCCGTCCCGCTGGCCGACTCGGAGAAGAAGATGGTGAAGGCGGCGGACGCCTACGTGGCCCGCATGCCCAACGACGAGAAGGCGCCCGGCCTGGCCTACAAGGCGGCGGAGCTCTTCTACGCGCACGACGACTTCCCCGAGGCGCGCAAGCGCTTCGAGGCCATCGTCAAGGCGTACCCGAAGAACGAGGTGGCGCAGTTCTCCACCAACCTCATCGTGGAGAGCTTCCTGGTCGACAAGGACTGGAAGTCGGTGGAGGAGGTCTCCGAACGGCTGGCGGCCAACAAGGACGTCATCGACCCCAAGTCCAACCTCTTCAAGGACCTCACCAAGTTCAAGCTGGCCGGCCGCTTCAAGCTGGCGGACGAGCTGTTCCAGATGGGCCGCTTCGAGGAGGCGGCCAAGAAGTACATCGAGCTGGTCAACGAGGAGCCCAAGCACGAGTTCGCCGACAAGGCGCTCAACAACGCCGCCGTCTGCTACGAGAACACCCGCCGCTTCGACTCCGCGCTCAAGCTCTACGAGCGCATCTTCCGCGAGTACCCGTCGTCCAAGCTGGCGGACTCGGCGCTGTTCCGGGTGGCGGTGAACGCGGAGAACTCCTACGACTTCGACAAGGCGGTGGAGAGCTACCAGCGCCTGGTGAAGGACTACCCGGCCTCGAAGGATCGGGAAGCCGCCCTCTACAACGCCGCCCGCCTGCTGGAGGGCCAGCAGCGGTACGCGGAGGCCTCCGCCGCCTTCCAGCGGTACGCGGAGCTGTTCCCCCAGGCGGAGGACGCGCCCAAGAACCTCTACCGCGCGGCGCTGATCTCCGAGAAGCAGAACGACTGGCAGCGGGAGATCCGCGAGCTGGAGGACTTCGTGCGCAAGTTCTCCGGCAAGGCCGCCCAGGCGGAGCTCTCCATCGACGCGCGCAAGCGCATCGGCGACGCGTACCTCAAGCTCAACGACGAGAAGGAAGCGCTGAAGGCGTTCAGGGCGGCCGCCGACGAGTTCGACAAGAAGGGGATGAAGGCGGACTCGGAGGTGCTGGCCGCGGACGCCGCCGCCTACAGCCGCTTCATGCTCGCCGAGGACGAGCTGAAGCAGTTCGACAAGATCAAGATCGGCGGGCGCGGCAAGGCGCTGGAGAAGAGCTTCACCACCAAGAAGGCGGCGGTGAAGAAGGTCAACGACGCCTACAACGAGGTGCTCAAGTACAAGCGCATCGAGTGGACGCTGGCCGCCTTCTACCGCAAGGGCTACGCGCTGGAGCGGTTCGGCCAGACGATCATCGAGACGCCGGTGCCCCCGGAGGTGAAGCGGCTGGGCGAGGACGCGGTGGTGCTGTACCAGGACCAGCTGGCCCAGCAGACCGCCGCGCTGGAGGACAAGGCGGTGGAGGCGTACGCGGCCACGCTCGCCGAGGCGCGCAAGAACCGCATCTCCAACGAGTGGACCAAGAAGACGCTGGAGTCGCTCAACCGCTTCCGGCCCAAGGAGTACCCGGTGCTCAAGGAGGCGAAGGAGCAGTTCGCCACCGACGTGGAGTACCCGGACGGGCTGGTCTCCACGCTCGAGGGCACCGCCGCCCAGCCCGCCGGCAAGGGCATCGGAGGTGAGGAGAAATGAGGCGCGCGCTGATCGCGCTGGCCGCCCTGCTCGCCTGCGTGCCCAGGCAGGAGCAGAAGCCCGTCCAGGAGGACTGGTCCAACGCCGGCCCCACGCCCGAGGTCCCGTCGGCCGCCTCCGAGGTGACGGTGACGGACGGCGGGCAGATCGTCGTCGCGGACGCGCCGGGCGGCTCCGCGGGCGGCCGCCTGGTCGAATTCACCGAACCCACGCCGGCGTCGGACGCGGGCGCGGGCGCGCCGGCCGCGGAGGCCCCGCCCCCGCCGCCGCCGGTGAAGCTGGCCACCGAGGACCCGGAGCTGCGCGCCTCCTTCCAGCGCGCGGTGTCCGCCTCGCGCGGCGGCGACTACCCGAACGCGGAGCTGGAGCTGAAGGCGGTGGTGAAGAAGGACCCGAACCTGGCCTACGCCTGGACCAACCTGGGCATCGTGGAGGAGCGGCTGGGGCGGGTGGACGAGGCGGAGAACGCCTACCGGCAGGCCACCCAGCTCACCCCGGACCAGGACGCCGCCTGGGAGGCCCAGGCGCTGCTCTTCGCGCGCACCGGCCGGGCGACCCGGATGGAGGCGCAGCTGCGCGAGTCCATCGCCGAGCACCCGGAGAACCTGGCGATGCGCAACGCCCTGGTGACGGTGCTGGTCTCGCAGAGCAAGTACGAGACCGCCATCAACGAGGCGAAGAAGGTCCTCAAGGCGGACGAGAAGAACGTCCACGCCATGCAGCAGCTGGCGCAGTCGTACGCCAAGCAGGGGAAGCTGGAGCTGGCGAAGATGGTGCTGGAGAACGCCCGCGCCATCGACACCGGGGACGCCGTCACCCAGAACCTGCTCGGCAACGTCTACTTCGCGCTCAAGCAAAGGCCGCAGGCGCTGGAGTCGTACCAGAAGGCCTCCTCGCTGCGCCCCGACTTCGCCGAGGCCCTCAACAACTACGGCGCGCTGCTCAACCAGGCGCAGGACTACGAGGCCGCCGCCAAGGCGCTCGAGCGGGCGGTGGCCGCCGCGCCCAACTTCGCCCCCGCCCGGCTGAACCTGGGCAACGCCTACCGGGGCCTGCAGCAGTTCGACAAGGCGCTGGAGCAGTACAAGAAGGCGGAGCAGCTCCGCCCCCAGCCGGACGTGTACTTCAACCTCGCCGTCCTCCACCTGGACGCGGACAACGCCCCGCTCGACCCCATCGACCGGCTGAAGTCGGCCATCGCCTACTTCAACCAGTACAAGGACAAAGGCGGCCGCGACGACCGCGTCGAGCAGTACCTGAAGGACGCCCAGAAGGGGATCGAGAAGGAGGAGCGGCGGCGGGAGCGCGAGAAGAAGGACCAGCTGCGCAAGGTCGAGAAGGAAGCGGCCGACCGCAAGGCCGCCGAGGAGAAGGCCGCCCAGCAGCCCAAGTCGGAGGTCACCGTGGAGAAGGCGGCGCCGCCGCCCGATTCGGGTAAGCTCCGGGACCAGTCTCAAGAAAAGTGATGCGCGCCCTTCTGCTCCTGTTGCTCCTCACCCAGGCCAAGCCCGCCACCACCGGGAGGAAGCGGGTGATCCGGCTGGACGCCATCACCGTCGAGGGGCGCATCCAGAAGCCCCAGGCCTTCTACATCCTCCAGCGCTCCCAGCTGAACTTCGAAGAGCTCAACCGGACCGACAGCTTCTTGCCCAAGGTCATCAAGAGCATCGACAAGGAACCCTTCTAAATTCCCGGGAGTCCAAGCCTCCAGCGCCCCCATGTCCTCGCCTGGCACAGAGAAGATCCTCCGCGTCGCCCTCGTCCAGGGGCACAAGATCACCGAGGAGCGGCACTTCCGGAAGCGGCACGACATCACCGTCGGCCAGGACTCGAAGAACACCTTCGTCATCCCCGCCTCCAACCTCCCGGAGTCCATCCCGGTCTTCGAGCACAAGGGCGGCCAGTACCACCTCGTCTTCAGCGAGGCGATGGACGGCCGGGTGCGCCTGGGCACCGCGGACGTGGACTTCGCCTCCCTCCGGGACCAGGGCCTGGCCAAGAAGCGCGGGCCCGTCTACATCCTCCCACTCCCGGAGACGGCGCGCGGGACGGTGCGGCTGGGCGAGGTGACGCTGCTGTTCCAGTTCGCCACCCCGCCGCCGGAGCCGAAGAAGACCGAGCTGCCGGAGACCCTCCAGGGGTCGCTCTGGCAGTCGATGGACCGGCTGTTCTTCACCATCCTCGCCATCTCCCTCCTGTTCCACTTCGGCGGCGCCACCTTCATCGCCATGACGCCCAAGCCGGCGGAGGAGGAGGTGGAGCTGGACGAGCTGCCGGACCGCTTCGCCAAGGTCCTCATCCCGCCCAGGGCCGCCGAACCGGAGCCGGTGAAGGTGGAGCAGGGCACCGAGCAGAAGGAAGAGAAGAAAGAGGACAAGGACACCTCCAAGAAGGCGGAGAAGGGCGGGGGCGACCCGGCGGCGAAGAAGGCGGCGCTGGCCAACAAGGTCGCGTCCAAGGGCCTGCTGAAGATCCTCGGCTCCTCGGGCGGCGGCGGCGGCGCGTTCGAGGACGTGCTGGGCGGCGGCACCGGCGCGGGCGACATCGCCTCCGCGCTGGCGGGCGCCGGCGGGGTGGGCGTGGCCACGGCGGACGCGGTGGGCGGCGGCGGGGCGAAGGGCGGCGGGACCGGCGCGGTGGCCGGCATCGGCGACCTCGGCACCTCCGGCGGCGGCAAGGTCAACGTGGGCACCAAGGTGGACGCGCGCGTGGAGGGCCGGGTGAAGGACGCGGCCCCCGAGGTGGAGTCCTCCGACGTGGACCGGGACGCGCTCGCCCGCTACGTGAAGGCGCGGCTGAAGGCCATCCAGAACTGCTACGAGAAGGAGCTGAAGCGGAACCCCAGCCTCAAGGGCAAGGTGATGGTCCGCTTCACCATCACCAAGGCCGGCCGCACCGGGGACATCGACATCGAGGAGAACACGATGGGGAACGAGGCGGTGGCCTCGTGCATCCGCACCGTGATCCGCAGTTGGATCTTCCCCTTCAAGCCCGAGGACGACGTCCCCGTCTCGTACCCGTTCGTCTTCTCGCCAGCGTCGTAGGCCCTGCCTAGACTGACGGGCGGATGCGCCCGGTCCGCCTCTCGGAGGTCCGAAACCTCGTCTCCCAGCCCGACTTCCAGGACTGGTGGGAGCAGCTCCGCTCCACCCTGGACGACCTGTCGACGGCGCAGGCGCGCTACACCCAGTCCCTCAAGGACACCGCCACCTCCGAGTTCAACGCGGAGCTGGCGCAGAAGAACGCCATCGACACCCTCTACCGCGCCGGCGAGTGCGAGGACGCCGCCGCCACCTTGAACTCCGACGCCACGGACGCGGAGAACGCCGCCTTCCAGCTGGTCTCCCAGTACGAGGACCTCCGCATCCACGTCTCCGAGGCCTGGTACCGGCTGGGGGCGCTGGAGAAGTCGGTGGACGAGCGCAAGGAGGCCGCCGCCGCGCACGGCAAGAAGTCGGAGGACGCGCTGCGCACCGCGCTCCGGGCCCAGGGCGCCGCGCAGGACGAGTACGAGCGGCTGTCCGCGCGCAAGCGCGAGGTGTGGGAGCGGGTGGAGGCCACCTGGGGCCGGCAGGCGGAGGCGTCGCTGCGGATGGCGGAGGCCAAGATGCGCAGCAAGCGCGTCCGCGCCGAGGCGGAGTCGCGCTTCCAGGAGGCGGAGCGGCTCAAGGCGCAAGCGGACCGCACCCGCGCCGAGTCGGAGCGGCTCTCCAACGAGGTCTCCGCCCTGCGCTCCCAGGTGGCGCGGCTCCTGGGGGACGCCGCCGCGAGGTTCGGCTGCGCCGCCGGCGAGGACTTCCTCTACTTCCGGCAGAAGGACCAGGAGCGCTGGGCGTTCTGCCTGGCGCTGGTGGAGGACGCGGAGAGCTACAACGTGGAGGTTCACCCCCTCTCCATCTACTCGGTGGAGCAGAAGCGCGGGGTGACGTTCCTGGAGCCGGCGCGGGAGCGCGCCGCCGCCGTGGACGAAGGGGACAAGCGGTTCGAGGAGTACTTCCTGCAGGGTCGGAAAGGGCGCACGTCCGTGGTCGGGACCTGACGTCCTTGTCCGGAGAGGAGAGAAGGCGCCATGGAGAAGCTGGCCGTCCTGTCGCGGTCGCCGCTGTTCGAGATGCTCTCGAACCAGGAGCTGGAGTACGTGGCGGACCTGTCCCGCCCGCGGAAGTTCACCGCCGGGCAGGTGGTGTTCGAGGAGGGGGAGCTGGGGGACAGCCTCTACGTCATCGTCAGCGGCGAGATGGAGGTCCTCAAGCGCGACGACAAGGGCAACCCGCAGCTGCTCACCCGGCTGGGGGCGCCCGAGTTCTTCGGGGAGATGTCCCTGATCGACAAGGAGTACCGGTCCGCCACCGTCAAGGCGCGGGCGGATTCGGAGCTGCTCCAGCTGACCGCGGAGAACTTGACCACCTTCCGCAAACAGCACCGGGACGGGTTCACCTTCGTGGTGATCAACATCGCCCGGGTCCTGTCCGCCCGCCTGCGGGAGGCCAACGCCAGGCCCGCTCCCGGGTAGCCCCGGGGGGCCCCGTTTGCTAAATTGCCCAGGGTTTCGGGCCGGTTTACGGTCGGTTTCCACACCTATGCGAGCCGTGTTGTTGGGATGGTCGCTCCTTGCTGGAGTGGCGGTGGCACAGACGCCGCCGGGCGGGGCCTCGCCCGTGGCCGTGGAGGGCGCTCCCGCCCCGGCCGCGGCCGCGGCCGCGGGGAATCCGCTCCCCGCGGGGCCCATGGCGGCGCCCCTGGCCGAGAAGGCGTCGGACGTGGCGGATCCGGAGAAGCTGCGGCGCAGCGTGGACGCGCTGGGGCGGATGCGGAACGTCCTCAAGGAGGTGCTGGGCAAGCTGGAGGAGGCCCGGAACACCAAGGACGTGGTGAAGCTGAACTGCGTCAACGAGAAGCTGACCCAGATCAAGGGCCTGCTCCGCATCTCCGAACAGTCCGACGTGGCCCTGCAGGAGTCGGTGGCGAAGAAGGAGACCTCCTCCGGCGAGCACGAGTTCACCAAGGTGATGATCGCGCGGCAGAAGGTGGACCAGCTCCGCGCGGAGGCCGAGGAGTGCATCGGCCAGCTCGCCTTCCGGACCGATGAGAACCTCACCGTCGAGGTCGAAGTGCCGGACGATCTCCCCAACCTCGATCCCACCAAGCCGCAGGACCCTGGTGTCGTGATCAATCGGCCGCCGCCGATCAGCCCCACGCTCTAGACGGGGCAGATGGAGACTCCGTAAGTGAAAGCGCGGGTGATGTTGGCGGGCGCCGCGGTCCTTGCGCTCCTCCTGCCCAGCACCGCGTCGGCCCAGGTCACCACCTCGGCGTCCGCCATGGCCCACCAGGGGCCCAACGGGCTCAAGGTGGGCGAAGGGCGGCTGCACCCGTTCGTGGACCTGGAGCCGCGCCTGGACACCGCCGCCGGCTTCTTCCCGGTGGGCGGGGGCGGCAACCCGTCCACGAACCCCTCGCCCGAGGTGGTGATGCACCTGCGGCCGGGGGTGAAGTTCGAGCTGCCCTCCAACGCGGTGTCGATCGACTTCAACGGCGCCGTCGAGTACCTCTACTTCACGGGCTTGCTCACCCCCGGCTCGTACGTGGCCTCCCGGCTGGAGGGCGCGGCGGACCTCGCCGCCACCGTCAACCGGCAGGGGGCGGTGGAGTTTCAGCTGGGGGACGACTTCGCCTACTCGGACAAGACGCGGAACCTGGCGCTGGGCGTGGGCGCGCTGTCGCTGTTCAACGAGGCGCGCGCCCAGCTCGACATCCGGCCCGGCGGCGGCGCGCTGGAGATCTCCCCGCGGGGCGCGTTCGGACTGGAGCAGTTCCAGCCGCTCTCGCTGGTCCCCCCCGCCGGGTGCAACGTCCTCACCTGCGTCCCGGCCAACATCTCGCAGATGAACTACACCAACTTCCGCGCCGGGCTGGACGGGCGGTGGAAGTTCCTGCCCAAGACCGCCATCGTCCTCGAGTCCAACTTCGACGCCCGGAGCTACCCCAGCGCGATCAACGCCGCCTTCAACACCCCCGCGCTCCTGCTGCGCGTGGTGGGCGGCCTGCAGGGCCTGCTCACGACCAAGGTCGCGGTGGTGGCCAAGGCGGGCTGGGGTTACGACTTCGCCACCCTCCCCTCGGCGGCGCCGGGGACCAACGCCAACACCTTCATCGGACACCTGGAGCTGTCGTACCTGATGACCGAGGCGTCGGTGCTCAAGGTCGGCTACTTCCGGTCGCTGGAGCCGACGCCGGTGTACCAGGTCAGCCGCGACGACCGGATCTACGGGGACGCCCGCCTGTTGCTCTCCGGGCGGCTGACGCTGCGCGCGTACGGGGCGCTGGACTTCCTGGGGTTCTACGGCGGGCAGGACCGGCTCGACATCGCGGTGACGCTGGACCCGGGCGCCGAGTACCAGATCTTCCCGTGGCTCTACGCCGCGGCCGGCTACACGCTCACCACCCGGACGTCGAGCGGCGCCAACGCGTCGAACGCCTCCACGGACAAGTACACCCGGCATGAGGCGCACCTTCGGATCACGGCGGCGTACTAGCGCGCTCGCGGCGGCGGCGGCGGTCGCGCTGGCGGGCGCGGCGTGCCGGTTCCCCCGGCAGGACTCCTCCTCCGGCGGCCCCATCTCCATGGAAGAGGCGCTGCGGATGCGGGACACCGCGCCGGGCGGCGGGAGCACGCTGGGGTCCGGGGACCTCTTGGAGATCAAGGTCTACGAGGAGCCGGACCTCTCCGGCCCGTTCCGGATCTCGCCGGAGGGGTCGATCGACTTTCCCCTGTGCGGGAAGGTGCCGCTGAACGGGAAGACGCAGGGGCAGGCCGCGGACGCGCTCACCGCCTGCCTGGCAGCGAAGTACCTCAAGCGCCCGAACGTGAGCGTGCTGCTGCGCGAGTACAACTCGAAGAAGGTGTTCGTGTTCGGGGAGGTCCAGAAGCCGGGGACGTTCCCGTTCGACTCGGACATGTCGATCATCCAGGCGGTGACGCTGGCGGGCGGGTTCACGAGGAGCGCGGCGCGCAACAGCATCAGCGTCACCCGCGTCATCGACGGGCAGGAGCGGAAGATCCGCGTGCCCGTCGAGGACATCGGCACCGGGAAGGAGCGGAACTTCCAGCTCCAGCCCGGCGACATCGTGTTCGTGCCGGAGAGCTTCTTCTA
Organism: Myxococcaceae bacterium; assembly: GCA_035637895.1. Lineage (GTDB taxonomy): Bacteria > Myxococcota > Myxococcia > Myxococcales > Myxococcaceae > DASRBA01. Next base: position 36,667 of record DASRBA010000245.1, read on the forward strand.
GGGCGGAGGGTTGGTTCACCAGGTCCCGCTCGGCACCGGCACCACGACCGGTGCGGGCGCGGGCCGTACGCCTGCCCGGCGTCCGCGATGGCCGCGCCCAGCAGCCCGGTCGCACGCGACGGCGGACGCCTTCAGTCGCCGGAGCCCTTGTTGGCGTCCTGCAGGCCGAGCGCGGCGATCCGGCTGGAGAGCGTGGTGCGCGGGACGCCCAGCTCGCGCGCGGCGCGGGCCACCACGCCGCCGTTCTTGTGGAGCGCGGCGCGGATGGTGGCGATCTCCGCCTCGTCGAGCTGCGCGCGGGCGCGCTGCAGGTCCTGCCAGGTGGGCGGGCCGCCCGGGCCGCGGAGCGGGAGCGCGGAGCTGCCCTCCAGGTCCACCTCCAGGTCGCGCGGCTCGACGTGCTCGGGCGTCAGCGCCGTGGCGCGCTGGTCCTCGGCGACGGCGCGGTCGCGCGCGCGGAGGATGAGGCGCTCCATCTGGCGGACGTTGCCGGACCAGGGGATGGCCGCCGAGGCGAGCATCCGCCGCAGCGGCATGGAGAGCGTCCAGCTCCTTCCAGGATCCGCGCGGCGGAGCGTGGCCTCGGCGAGGAAGGCGATGTCCTCGCGGCGCTCGCGCAGCGGCGGGACGACCAGCGTCACCCCGGCGAGGCGGAAGTAGAGGTCCTCGCGGAAGGCGCCCTCCCGGACCGCGGCGCGGAGGTCGCCGTTGGTGGCGCAGATCAGCCGCACGTCGGCGTGCTTCGGCTCCGGGCGCTCGTGGCCGAGCGGGCGGTAGGTGCCGAACTGGGTGAAGTCCAGAAGCAGCCGCTGCGCGTGCGGCGGGAGGTTGAGCACCTCGTCGAAGATCAGCGTCCCGCCGTCGGCGAACTCCACCAGCCCTACCCGGCGGCCGGTGGCGCCGGAGAAGGCGCCGCGCTCGTGGCCGAACAGCTCGGAGGTGATGGTGTTGAGGTCGTCGGCCCCGCCCAGCATGGCGCGGACGATGGGCCGGCGGCCGGAGGCTTCGGCGATGGCGCGGGCCAAGAGCGTCTTGCCGGTGCCGGACTCGCCCAGGATGAGGATGGGCGAGTCGCCCTGCAGCGCGGCGCGCACGTCGCGCCGGAGCGCCGCCATCCCGTTCGCCGCCAGGAGCTCCTCCAGCGGCGGCGAACGCCCCACCTCCAGCACGTTGGAGCGCGCCTCGTGGAGGTGCTCGCGCTCGGCGCGGGCGCGGCTCTCCTGCTCCAGCATGGCGGCGACCAGGATGGACGCCGACATGAAGAACTCCACGTGGGGACCCTCCACGTGCTTCCGGGCGTCGCGGAAGTCGACGTACAGCACGCCGCGCACGCCGCCAGGCGCGCTGCCCCCCTGCAGCGGCGCGGCGAGCGCGGCGAGAATTCCCAGGTCCGTGACGCTCTCGCTGGAGACCGCGTTCTTGGTGCGGTCCCAGACCACGCAGTGGCCGCTCCCCACGGCCTCCCGCGCAATGGTGCGACTGATCTCCTGTTGCTCCACGGGTGTCAGCGGCCGCTTCTGGCCGCGCGCCTTCACCGGTTGGAGCACCCCCCCTTCCCCCGCGAGCATCACCAGCCCGCGGTCAGCCCCCAGCAGATCCATCAGGATGTCGATGGAGTCGTCGAGGACCGTGTCGCGACCCGAGAGCGCGAACAACCGCTCCACCAGCGCACGCATCGCCCGCCACAGGTCGTCCGGAGCGGGCGACTGGATGCGGGAGAGTGCTTGGTCTGGTGAAGTGGGAGCGGTCACATTTACTTGCGGGTGGTGTTGTCCGTCGGGTCGCCCGGGCCGTCCGTCGGCTTGGCGAACCGGATCTGCTTGCCGCCCTTGCGGGTGTTCTTGGTGCGGCGGCTGGTGGAGAGCGTGCGCTTCGAGCGGGTCTGGATCTTCTTCACGGCGGTCATGTTAGCTCCTCGTCGGTGTGCTGGCTCACGAGACAGCAAACCGGATGCCAGTGGTCAGGGTCCGGAGGCGGAAGCGCATCGAAAGCCCAACCCGCTGCCCACCTCCCGTTCCTTCCAGCGTCCCCGCCCGGTGCTCCGGAGAAGAATCTGGGTGCGGAAGGAGGCGCCCCGGAGGACGCGCCATTCGCCGTCGACGCTGCCGGCGGGCGCGTCCACCTTCGGGTCCTCGCAAGGGTTGCACTGCGGATAATAGGGGAGGGTGAAGGCGTCGAAGACCCACTCGGAGACGTTGCCGCCCATCCCATGGACCCCCTCGGGGGTCACATCCTGCGGCGCCTCGTCCACCGGCTGGGGACCAAGCGGAAGGGCGGTACAGGTCCCTCCGTCGCCCCGGCTGAAGACCACCCCGTCGCACCGGGGCTTCTCGTTCCCCCATGGGTACTTGCGGCTCGTCAGGCCGCGCGCGGCGCGCTCCCACTCCGCCTCGGTGGGGAGGCGCTTCCCGCGCGACTTGCAGTAGGCGAGCGCCGCGTTCCAGGTCACCTGGACGACCGGCATGTGCTCCATGCCCTTCCTGGGCAGGAATTTCTTGTGCCCCTGGAGCTCGATCCCGCTGCCTTGCTTCCACAGGTCCACGAACAGGGTTCCCTGGAGGTCGCGCACGTAGCGCTGAGGCTGATCTTCGTCGTCCTCGATGGTGAGGCGGCCCGGATCGACGCTCAGCCAATCCGCGAACTCGGCGTTGGTGACCTCGTGCTCGTCGATGAAGAACTCCGAGAGCTTCACGCGGCGCGCAGGCTGCTCCCGCTCGATGATGGTCCGGCAGTTCGGCACGTCGTCCGTGCAGGTGGACTGGAGGGCCTCCACCTCTTGCGGCGTGTTCCCCATGGTGAAGCTCCCGGCCGGGAAGCACACCATCCCCGCCAGCTTGTGCGTACAGGTGGGGGCCGGCTTGAATCCTTCGTAGGCCCCGAAGGAGCCCACCGCGGCGAGCGCGACCACCGCGGCGGAGATCTGCGCTACCCGCCGCGCCCGGTAGCTCAGGCTGATGTGGACCGGGACCTCCAGCGTGTCCGACACGTCCGCGTACCGGGTGAGGATGGCGATGGCCCCGTCCAGGTTCTCGGGCCGGTCCGCCGGCTCCTTGGACAGCATCGACTTCACCAGGTCGGACAGGTCCTGCGGGCACTCCGGCATCACCTCGGAGAGGGGCGGGAAGTTGGCGGCGAGGACCTTCTTGAGCACCTGCCCCAGGTTCTCCGCCTCGGTGGGCCGGTCCCCGGTCAGGCACTCGTAGAGGACGACCCCGGCGGCGAAGACGTCCACCCGCTGGTCGACGTTGGATTCGCCGAGGATCTGCTCCGGCGCCATGTAATGCGGCGTCCCCACCATCATTCCACTGACGGTGAGGGTGGCGGTGTCGAGGGCGAGCTTCCCCAGGCTGAGGGCCTTCACCAGGCCGAGGTCGAGGAGCTTCACCTGGACGGGGGCGGCCCCGGTCTCCTTGGAGCGGTGGAGGAAGATGTTGGCGGGCTTGAGGTCGCGGTGGATGAGGCCCTTGGCGTGCAGCGCCCTGAGGGCCATCAGCGCCGGGAGGAGGACGTAGGCCGTCTGCGAGAGGGTGAGCTTTCGCTCCTGGTGGAGGTGGTCCGCGAGCGACTGGCCCTCCAGCAGCTCCATGACGATGGCGGGGGTGCCGTCCGCGTTCTCGACGATGCCGTGGACCTGGACGAGGTTGGGGTGGCTGAGGGCGGCGGCGATGCGCCCCTCGCGGCGCAGGCGCCCGCGCGCGTCCGTGCGGGAGACCGCCTCGGGCTTGAGCAGCTTGAGCGCGACCCGCTGGTTGGTCTCCGTGTCGACCGACGCCCAGACCACGCCCGTGCCGCCCTCTCCGAGGGTGCGCTCCAGCCGGTAGCGATTCGCGAAGAGCGCGCCCGGGGCGGCGCCTGACGGGGAAGCCGGGCCTTCCACGGGTCGGAGCGTAGACGATTCCATCCTGATCGGAGTGACGATTCCCCGTCGGAGCGACGACGCTTCGCCGTCGAACCTTGGCTCTTTGAAGACGTTCGAGCCAGGTGCTGTTTACCTCAATTGGCGCCCTTGCCGCACCTCGTCAGCCTGGAGAGGGAGAGGCGTGAAGGTGGTGGCATATGTAGGCAAGAGCTGGCAGCGTGCTGGGCAAAAGCGCTACAGTGGCTACAATTGCCGTATGGCGAAGAAGAGGGCACCGGGCATCCAGACGGCAGGCATCCGGGAGGTCCGGGCCAAGTTCTCGCAGTACGTCCGCGCCGTGGAGCAGGGGGACATGGTGGAGGTGACCGACCGCGGTCAGGTCGTCGCGTGCCTGGTGTCTCCGGAGAAGGTGGCGGAGGCCCACCTGACGCCCGTCGACCGGGCGCGACGGCAGATGCTCGCGGAGGGGTTCTTCTCTCGCCTGGGGACCCGGGACAAGGGGCCGCTGCCTCCGGCGACCGGCCTCGGCCTCAGCGATGAGGAGTTCGAAGAGGTGATGGACTTCGTTCGCGGAGATCGAGACCTTTGAGGGCGCTGTACGTGGAGACGAGCGCACTGGCCCGCGCATACCTGCACGAAGACGCCAGCGCTCAAGCAGCTCTCACCTCCGAGCTCGAATCGGCCGATACCGTCGTGACGTCAGCGCTGACCGCCGTCGAGCTCCGCCGCGCAGTCGTGCAGGTCACTACCAGTGGGCGAGTGCCGCAGGAGCGCGCCAACGAGTCGTTGCGTCGTGCCCTCGAGGTGCTCGCCCGGATCGACGTTGTTCCGCTGGACGAGCCTGTCCTCGCCCGGGCCGGTGGCGCCTTCCCGCTGCCGATAAGGACATTGGATGCCCTCCATGTGGCGAGCGCGTTGGAGGTGCGGCTTCAAAGAGAGGTCACCGCCCTGGTGATGTTGTCTCGGGACAAACGCGTGAGGGACGTGGCGGCTGCCATGGGCATCCAGCTGGTCTAGCTTCCGACCCATGGCCGACGTGACCATCAAGCAGATCGACGAGATGGACCACTACCAGGGACCGAACGCGCTCCCGGGCATCATGTTCCGATCCGCCGGCCGCCAGCTCGGCGTGTCCGCGTGGGGGATGAACGTGCTCGACCTGGAGCCGGGCTGCGCGAGCTACCCCGAGCACGACCACACCAAGGACGGCCAGGAGGAGGTCTACGTCGTCCTCCGCGGCGCCGCCACGCTCCACGCGGGCGACGAGCGCTTCGAGCTCAAGGTGGGCGAGATGGTCCGCGTCGCTCCTGGTCAGAAGCGGAAGTTCGTCGCCGGGCCGGAGGGGCTGAGGCTCCTCGCCCTGGGCGCCACGCCCGGCCAGGCATACCAGGGCCGGCGCTGAGTCCCGCGGCGCTCACGCGGCGACCGCCTCGACCTCGACGCTGTCGACCGCCGCCGCCGGCTCCAGCACTCGCATCGGCGCCGCCTCGAGCGCGTCCAGCGCTCGCCGCGCGCACGCCACCAGCTCCAGCAGCCGCACATCCGGCGCCGCCCACAGCCTCCGCGCTTCCGCCTCCAGCCGGTCCAGCGCGCCCTGCGCCAAGGCCACGCACCGTGCCCAGATCTTCGGCCGCCCATCCATCCACCCGGCCGCGATCCGCTGCGGGATCTCCAGCGCCGCCGGCCTGAGCGCGTCCTCCTCCTCCGCCGTCACGTCGAACACCCGCACCGCCAGCTCCATCCCGTACCGCCACGCCTCCAGCTCCCGGAACCCACCGCCACCGCCCGCCATTGCTCGCCCTCCCCCGAACACCACGCGCACCCGGCACTGCTCTTGTGTTCAGGCGCACGTGTATCAAGGGCCTCTGACACTCCGCGGGCGCTACGGCGACTTCGGCGCGTACCGGCGCGGCGTCCAGCCGATGTCGCGGAGGAACCCCGCCACCTCCCGCTTGAGGTCGACCGCCAGGTTCGGCCCGCAGCACAGGACGTCGCCGATCATCACGTCCACCGGCGCGCCGTCGATCCGGCACATCTCCCCGCCCGCCTCGCGCACCAGCAGCGCGCCGGCCGCGATGTCCCACGGCTTGAGGCCGAACTCGAAGTACCCGTCGAACCTCCCCGCCGCGACGTACGCCAGGTCGAGCGCGGCGGCGCCCATCCGCCGGACGCCCTGCACCTGCCGGATGATCCGGTTGAACAGCCCGATCGGCGCCTCGGGGTGCTCGCGGACGTCGTAGGGGAACCCGGTGCACACCAGGGCGCGCTGCAGGGTGGCGGCGGCGCTGGCGCGGATGGGCGCGCCGTTGAGCGTGGCGCCCAGCCCCTTCCCCGCGGAGAACATCTCGTCCCGCACCGGGTCGTAGACCGCGCCGGCCAGCAGCTCCGCCCCCTCCGCCACGCCGACCGTCACGCAGAAGTGCGGCACGCGGTGGGCGTAGTTGGTGGTGCCGTCGAGCGGGTCGACGAACCAGCGCATCCCGTCGCCGCCGGAGGACAGCCCGCTCTCCTCCGCGAGCACCGAGTGCGACGGGTGGCGGGACCGGATGAACGCCAGCAGCTCCGCCTCGCTGGCCCGGTCCGCGTCCGTCACCAGGTCGATGCCGCCCTTGTACTCGATGGTCCGGACCCCGAGGAACCGCTCGCGCAGCAGCGCCCCGGCGCGCCGAGCGCCCTCCTCCGCCGTCGCCCGCAAGGACGCGGCGGACTCCGGATCCGGCGGCGGCGGCGGCGTCACGGCGCGCTCACTTCTCCGCCAGCAGCGGGTCGATCTCCTTGCCGTACCCCTTCACGTCGGTGGGCGCGTAGCCCTGGTGCGTGACCCGGATGGCGCCTTGCTTGTCCACGATGATCGCCGTGGGGATGGCCTGGAAGTGGAGCATGCCCTCGGCGACCTTGGCGTCGCGGTCCACCAGCACCGGGACCTTGAGGCCGACCTCCTGGAGGAACTCGCCGATCTTGTTCGGGTCGCCGTCCACGCTCACGGCGTAGAAGTGCACGCCGCGGTCGCGGTAGGCGGCGGCCAGCGATTCCCACTCGGGGAGCGCGGCCTTGCAGGGCTCGCACCAGGTGGCCCAGAAGTCGATGACCACCACGCTGCCGCGCTCGTCGCCCATGTTCACCAGCGTTCCGTCGTCGGGGTACTGCGGCAGCGCCACCGGCGGGAGCATGTTTTTCGGAGGGGAGGCGGCGTGCGCGCAGGCGGAGGAGAGCGCGACCGCGCCGGCGGCGAGGGCGAGGCGGAGCAGGTTCATGCGCGCATCTTCCCTCGAAACGCGCGCGGAGGGTGCCTCATGCCCGGGCTGGCAGCGCCTTCAACAGCTTCTCGATGAAGCCGCCGAAGGACCCGTTGCTCATCACCAGGATGAGGTCGTTGGCCTTCGCCTCGCCCGCCACCAGCGCCACCAGCCGGTCCACCGAGGTCTCCGCCTCGCCGGGAATCCCGCGCGCGCGGAGCTCCTCCACGATGCGGCCCACGTCCAGCTCCTCCCCCGCGGGCACCTTGTCGTGCTTCTCCGGGACCTTGATGCTCGCGCGCGCGGCGCCGTCGAACGCCAGCGCGTACTCCTTCTGGTGGATGTTGCGGCGGCTGGTGTTGGAGCGGGGCTCGAAGACCGCCCACAGGCGGCGGGAGGGGTACCGCGCGCGGATGGCGGAGATGGTCTCGCGCACCGCGGTGGGGTGATGGGCGAAGTCGTCCACCACCATCACGCCGCCGATCTCCGCCCGCACCTCCTGCCGCCGCTTCACGCCCTGGAAGGTGGAGAAGCCGTGGCGGATCTCCTCGTGCGAGAGCCCGAGCGCCTTCGCCGCCGCGTACACCCCCAGCGCGTTCTCCACGTTGTGCAGGCCGGAGAGCGGGAGGAGCACCTCGCCGAGCGAGGTCCCGCGCTCCAGGACCTCGAAGCGCGCGCCTTCGGGGGAGAAGCGGACGTTGCGCGGGCGGACGTCGACGGAGGCGTTCTCGTGTCCCTGGTAGCTCACCACCCGCGCCTTCGACATCCGGGCGATGGTGACGGCGTTGGGGTACGCGCCGCTCACCGCGATGAAGCCGCCGTCGGGGAGGAGGCGGGCGAAGTCGGCGAAGGCGGATTCGTAGTGCGGGAGGTCGCGGTAGATGTCCGCGTGGTCCAGCTCCACGCTGGTGAGGATGGCGGTGCGCGGCTGGTAGTGGAGGAACTTGGGGCCCTTGTCGAAGTAGGCGGTGTCGTACTCGTCGCCCTCGACGACGAAGTGAGGGCCCTGCCCGAAGCGGTAGTTCCCTGAGTAGTTCAAGGTCACGCCGCCGACGAGGAAGGACGGGTCGCGGCCGGCGTCGGCCAGGACGTGGCCCATGAGGGAGGACGTGGTGGTCTTTCCGTGCGTGCCGGCGACGACCACCGAGTGCCGCTGCTTCAGGAACAGCGCCCCGAGCGCGGCCGGGAAGCTCATCTGCGGGAGGCGGCGCGCGCGGACCTCGGTCGCCTCGGGGTTCACCCGGCGGATGACGTTGCCGATGATGACGAGGTCGGGGCGGGCGGCGTCGAGGTTGGCGGGCGCGTAGGGCGCGAGCGCCTGGATGCCCCACGCCTTCAGCTGGTCGCTCATCGGCGGGTAGACGTTCTCGTCCGACCCGGTCACCTCGTAGCCCGCCGCCTTCAGCATCCCGGCGAAGGAGCCCATCCCCGTGCCCGCCACGCCGACGAGGTGGATCCGGCGGATGGACTTCGGGTCGATGGAGGTGACGACGTTGCCGTTGTCGGTGTCGGCGGTCATGGCGTGAGGGTGTTCACGACGAGGTCGTGGAAGCGAGGGCGGATGTCCTTGATGCGACCGTCCGCTCGGCCGAAGTACGTCCGGTTGGTGCAGAGCGCCACCGAGAGCCGGCGCGGGAGGTCGACCCACAGGCTGACGCCCGTGAAGCCGAGGTGGCCCACGGCGGGCCCCGGCTTGCCCAACCGCTGCCCGGCGGAGGAACCGACCAGGGAGGGCGTGTCGAACCCCAGCGCGCGCGTGCTGCCGGGGACGGAGGTGTCGACCTGGAAGGCGTGCGCCCAGCGGTCGGGCGGCGCGAGGCGGTTGGCGCCCTGGAGCTCCTCGAGGAGGCGCTGGCCGAAGCGCGCCACCTCCACCGCCGTGCCGAAGAGGCCCGCATGCCCCGCGACGCCGTCCATCACCCAGGCGTTGTCGTCGTCCACCTCGCCGGCGCGAGAGGACTTGGGGGCGGGGAAGGGAGGCCAGAGTCCTTCCTGGCCCGGGGCGTGCTCGCGGGGGCGGAGGACGCCGGTGGGGGCGATGGTCGGGGGCGGCGGGTCGACGTGCTGCGAGAGGCGGCGGAAGTGGAGGTCCACGCCGAGGCGGGAGGCGACGCGGTCCTCGTGGAGGTTCTCGAGGGTCTCGGAGGCGGCGTCGGAGAGGACCTCGCCGAGGAGGATGAAGCCCACGTCGCTGTAGACGGCGGCGGCGCGCGGCTGGCGGCGGAGGGGTTGCTGGGAGGCGGCGTCGACGACGGTGGTGCGGACGTCCATGCGGACGGCGGCGGGGCAGCGCGGGTCGAAGAGCGCCGGGACCGCGGGCATCACCTTGGCGAAGTAGGGGACGAAGGCCGGGAGACCGGAGCGGTGGTAGAGGAGGTCGGCGAGGGTGACGCCGGCCTGGCTCGCCGGGGAGCGCGGGAAGAAGCGCGAGAGCGGCGTGTCCGGGGCCAGGCTCCCCTCCGACCAGAGGGTGACGAAGGCGGCGGTGGTGCAGCAGATCTTCGTGAGGGAGCCGAGGTCGAAGAGGGTGGAGTCGCTGGCCGCGCCCGCCGCGGCGGAGAAGGCGAGCTGGCCGTCGCGGAAGACGGCCGCCTGGGCCGCGGGGAAGATGCGCTGGGAGACCCCCTCCTCGAGCAGCGCGCGGATGGGCTGGTGGGCGCTCATGCCGCGAGGGGTTCGAGGAAGGTGAGGGTGGGGCTCGCGCTCGAGTCGAGCTCGGCCAGGACCCCGTGCGGGAGGGCGTGGTTCACCTCGCCGTGGCCGAAGGGAAAGCCGGCGGCGCACGGGAGGCCGGTGGCGCGGGCGAGCTCCTCGAGGATGGTGTGGGGGCCGTAGTCGGCGGCGGCGGCGGCGGGCTCCTCGCAGTTGGTGAAGTCGCCGAGGACGATGCCGGCGACCTGGGTGAAGACGCCGGCGAGGTCGAGGTGCGTCCACATGCGGTCGAGGCGGTAGGGGCGCTCGCCGATGTCCTCGAGGAAGAGGAGCGCGCCGCGGAGGTCGGGGAGGTACGGCGTCCCGAGGAGGCGCGTGAGGACGGAGAGATTCCCACCCACGAGCCGCCCGCGCGCGCGGCCGGGGACGAGCGCGCGCGTGCCCTTCATCGGCGGCGCGGGCTGGTCGGATTCGAGGAGGGTGTAGAGGCGCTCGAGGGCGTCGGGCGGTTGCTTCGCCAGCTGCGTGAGGACGGGGCCGTGGATGGAGGCGCGGTCGCGAGCGAGGAGCGCGAGGTGGAGCGAGGTGATGTCGGAGAAGCCGACGAGGGGCTTGAGAGGGGCGTCGTCGAGGCGGAGGCGGCGGAGGAGCCGCATCGCGCCGTAGCCGCCACGCGCGCAGAAGACGGCGCGGGTGCGGTCGTCGCGGAGGGCCTGGTGGAGCTCGTCGAGGCGGCGGTCGTCGTCGCCGGCGAGGTAGCGGGATTTCGAGTAGAGGCCCGGGTCGAAGATGGGCTCGTAGCGGCGGGCGAGGACGTCGAATCCAGCCTCGAAGGATTCACGGTCGAACGGGCCCGCGGGCGCGATGATGCTGACCCGATCCGCCGGCCTCAGACGTGGCGGCTTCTGGACCACGGGCCCCTCATAGCACGCGGCCCAGGGTCAGGGTCGCTCCGCTCAGGCGGATTCCCAGGCGGAGGCGTCGAGGTCGGGGAAGGTGACCTTGCACTGGCCGGCGAAGCGGCCGCGGACGGTCGCGGAGCCGCCGCTGTCGAGGCGCCCCTCGCGGCTGGTGCCATCAGGGAGGACGATCTTGTAGCGCTCGTTGGGGATGGGGTTTCCGTCCTCGCCCACGAGGCGGATGTTGACGTAGCTCTCCGGATCTTCCGGCGTCGGGTCGTCGGGGATGGGGTCGACCGGCTTGGGGTCGTCCGCCTTGACGTGCGGGATGTTGGGCGGGTTGCGGCGGTAGGCGATGAGCGTGCCGGAGCGGAAGGCCTCGTCGAGACGGCGGGTGATCTCCCGGCGGAGCTCGAGCGAGGCGGCTTGGCCGAGACCAGGACGGGTAGGGCCACCGACGACCGCGTAGAGGTCGAAGACGACCGAGGAGGCGGTCGTGGTGAAGGCGTACTCGATGGCAGAGCGGGCGAAGATCGGCGGGAGTGGGCTCCAGCCCTTGAGGGTCGGGCGATCGCCGAGGCGGGTGACGAGGTAGTCGCCGGCAACGGCCGGAAGCCACCAGCGGCGTGGTTCGACTGCTTCCATGGGGGCGAGTCTAGCTCAAGGGGAGCGGGTCCAGATCGAAGCGAAGAAGCCGTCGGTGGCGTGGAGGTGGGGGAGGACGCGGAAGAAGCCGTCGGGGGTGGGGAGGATGGGGGAGGGGAGACGGTGGAAGTCGGGGTGGGTGCGTTCGAAGTGGAGGGCGATCTCCTCGTTCTCGGCGCGGCGGATGGTGCAGGTGGCGTAGACGAGGCGGCCGCCCGGGCGGACGTGGCGGGCGGCGGTGGAGAGGATGGAGCACTGGAGGGCGGGGAGCGCGTCGAGGGTGGCGGGGTCGATGCGCCAGCGGAGGTCTGGGCCGCGGCGGAGGGCGCCCAGCTCGGAGCAGGGGGCGTCGACGAGGACGCGGTCGCAGGGGGCGGTGGGGAGGGAGTCGACGCGGATGGAGGTGAAGCCCGCGCGGGCGGCGCGCTGGCGGAGGCGGGAGAGGCGCTCGCGGGAGGGGTCGTGGGCGTGGATGGTGGCGCGGTCGTGGGTGACGTCGGCGAGGAGGAGCGTCTTGCCGCCGGCGCCGGCGCAGAAGTCGAGGATGGTCTCGGAGGGTCGGGCCTGGAGGAGGAGGCCGATGAGCTGGCTGCCTTCGTCTTGGGGCTCGAGGAGGCCGCGCTGGTAGGCGGGGAGGCCGAGGATGTTCGGGCGGCCGGGGAGGATCAGGCCGAG
>DASRBA010000246.1:0-36198 GCA_035637895.1 Myxococcaceae bacterium
CAGGTGAAGCTCCTGCGGGCGCTGGAGACCGGAACGTTCTTCCGCGTGGGGGGAACGAGGCACCGCCGGGTCGACGTGCGCATCGTCGCCGCCACCAACCGCGACCTGGCCCGGATGGTCCACGACGGCAAGTTCCGCGAGGACCTCTACTACCGCATCAAGGTGGTGGAGGTGGTGCTCCCGCCCCTGCGCGAGCGCGGCCCCGAGGACATCGAGCGCCTGGCGCGCCACTTCATCGGCCAGGCGGCGAAGCGGCACCGGCTGCCCATCGTTCCGCGGCTGTCGGCGGGCGCGCTGGAGCGGCTGCAGGCCTACCGCTGGCCGGGCAACGTGCGCGAGCTGGAGAACTGCATGGAGTCCGCGGTGGTGCTCACCGAGGGGGAGATCCTCGCCGACCACCTCCCGCTCCCGATGATGGACCGGATCTCCCCCACCCCCGTGCCGCAGGGGCCGGGCCGGGGCATCCCCGTGGCGGTCCCGATCTCGCCGGACAACCTCCCCGCGGAGCTGCTGCCGCTCGCGGAGGTGGAGAAGCGGCACATCCTGAGGGTGCTCGACGCGTGCAAGGGCAATCGCACCGCCGCCGCGCGCTCGCTGCAGATCGGGCGCAACACCCTCGCCCGGAAGCTCAAGGAGTACGGCTTCGCGGACGAGGAAGGCGCGTAGAACGCCGCGAAGCGCGAGGGCGCGCGGGTCCTGCGGCCCGAGAGGTTTCGCCGACGAGAAGGCGCGTCCGGGCGACTAGAACGCCACGTGGACGTGGTCGCTGTGGCCGCCGATGGGCGGGATGTCGCTCCCGTTCTTCACCGCGCCCTTGGGGTCGTAGAACAGCTCGGTGGGGCGGGTGTTGTGGAGGACGTCGAAGAACTTCGCCATCTGCGCCGGCGAACCCGCCACGTCCACCGCGCGGCCCTGGTAGTGGTACGAGCCGGCCACGTGCGTGCCGCCGGTGGTTGAGGTGATGGTCAGCCCCATCGCCTTTGCCGTCCGCTCCGCCCAGTCCAGCTTGTCGCGGTTGGAGCCGCTGGTCGGGAACGCGCCGGCCGGGCCGGAGGCGGTGCCGGTGCCCGCGGGCGAAGGCGCCGCGCCGCCCGGACCCCGGGCGCCGCCGGGATCGAAGCTGTCCTTGTTGCGGCCCGTGGGATCGGCGGAGACGCCCCCGCCGCCCTTGAGCATCTGCGCGCCGGGCGGGAGCTTCTGGCCCCAGAAGGAGCCCCAGGTCTGCTGGCCGACGACGCCGTCCACCTGCAGCCCCTTGGCCTGCTGGTACTGGCGGACCGCGGACTGGGTCTTGGCGTCGAACACGCCACTCTGCCCGACCTGCAAACCCGCCTGCTTCAAGCGGTTCTGGAGGTCAGAGACCTCGGGGCCGCGGCTCCCCGTCTGCAGCATCGTGTGCTGACCGACGGAGTCCGCGGACGACGGGCGCGGCGACTGAGGAGGCTGGACGGGGCGGGCGGTAGGGGCGTTGACGGGCATGGGCGTGTGGGACCGACACACCCATTCTCACAGTCTGAAGGGCTGAGTTTCGCCCTGCCGTGTCAACGGTCCTCTCTACCGCCCTCTCATCCGGTGAGAAAACCTACGCGATCCGTCCAAACCCCTTGATGACCCGGGAATTGACCGGGTACTCGCGGCGGCGGACCTGGTCGGCCGAGTTGCCCTCGATGGTGCGGACGTAGGTCTGCCCGTTCTTCTGGAACACGGACTCCACGAGGCCCACGTGGTTGGCGCGACCGCTGCCGCCGGCCCAGTTGAAGGTGATCGCGTCGCCCGGCTGCGGGTTGCTGCGGCCCTTCCAGCGGCCCTGCTGCTTGAGCTGATCCTCGATGCCCTGCGCGGCGGCGGAGTTCACCGTCTTCGCCCCGGCCTGCTTCGAGACGTAGCTGACGAAGTCCGCGCACCACTTCTCGGCCGGGCGGCCCATGGCGGTGGAGAACTTGTTCGAGTTGCCGGCCCCCTCGTGGTAGCCGAGGTGCTTGCGCGCCTCGTCCACGATGCGCTGCGCGGTGCCGCTGGGCGCGGCGCTGCCGGCCGCGTTCGGGCCCTGGGTGGCGCCGGGCTTCGTCTCGGTGCCGGGCTTGGTCGGGGCGCCGCCGGCGGGGGTTCCACCGGTGCCGGGTTTGGCGGATGCGCCAGGAGCGCCGGGAGCGCGAGTGGACGAGCCAGGACGCTGGGATCCCGCAGGCTCGAAGGTGTCCTTGAACCGGCCGGTCGGATCCGGGTTCCGGGCCTTCTGGCCCAGCATGTTCGTGCCGGGCGGAAGGCCCTTCTGCCCGATCAGGTTGCCCCAGGTCTGCTGCCCGACCTTGCCGTCGACCTTCAGGTTGTTGTCCTTCTGGTACTGGCGGACGGCGGCCTCGGTCTTGGAGTCGAACTTCCCGGACGTGCCGGCGTCGTAGCCGGCATTCTTGAGCTTGTCTTGGAGGCCGTTGACCTCGGACCCGCTGCTCCCGCTCTTCACCAGGGAGTGGTCTGAGAGGCTCTCCGCCGGCCCTTGCGAAGGACCAGCTGCGGACGGGGAATCAACTGAGGACGAAGGCCCGGCTGAAGACGAGGAATCAACCGGCTCAGGGGGAGGCTGCGTATCGACAGGGCTAGGACCGGAAATGCCGTCCATCGGGGGACCCCTCCAGGTGGGTACCTGTATGTGTGTGGCCTACGCACACATTCTCAGGCTTTGATGATTTGAGTTGCGTCTATTTTTGTAGGAATTCGAGCCAGTTCCGCGTGCGACCGACCCTTAAATCCCGTGTCGCCTTGAATTTCGGGTACATTTCGCCCGCGCTCCGGACCCGGGCGCCAACCCTTAAATTCCTCCGGCCCATGCCCGGCGGCGTTCGTGAAGGGGGAAAAGGGGAGCGCTCTCCTCGGGCCCGAAGTTGGATGGGTCGCGACCTTCGGCCGGCGCCGGGGGCATGGGCACCGCTTCGGCTCACGAGGGTTCACATGACGCAGAAGAAGGACCTCAAGCGCCGCGTCCGCGAGCGGATGGCGAAGACCGGCGAGCGCTACGCCGCCGCGCTCCGGCAGGTGAAGGCCAAGGTGGAGTCCAGTCCGGAGCCGGGGCTGGAAGCGGACTCGTACCTCCTGGAGTCCCCGCTCCGCTGCCAACTGATGGCCAGCCGCGACGTCTACCGCCGCGTCCTCGCTGATCGGGGCGCCCGCCTGGTGGCGCGCTTCGCCGAGGTGGTGAACGCGCTGGAGGGCGATCCGGCCGGGGTGCTGTTCCGCCGCGCCGTCCGGGGCGAACCAGTGGAGCTCCAGCGCGACGTCCGGGTGGCCATGCTCAACTGGCGGGAGCGCGTCGCCGAGCGCACCCGCTACGCCCGCCGCCTGGAGCTGGGCCTGCGCGGCGTCAGCGCCGACGGGTGCATCCTGGCGTTCGACCACGACGGGCAGCCGCTGGTGGCGTCGCTCTCCGTCTTCCCGCGCTGGACGACCGTCTCGCTCGAGACCGCCGCCGAGTTCCTGGAGACGCGCGAGGCCGTCGAGCTCTTCCGCGGGCTCATCCTGCCCAGGGTGGGATGAACTGGTCGATCCAGCCGTGGATGGTGACGGCGTACTGGTCCCCCAGCTTGGCGGCGACGGTCCCGTGGTCCGCGCCCTCTACCAGCACCAGCTGCTTGGGGTCCTGGGCGCGCTGGTAGAGGCGCTCGGAGAACTCGGGGCGGACGTAGTCGTCGGCCAACCCGTGGAGGAAGAGCACCCGGCCCACGGACTGGATCCGGGTGGAGCTGGCCCAGCTGTCCCACGCGACGTAGTCGTCCGGGAAGTCCATCAGCGTGGCGTCGCCCTCGAACTCCTGGATGGACGCGAAAGCCGACTCCATCACCAGCGCGCGCGGCGGGTCGATGGACGCGCGCTGGAGCGCGATCGCCGCGCCCAGCGAGTGCCCGTAATAGAAGAGCCGGTCCGTCCCCACCCGGGCGGTCATCGACGCCAGCGCGGCGCGGGTGTCCTCCTCGATGCCCACCTCGGTGGGCTCCACGTCGGTGGACATCCCGTAGCCGCGGTAGTCGACGGCCAGGACGTCGTAGCCCAGGTTGGCCAGCCGCTTGACGTGCCCGAACTGGCCGTCGTTCGCCATGTGCGGGCCGTTGCCGTGGAAGAAGATCCCGTACCCGCGCGGCGGCTGGGCGGTGGCCCGGACGTAGACGGTCCAGATCTGCACCTCGCCATTGACCTGGATGGCGACCGGTTCGTCGATCTGCCCGACGTCGATCGTCGACGCCGCGTCCACTCCCTGCGGGTTGAAGACGTAGTGGTCCGTCCGCTGCCGCGCGTAGAGGAACGGATCCAGCTTGAAGCACCCGGGCAGCATCGCCACCGCCAGCACCGCCAGCGCCGCGCGCTTCATGACGCCCCTCCGAACCGCCAGCTCGCCGAGACCACCACGCCCCACGCGCCCTGCCCGCCCACGCTCCACCAGTCCACCACCGCGAACTGCGTCGGCGTGGCCATCCCGTACCACCGCCACTCGCCCTGCAGCGCGAACCGCCCCAGCCGCAGCTGCGCGCCCGCCCCCAGCGCCGGGATGGGCGGCCCGCCCGCCCATTGCACCAGCGCCGTGCCCGACGCGAAGAGCGTCACCCAGCCCGGCACCACCTGGAAGCTCGGCGCCAGCTGCGCCTCCATGTAGATCCGCGGCTGACCGCGCTGGAGCTCCGTGAAGCCGTACAGCCGCCCGGTGCCCGCCAGCGCCCAGCGGCCGCCGCTCGCCAAAAGCGCGGTGGAGCCCACGTCCAGGCCCGCCACGTCGAACGCCAGCGAGGTGAGGTGCACATGGGCGGAGAGGTCCCAGAAGTCGCCCGCGCCCCAGGCCACGCCGGTCGTGGAGAGCGGCATGGGCACCGTGATGGCGGAGTTGACGTGGGCGATGGGCCCGCCCATCTCCACCTCCGCGCGAAGCGCTCCCTTCGGCGTGGGGCGCAACGCGGTGCCGTGCCCGCACCCGAAGGCGAAGAGCGCCACCACCACCGCAGCGCCCCCCCGTGCCCAGGGGACGCTGAGGCGGCGGCCTCCGGCCGGGACTTCCGGGGTCAACCGGGCCCCCTCTCGGCCGGTCACGGCGGCGCCGAGCCCGCATCGGGCCGGTCCGGCTTGGCCTTGGGCGCGCCCTGGACGGTGAGGTCGTCGAACTCGCAGTGCAGGTTCTTGCAGCCCAGCGCCAGCCGGCCCGGCACGTCGGCGAGGCCGGGGAGGTACTTCCGGGCGATGCGCGTCCCGTTCATCTTCGCCTCCACCTGCACGCCCTGCTTGAGCTTCTTCAGGCTGAGCTGGACGCGGAACGGCGTCCGCTCCGGCGGGGTGGGCACCTCGTCGTTCATCTCCAGGTCCGGGTCGCGCGCGCTGTTGCCGGCCTGGTCCACGCCGTCCGCGGTGAGGTACTTCCACATCAACCGGATCTCCTTTCCGGGGATGGCCCACACCGCGATGTTGATGTCCCGCGTCCGGAAGGCCAGCTCGATCGTCCGCTGGTCGTCCGCCTCCAGCGTGAACTGGTCGTCCACGGTCTGGTAGGCCATCTCCACCTCGGCGGTGAAGTCGTCCGAGCTGAAGTACCGCTCCTCCAGCACCGCGCGCGGGCGGAGCTTCTTGCCGTCAGAGGGCACGCTCCCGGCCTGCGTCGCCTCCAGCCGCCCGCTGTCCAACTCCCACTCGCCGTCGTGGGCGTTGAACGCCTCGCCGTCCTTCTGGGTCGCCGGGGAGAACGAGGTGGAGAGGCTGACCTTCTTCGCGTCGGCGTTCACCGAGGCGCGCGGGTAGAGCCGCCCTTCGGTGTTGTTGGGGTACTGCTCGTTCTGGTGGTGATGCGTGTGCTTCTCGCGCAGCCCGGCCGTCGCCGCGTCGCCCACCTTCTCGCGCAGGTTGGGCACCAACAGCACCACCACCGCCAGCACCGCCAGGCCGCCCACCACCGCCAGCGCGCTGCGCACCCACGACCAGCCGCGCTCCACGAAGGAGCCGGTGCGCGCCGTCTGGCTGGTGGCGGGCCGGGGCGTCACCCCCGACGGCTGGCTGCCCATCGCCGGCTGCAGGCCGGAGATACCCACCGCCGAGGTGGGGATGATCGACTCGAGCGCCGCGCCGATGGCCGAGGCCCGCTGGTAGCGCTGCTCCGGGTCCGGCTCCAGCGACTTGACGACGATCTCGTCCACCCGCAGGTCCAACCCGGCCAACCGCTCCGAGGGGAGCTTGAACCGCCCCAGCGGCAGCTCGCCGGTGAGCATCTCGTAGAGGATGACGCCCAGCGAATACAGGTCGGCGCGGCCGTCCACGCTCTTGGCGTCCCGCCGCTGCTCGGGCGCCATGTAGTTGAGCGTACCCATGGCCACGGCGGTGGCGGTGAGGTGCTGCTTCTCCGAGTCGTGGCCCCGGAAGCCCGCCAGCCCGAAGTCGGCCACCTTCACGTGGCCGCGCGCGTCCACCAGGATGTTCTCCGGCTTGAGGTCGCGGTGGATGATGTGCTTCTCGTGCGCGTAGTCGATGGCGCGGCAGATCTGCGCCACCAGCTTCAACGCATCCGGGGGCGTCATCCGGGCGGACTGCATCACCTCGCGGAGCGAGCGCCCCTCCACGAGCTCCATCACGAAGTAGTAGTGCTCGCCGACGGCGCCGCGGTCGATGATCTGGATGATGTTCGGGTGCGAGAGGCTGGCCAGCGCGGTGGCCTCCTTCTCGAAGCGCGCCACGAACTCCGGGTCGCCGGCCAGCTTGGGCGGCAGCAGCTTGATCGCCACGGTCCGGCCCAGCGAGATCTGCCGCGCCTTCCACACCTCGCCCATCCCGCCCCGCCCCAGGATCTCCGTCAGCTCGAAGCCGGGGATGACCAGCGGCGTGGTGAGCGGGATCGGCGCCTGGGTCGCCACCTCCACCCCCGCCGTCCCGTCTCCGGACGCGGGTGTGCCCCCCGGCTCCGGGGTGGGCTGGCCGGGGACGCGGATGGCGGTCTTGTCGAAGTAGAGGTCCTGCCCGGCCGCCGCGGTGTTGGGGGCCGCCACGCCCGGCGCCTCGGGGGCCACGTCCGGGACCGGGGGCTTGGTGGGCTCGCGCGGGCGCTCCACCGCCGTCGGCATCGAGCCGGAATGCGTGCGTTTGGGAGGGCCGGGCGTCATGGGTTGGACGTCATTGCGCTTGACCTCGAAGCGGATGCCACACCGGCTACAGAGGATCTTCTGGCCGGAGACGAATATCGAGACGTCGTGGGCGGCGCCGCAGTTCGGGCAAGTTTGCGTCTTCATTCGTCCGCCGGCGACGACGTCTCTTCCAGACCCACCACCCGGTAGGTCGCGACCCCCTTCTCCTTCCCTTTCACCTGGGCCACGGGCAGCGCCTCGGTGACGAAACCACCTCCCGCCCGCTGCACGGTGGCCTCGGTGGCGACCACCTCGCCGCCCTTGGCCAGGCCGCACAGCCGGGCCGCGGTGTTCACGGAGTCGCCGATGGCGGTGAACTCGTGGCGGTCCGCGGAGCCCATGTAGCCCACGACCGCCTGCCCGGTGTTGACGCCGATGCCCACCTGGATCGCCTTCTTCCCGGCCTCCACGCGGCGCGCGTTGAGCTCCTCCATCGCCTCCTGCATCTCCAGCGCGGCGCGGAGCACGCGGGCGGCGTCGTCCGGGTGCGGCGACGGCGGACCCCACACCGCCATCACGCAGTCGCCGATGAACTTGTCCAGGTTGCCCTCGTGGCGGAACACCACCGAGGCCATGGCGGTGAAGAAGTCGTTCAGCATCGCCACCGTCTCCTGCGGGCTGTCGCTCTCGGCCATGGTGGTGAAGCCGCGGATGTCCGCGAAGAGGACGTTCACCTCCGCCAGCCGGCCCTGCCGGAGCAGCTCCACCTGCCCCTTCACCACCATGTCCGCCACCGCCGGGGAGAGGAAGCGGGACAGCTCGGCGCGGGTGACCGCCTCGGTCTCGATCTTCCGCGCCAGCTGCGCGTTCTCCAGCGCGATGGACGCCTGGGAGGCGATGCCGGAGAGGATCTTGAGGTCCTTCTCCGAGAAGGCGTTGGTGCGGTCGCGGGTGTCGATGAACAAAAGGCCCGCCACCTCCTGCTGCCCGACCCCG
Source organism: Myxococcaceae bacterium (assembly GCA_035637895.1). Lineage (GTDB taxonomy): Bacteria > Myxococcota > Myxococcia > Myxococcales > Myxococcaceae > DASRBA01. The sequence continues at coordinate 8,076 of DASRBA010000246.1, forward strand.
TCCTTGCTGGTGAGCAGCGGCACCGCCATCGCGGAGCGGATGCCCTGGGCGACGATGCTCTCCGACGAGGAGAACCGCTGGTCGATGATCGCGTCCGCGGTGAGCACTCCGGCCTTCGTCTCGGACACGCGCTTGAGCACGGTGTCGGAGAGGATGACCTCCTGCTCCTTGTTGTTGCGGTGCCACTTGGCCTGCGGGGAGAGCTGGTTGGTGACGTCGTCCACCAGGAAGAGCACCCCGTTGTCCGCCGGGAGCAGCTGGAAGGCGACCTTGAGGATCTTCTCCCCCAGCTTCTCGATGTTCCGCTCCAGGCCGACCTGCCGCTGGAACTCGTGGGCGATGCGGAGCTTCTCGTAGTCCTGCTTGAGCGAGGCGGTGTCGGAGATCTCCTCCACCGGCCGGAACTCGTTCTGCGCCTTCTGGTCCAGCTGGGCGAGGAACGCCGGGATGGACTGGGCGTTGGCCACCACCGTCACGCCCGGCGAGGTGGGCGGCTGCGTCCCCTCCCCGCTGTGGAAGATCAGCCGGCTGTTGCCGAGCGCGATTTCGTCCCCGTCGCGCAGCCGCAGCTCGCGCACCCGCCGCCCGTTGACGAAGGTCCCGTTGGAGGAGCCCAGGTCGCGCAGCAGGAAGTTGTTCCCCATCTTCTCGATGGTGGCGTGCTCCTTGGAGACCTCCCGATCCGCCAGCCGGAGCGTGTTGGCGGGATGGCGACCGAGCGTCGTCTTCCCGTCCAGCGCGAACTCCGCCACCCGCCCGTCCGGCATCCGCCCGGTGAGCCGCGGGCCCTTGATCGGCACGCTCATGCCGACCGGCAGCGGGCGCAAGGGGCTCTGGCCCGCGTAACCGGCCGCGGACGCCGCCATGGGGTTGGACACCGGGATGGTGGGGGTGAGCGACTCCCCGCAGTTCGCGCACCGCGGAGGCATCGGCAGCGGCTGCGGCGTCTTGCAGCGTGGACAAAGGGCTGCGGGCATGGCGGACGGCAGAAAGTACCAGAGCCGCGACAGACCGCGAAAGGAACCACCGCGCGCTTGCCTCCCTGGCGTTAGTGTGACGCATGATGTCCCTCACCTTCGCCGCCCCGTTTCTGGCCGCCGCCATGACCGCCTCCCCGCCCCCCCCCGCCGATCTCGAAGCGCAGACCAACGCCTGGCACGAGAAACGGTTGAAGAACCTCACCTCAGACGACGGCTGGCTCACCCTGGTCGGCCTGCAGTGGCTGGAGGAGGGCGACCAGCCGCTCCAGCTGCCCGCGCCCGCCCCCCAGCCCTCCGGCACCGTCACCCGCCACGGAGACCAGGTGTCGTTCGCGCCCGCGCCCGGGGTCCAGGCGACGCTGGGCGGCCAGCCGTTCAAGGGCGGCCCCATCCCCACCGACGAGGGCCCGAAGGCGGTCCTCCAGGTCGGCCGGCTGCACTTCTACGCCATCAAGCGCGGCGAGCGGCTGGGCATCCGGATGAAGGACCCGGAGGCGGAGGCGCGGAAGAAGTTCCACGGCATCCCGCGCTACCCGGTCTCGGCCGCCTACCGGGTGGAGGCGCGCTGGGAGCCCCTGGCGGCGCCGAAGAAGATCCCGGTGCCGACCGTGCTGGGGACGGTGGACGAGATGACCGCGCCCGGCGTGGCGGTGTTCACGCTGCAGGGCAAGGAGCTGCGGCTGATGCCGGTGATCGAGGAGGGCGAAGACCAGCTCTTCTTCATCTTCGCCGACGAGACCAACAAGACGGACACGTACGGCGCCGGCCGCTTCCTCTACGCCAGGATGCCGCAGGACGGGAAGGTGGTGCTGGACTTCAACCGCGCCTACAACCCGCCCTGCGCGTTCAGCCACTTCGCCACCTGCCCGCTGCCGCCGCGCGAGAACCGCTTGCCCACCCGCGTCGAGGCGGGCGAGAAGCGCGCCGGCGACCACTGATGCGGATCAAGCAGAAGCCCGAAGACTTCTGGGTCAAGGAGTCCTACCGCTTCGACGCGGTGGCGGACGGGCGCTTCCGCGTCTACCTGATGGACAAGCAGAAGCTCTCCACCTTCGAGGCGGTGGAGCGCCTGCGCGACCGGTTCGGCCTCAAGCCCGGCGCCATCTCCTACTGCGGGCTGAAGGACAAGCAGGGCCGCACCGAGCAGCTCATCGCCGTGGACGGCGCGGACGTCGACCTCCAGGAGCCGGACCTGCGGCTGACGTTCCTCGGGCGTTCGCGCGAGCCCCTGTCCGCCCGGAACACCACCTCCAACCGCTTCTCGGTCACCGTGCGCGCGCTGGCGGACGAGGACCTGGCCGCCCTCACCCTCTCCGTGGCGGAGGTGAACCGCCTGGGCGTGGTGAACTACTTCGACAGCCAGCGCTTCGGGTCGCTCAAGCACGGGCAGGGGTTCATCGCCAAGGACCTGATCCGCGGCGACTTCGAGGCGGCGCTGAGGAACTACTTCGCCAAGCCGTCGCCGCTGGACCGGACGGACGACGCGAAGGTGAAGGCGTTCTTCCGCGACCACTGGGGGCAGTGGACCCGTCGCGTCCCGTTCGCGGGGGCCAAGCGCTACGAGCGCGTGCTGCGCTCCCTGCGCGAGAAGCCCGACGACTACCTCCGCGCCTTCCTGCAGATCGACGCCGACCACCGCGCGATGCTGCTGTTCACGTACCAGAGCTACCTGTGGAACGAGGGCGTGCGGCGGCTGCTCCAGCTGCTGTTGCCCCGCGAGCACCTCTTCCCCATCCCGTACCAGGCCGGGACGCTGCTGTTCCACCGCGACGCCCCGCCGGAGGTGGTGGAGCGGCTGCGCGAGGCGACGTTCCCCCTGCTCTCGCCGAACAGCGCGCCCCAGGACCCGGACGTGAAGGCAGCCGTGGAGTGGGTGCTGGGGAAGGAGAAGCTGAAGCTGTCCGACCTGGCGATCGCGGAGGCGCCGAAGCTCCTCTACTTCAAGCACGAGGAGCGCCCCGTGCTGGTGTACCCGCACAAGCTGGTGATCGGGCAACCGGGCCACGACGAGCTCAACCGCGGGTACGGGAAGGTCAACGTGGCGTTCACGCTCCCGCCCGGCGCGTACGCCACGCTGGTCATCAAGCGCCTCTTCCACCAGGGCTACCGGGAGGACACCGCGGAGGAGATCCGCGCGTCCCAGCGCCCCGCGCTCGACGCCGAGATCCCGGAGGCCCCTCCTCCCCCGCCGCCGCGGCGCGTCGAGTCCCCAGCCCCGCCCCAGGGCTTCCGCGCCCACCAGCGCGCGCGCAAGGCGGCGCGGAAAGCGGCTCAGGCCATTACAGCCAACCAGTTGAAATCACGAAAGAAGAAGCGATAATCAGGGTAGCGGCAATGGGGCGCGCGCGCCGGCCGTAGGAATGGTTGTGACCCTCGCGCTCGCGTCCATCTTCAACCTCAAGCTCAAGCCGCCCGGCTTCGGGATGATGCTGATGTCGGATGCCGTCGAGCTGCCGTGGAAGGCCGACGTCCTGGCGGCGCGCCGCGGGGACAAGAACGCCTTCGAGGCGCTCGTGCGGTCGGTCCAGCGGCCGGTCTACGGCTTGTGCCTGCGGCTGCTGGCGAACGAGGCCGAGGCGTCGGAGGTCGCGCAGGAGGCCTTCCTCCGCGCGTTCCAGAACCTGGGCCGGTACGACGCGGAGCGGCCCTTCGACCTCTGGGTGCTCGCCATCGCCCGCAACCTCTGCCTCGACATCCTCCGCCGCCGCACCCGGCTGCAGACGCAGGACGTGGACGACATGAAGGACGCGCTCCCGTCCGGCGCGCCGACCCAGGAGGAGGGCGCCATCGCCCACCAGGAGCGGCGCTCGCTGGAGGCCGCGGTGGGCACCCTGCCCGCGGACGACCGCGAGGTGCTGGCGCTCTATTACGTCCAGAAGCGCACCACCAAGCAGATCGCCGAGGTGATGGGCGTGGCCCCCGGCACCATCATGGCGCGGCTGTTCCGCGCCCGTGAGAAGCTCCGCAAGGTGATGGCCCCCGCGCAGACCGAGACTCCCCCCACCCCAGCCCCCAGCGCAGGAGGAGCGTCATGAGCCAGATCGAGACGCCCTGCCCGGACCTCGAGGTCCTCTTCGCCGAGCTGTCGGAAGGCCACGGCCCCGCGCTGGACCACAGCAAGACCTGTGCGGCTTGCACCGCCATGCTGGAGGAGCACCGGGAGCTGGAGCGGGACCTGTTCCGCCTCCAGGACCCCTTCCCGCCCGCCAACTTCGTGCCGCAGGTGATGGCCAAGGTGGCCGCGGCTCCCGTGCCCGCATCCGTGGAGCTGAAGACCGGCTTCGCCATCCTCGGCAGCGCGCTCGTGCTGGCGTTCGTCATCTTCGTGGCCCGCGGCGCGACCGCCGGCCAGCTCGGCATCTCGGTGGCCCACTGGGCGGTGGAGCTGCGCGCCATCCTGGTCGGCCTGCTCACCGGCGTGACCGTGGCCTGGAAGACCGCGGCCGTCCCCATCGTCGCCGCCCTCGCCACCCTCCTCACTCTCTCGCTCGTCGGCCTCAAGAAGCTCGCTGGCACCACCGACGTCCCCGCCAAGGTCTAGTCCATGTCCGCGTACGTCCGAATCCTCGTTGCCTGCAGCTGCCTCGGCGCCGCGCCGGCCCTCGCCGGCCCGGTCACTGCCCCGGTGCCTCCCACCCCTCCGGCCGCCCCCAAGGCCCCGGCTCCCCCCGCGGCGCCTGCCGCTCCCAAGGTCAAGAAGATCAGCCTGAAGTTCAAGGGGACCCTGCGCGAGGCCCTCAAGCAGATCGCCGACAAGGGCGGCATCAACCTGGTCATCACCGGCGACCTGAACGCCCCCGCGGAGGTCTTCCTCAGCGACCTGCCGGCGGACGAGGTGCTCCAGACGGTGGCGGACGCGCACGGCCTCAAGGTGCACCGCCAGGGCAGCATCTGGACCATCCGGCCCCTCACCGCCGAGGAGCGTGAGGCGATCAGCGACGCGAAGGAGAGCGCCGAGGACCACGACTCCGACTCCGACGAGGCAGATGAAGCGGAGGAGGCGGAAGCCCCAACCCCGCCGGAGCCGCCCGCGGTGCCGGACACGCCAGACGTGCCGGACTCGCTGTCCTCGTCCACCGCGCACGGGGACCTGCCGGACCCGGTGTCGGACCCCAAGGGCTTCCAGAAGCGCCTCGAGGAGCGGGTGCAGCAGGACATGCGCTCCAAGATCGTGCGCAAGCTCCGCAACCGGAGCCTGGTGTGGGGCGGCGACAACGGCAATGACTTGGTGAGCAACGGCCACCTGGTGATCGCGGAAGGAAAGACGGTGGAGGGGGACGCGGTCGCCTACGGCGGCGGGCTGGACGTGCTCGGCCACGTGGAAGGGGATGCGGTCGCTTACGGCGGCGGCGTCCACCTGGGGCCGCACGCCGAGGTCGACGGGGACGTGACCTCGTTCGGCGGCGGCATTACCCGCGAGGACGGAGCGCAGGTAGGCGGGGACGAGGTGGCGTTCGGCGGCGGGGGGCTCGGCCGGGTCGTGGCCTCCACCATCCCGAAGATGATGCACGAGCACCGCGAGAGCCGGGAGTCGTCCCACGGCAGCTCGTTGCCCATGTTCCTGGTCTGGTTCGCGGTCCTCTTCGGCGCCGGCTTTCTCGCGATGATGTTCGTCCCGGACCGGGTGCGCCTGCTGGCCGCGGAGATGCGGCGGGATCCGTTGCGCTGTGGCGTCACCGGCCTCCTGGGCGGCCTGATCAGCCTGCCGCTCACCCCGCTGCTGGCCATCACCATCATCGGCTTCCCCGTCGCCATCGCGCTCTGGCTGGCGATAGGCCTGGGCTGCCTGATGGGCGTCGCGGCGCTGGCCAACGAGATCGGCTCGCGCCTGCCCGCCTTCCGCAACGTCCGCAAGACGCAGGCGGTGGTGCTGGCCTCCGGTATCCTCCTCATCGAGCTGATCGGCCTCATCCCCTGGGGGGTGGGCGGCTTCATCACCGCGGTCATCGCGTTCCTCTCGCTGGGCGCGGTCATCCGCAGCCGCTTCGGCACCCGCCAGTTGGGCCCGCCGGTTTCGTTGTAGCGTACGCGGCCTGCGATGGCCGCCCGCGTCCACCAGATCAACGTCAACCCGGAAGGCGGCGTCCCCAAGCACCGCGTCGCCTCCACCCGGCTCCTCCGCGAAGGCGTGGAGGGCGACAAGCACCGGGACCTCCGCTTCCACGGCGGTCCCGCGAGGGCGGTATGCCTCTACTCGCTGGAGCGGCTGAACGCGCTCGCAGAGGAAGGCCACCCCGCCCGGCCCGGCTCCATCGGCGAGAATCTCACCATCGAGGGACTGGAGTGGGGCGCGGTTCGGCCGGGGATGCGCTTCGAGGTCGGCGAGGCGCTGATCGAGATCACTTCCGAGACCATCCCGTGCAAGAACATCGGCGGCAGCTTCGCGGGGGGCGATTTCACCCGGGTTTCCGCCAAGAAACACCCAGGGTGGAGTCGATTGTACGCCAGTGTACTTCGCGAGGGTCTGGTCCGAGAGGGCGACCCTGTGCATGAGGTCCACGAGGCGTAGACTCCCGGTGTGACCCCTCACCGCGAGGTCTTCTCCCGGCTGGTCGCCGAGCTGACCGGGCTGATGGAGGAGATCGCCGCGCGGCGGTCCCACGCTTCGCTGGAGGTCGACCGGCGGCTGGGGTTCCTCGACAACTCGGCGTCGCTGTTCGCGGTGAAGGACTGGCCCGGGCTGCTGGCCGCCAACGACGAGGGCATCACCCAGTGGCACGTGGAGACCGCCGAGATGATGGTCGAGCTGGCGAACCACGCCCTGGCCATCCTCCGCGGCCCCACCCCGCCGCCGCCCCACGCACAGGCGATGGCGGTGGGCGCGCGCGGGCGTTGACGCGGTCGGTCATGGCCGCGACCAAGTCCTTTAGATCGTTCAGGGGGGCCGTCCGTTCCATGCTCCACCTTCCTCAAGGAGCGCCCGATGTCCTCTGACTTCCCCACCCAGCCGAAGCGGTTGAACAAGACGCGGCTGATCCTGCTGGCCGCCGCGCTGCTGACCGGGGCGGCGATCCTCGTCGGCCCGGCGCGCGCCCGCGCCAACACGCCGAACCCCAACGCGGTGAACACCCCGGACCAGCCGCTGCCGGCGCAGGCGCAGTTCCAGCTTCCCGCCCCGCCGCAGCCGGCCGCCGAACCCGAGCGCCCGAAGATCGAGGTGGTCTTCGTCCTCGACACCACCGGCTCCATGGGCGGGCTGATCGAGGGCGCCAAGCAGAAGATCTGGTCCATCGCTTCCGAGATCGCGCGCGGGCAGCCGACGCCGGTCCTGGAGGTCGGCCTGGTGGCCTACCGCGACCGCGGCGACGCCTACGTGACCAAGAAGTTCCCGCTCACCCGCGACCTGGACGCGATGTTCGTCAACCTCCAGAAGCTGCGCGCGGACGGCGGCGGCGACACCCCGGAGCACGTGGGCCGCGCGCTGGGAGAGGCCGTCAGCCAGATGGCCTGGAACCAGGAGTCCAAGGTCATGAAGCTGATCTACCTGGTGGGCGACGCGCCTCCGCACGACGACTACAACGACGGCTGGAACTCGGTGACCTGGGCCCGGCGCGCGGCGGCGAAGGGCATCATCGTGCACGCCATCCGCTGCGGCGACGACTCGGACACCTCGCGCTCCTTCACCCGCATCGCCTCTGCCGCCTCGGGCAACTTCATCACCATCGGCCAGACCGGCGGCATGGTGGCCACCGCCTCGCCGTACGACGCGGAGCTGAAGCGGCTGAACGCGGAGATCGCGGCCAAGACCATGTACGGCGGCGACGCCCGCGCCCGCGAGGCCACCCGCGCCAAGGTGTCGGCGATGGCGGCGATGCCGGCCTCCGCCGCGGCGGACCGCGCGGACTTCTTCGGCAAGGGCATGGGCGCCGGGATTACCTCGACGGCGGCCCCCAAGGCCGAGGGCGGCGCGGTGGACCTCACCTCCGCCCCGGCGGCGGCGGCGAAGATGCCGGCCGCGGCGCTCCCCGCGCCGCTCCAGTCGCTGAGCGGCGAGGAGCGGCAGGCCAAGCTGGAGGAGATGCAGAAGGAGCGCTCCGCGCTGGAGCAGAAGGCGGCCGACGTGGCCAAGCAGCGGGCCGACTGGCTGAACAAGAACAGCAAGGACAAGGAGGACGCCTTCGACACCAAGGTGAAGGAGTCCCTCAAGAAGGGCGCCGCCGACTACGGCATCAAGTACTGAACGGCAACGCAACTCTCGATCCGGTCCCTCGATAATCAAAGCAAGAGGTATCCTGGGACAGTGAAGGCGGTCACCGGCAGGCTCCGGTGGCCGCCTTCCATTTTTCCGGGGTCTCGCGGTATGCAGCGGCCATGTTCAACGCCGCCGCCCGAGTCCCCGCCCCCCGAAACGAGCCCATCTTCTCCTACGCCCCCAACGACCCCGCGCGGGCGGAGCTGAAGGCCGCGCTGAAGAAGGTCGCGGGCGAGAAGCCGGACATCCCCCTGATCATCGGCGGCAAGCAGGTCCGCACCGGGAAGACGCAGGAGGCCCGGATGCCGCACCGTCACCAGCACGTGCTGGCCACCTACCACGAGGCGGACACCGAGCACGTCCACCAGGCGATCAACGCGGCGATGGCGGCGCGCACCGAGTGGTCGCTGACGCCGTTCCCGGAGCGGGCGGCGATCTTCCTGCGCGCGGCGGAGATCATCGCCGGGCGGGGCCGGGCGTCGTTCAACGCCGCCACCATGCACGGCCAGTCGAAGACCGCGTTCCAGTCGGAGATCGACGCCATCTGCGAGTCGGTGGACTTCATCCGCTTCAACGTCCAGTTCGCCCAGCAGCTGATGGAGATGCAGCCGGTCTCCGACCCGGGGATGTGGAACCTGATGGACTACCGGCCGCTGGACGGGTTCGTGCTGGCGGTGGCGCCGTTCAACTTCACCGCCATCACCGTGAACCTGGTCACCGCGCCGGCGGTGATGGGCAACACGGTGGTGCTCAAGCCGGCCTCCACCGCCATGCTCTCCGCCTGGCACTGGATGGAGGTGCTGCGCGAGGCGGGCCTGCCGGACGGGGTGATCAACTTCGTCCCCGGCCGCGGCAGCGTGGTGGGCACCGCCGCGCTCACCCACCCCGACCTGGGCGGCGTGCACTTCACCGGGTCGACGCCGGTGTTCCAGGGGATGTGGAAGACGGTGGGCGACCACATCGAGAAGTACAAGCAGTACCCGCGGCTGGTGGGCGAGACCGGCGGCAAGGACTTCATCTTCGTCCACGCGTCGGCGGGGGAGGACGTGGACGCGGTGGCCACCGCCATCATCCGCGGCGGATTCGAGTACCAGGGGCAGAAGTGCAGCGCGTGCTCGCGCGTGTACGTGCCGGAGTCGATGTGGCCGAAGCTGAAGGGCCGGCTGCAGGAGTGGATCGCGGAGATCAAGATCGGCGACGTGAGCGACTTCCGGAACTTCATGGGCGCGGTGATCGACGAGGCGTCGTTCAAGAACGTCTCCTCGTACATCGACCTGGTGAAGAAGGGCGGGAGCGAGGCGCAGATCGTCGCCGGCGGGGAGACGGACCGGAGGGAGGGCTGGATGGTGCGGCCCACGCTGGTGCAGGTGCAGAACCCCAGGCACCGCGTGATGTGCGAGGAGATCTTCGCCCCGCTGGTCTCGCTCTACGTCTACCCGGACGCGAAGTACGAGGAGACGCTGAGGATCTGCGACGAGACCGCGCCGTACGCGCTCACCGGGGCGATCTTCGGGCGCGACCGGAAGGCCATCACGACGGCGTCCAACACGCTGCGCCACACGGCGGGCAACTTCTACATCAACGACAAGCCGACCGGGGCGGTGGTGGGACAACAGCCCTTTGGTGGGAGCCGGGCCTCCGGGACGAACGACAAGGCGGGGTCCATGCTCAACCTCGTTCGTTGGACAAGTCCCCGCACTGTGAAGGAAAACCTGGCTCCGCCAACCCGGGTGGGCTACCCGTTCATGGGCGCGGAGTAAACTGCAGCCCCTTCACCCCAGGGCCGGGCTTCTCGGAGAACCGACATGATCAAAAGCATCCTCGGCGTACTGGCCGGTGCCGTGTTGCTCACCGCTTGCGGCGGGAGCGACCCCGGCTCCGGAACCCAGACGTTGTACGTGGAGGCGACCGCCGTCAGCGATGGGAGCTCGGACGGTACCTCGCTGACCGTGGTGGTCCGGGACGGCAGCTCGTCCGGAAGCTTCATCCAGGACGCGCAGGTGACGCTGATCGGCGACCGCGGGACCACGTATACGCCTGCCTTCGTGGGCATCTTCGGCGTAGGCGGGTACTTCAAGAACCAGATCAACTGGGAGGGCGGCTGGCGGCTGCGCATCGTCCGGGGCAACGACAACCTGGAGGCGTACATCGCGGGGCCGGGGCTGACGGACATCACCGCGCCGGCGGAGAACTCCACCTTCAACAAGGCCAGCGCTCAGAACCTGGTCGTGGCGTGGAAGGACGAGATGGGGCGCGCCATGCCCAACGCCAGCGTGAAGTTCCGGCGCGCGAGCGTCGACCGGACCACCCAGGACACCGGGTCGTTCTCGGTGGACTCCGCCTCGCTCGTGGCCGCGACGGACGAGCGGATCACCGTCACCCGCTGGACGGAGGTATCGCTCAAGGGCGGCGTGACCGGGAGCAACTTCAAGGCTCAGACGACGGTGGAGCGGAACATCATCGTCCAGTAGCGCGCGATTGCAGCTTCAGCTCGAAGTGGCCGGCGTTCTCGGACATGGACAGCACCTCGTAATCCGATTTGACGAGCGGCAGGCCGTCGATCACCTTCCGCCCGGGGAGCAGTGAGCCCCGGGCGGTGACGTTTCCGGGCTCGAAGGTGAGCTCGACGGTGGTGGAGAGGGCGACCACCTTCTGGACCAGGGCCGCCTGCTGGCGGAAGGCGTCCGGCGACTGGAGCGCGCGGAGGGCCGCCGGACCCCGCTGGACCACGTCCTCGCTGAGCTTCGCCTCGGCGACGGCCCTCTCCAGCACGGCCACCTCCTCCCGGAGCTTCCGGGCTTCGGTGAAGGGGACGATGGAGGAGGTCTCGCCGCGCGCGGCGGGCGCGGTGGCCGGCGCGGGCTTCTCCGCGCTGCCTTTGGCGGTGAAGCCATCCCCGCGGAGGGAGGCCGAGCGCAGCGAGACGTCCGGGAGGTACTGGGCAAGCTGTTCCAGGGTCACCGCGGCGCGGGCGGGTGTGGCCGGGCCGGAGAGCGAGACGTCCACGCCGCCCGAGGCGGTCCGCTCCACGGAGACCGCCACGCCGGTCGTCGCCTTGGTCACCCGGGCGGTCACTTCTCCAGGGTCGAGAGACATCCCCGCCTCGGGGACCTTGCGGAGCGCGTCGCGATAGAGGGCGGCGTCCGCGGCGATCTGCCGCTGCGCCGAGCGCTCCGCTTCGAGCGCGGATTTCCTGGCGCGCAGCGCCTGGATCTCGGAAGGGTCCGCGCATCCCCACAGCGAGGCGGCGGCGAGGGTGAGGAGGACCAACGAGCGCATCGCGCGGATCATCACACTTTCGCGCTCCCGTCGGATAGAAACCGCCCCCGGATGCGGCGAATCGAGCAGCGCGGCCAGGCGATCACCGTGGAGCTGGACGGGGACCCGGTCCCGGCGTTCGACGGCGAACCGGTGGCGCTCTCGCTGCTCGCGGCCGGGGAGACCGTCTTCGCCCGCTCCATCAAGTACCACCGCCCGCGCGGCCCCTACTGCTTCGCCGCCGCGTGCTCGCACTGCCTGATGCGCGTGGACGGCGTCCCCAACATCTACACCTGCCGCATCCCCGCCCGCGCCGGGATGCGGCTGGAGCGCCAGAACGCGTACCCCTCCGTCAAGGTCGACGTCTTCCAGTCCATCGACTGGCTCTTCCCCCGCGGCCTCGACCACCACGCCATGTTCGCCGGCGTCCCCGTCGCCGAACAGGTGATGGCCAAGGTCGCCCGCCACCTCGCCGGCCTCGGCCTCCTCCCGGACAAACCCGCCCCGGACCGGATGCCCTGCGAGACCCTCCGCGTGAAGGTCGCCGTCGCCGGCGGCGGCGCGTCCGGATCCTCCGCCGCCGCGCGCCTGGCCGCCCAGGGCGTCCCCTTCCTCCTCCTCGAGCGCGACCCGTTCCTCGGCGGCCGCCGCTTCTCCGCCCCGGACCTCCCGCGCGACCAGGTGCGGCTCCGCACCCCCGTCATCGGCCTCTACGAGGACGACGCCGGCTGGTACCTCGCGGCGGTCAGCGCGGCCGACGCCTCCGAGCCCCGCCTCCTCAAGGTCTACGCCGAACGCTTCCTCCTCGCCGTGGGCGGCCACCCGCCCACCCTCCCCTTCGAGAACAACGAGCTGCCCGGCGTCTTCTCCGGCCGCGCCGCCACCTCGATGCTCCGCCGCCACGGCCTGCTGATCGCCGAGGAGCCCGCGCTCGTCGGGCGCGGCCCGGAGCTGGCCGAGCTGCAACGACTCCTCGAGTCGCACGGCGCGAAGATCGCCGCGGTGGTGGACGTGGACGGCGACGCCAAGGACCTCAAGGCCCACGGCCGGAACAAGGTGAACGGCCTCTCCTTCGCCCGCCGCGGCCGCCGCAAGAAGGTGGACTGCGACGCCATCCTGGTCAGCGTCCCCATCTCCCCCTCCTTCGAGCTGGCCCGCCAGGGCGGCGCCCGCGTCTCCTGGTCGCCGCCGCACCGGACCTTCGTCGTGGAGGCGGCGGCGGACGGGCGCACCCACGCCGCCTTCCCGCTCTACGTCTCCGGCGAGCTCACCGCCCCCCACGCGCCCGAGGAGAGCGCGAAGTCCGGCGAGCTGGCCGCGGACGCCATCGCCCGGGAGGCCCGGCCATGAGCAAGGCGCTGGTCTGCCCCTGCGAGGACGTCACCGTCGACGACGTGAAGCACGCCATCCAGAAGGGCTACTGCGACGTGGAGTCGGTGAAGCGGTACACCGGCTTCGGCACCGGCATCTGCCAGGGGAAGAGCTGCCTCACCGCGGTGGCGCAGGTGCTGGCCTCCGAGGTGAAGGACATCAAGCCCACCTCCATCCTCCCCTTCACCCCCCGCACCCCGCTCTACCCCACCGAGCTGTCGCTGTTGGCCACCGCGCCGGTGGACGAGTCGCGGGCGCCTTCGGGCGGCGTCCCGGCCTCGCTCGGCTACTCCTTCCACGCGCTGCGCCCGGAGGCGCCGGTGCAGTCGCGCGCGAAGGTGGTGATCATCGGCGGCGGCATCATGGGCCTGGCGCTGGCGCACAACCTGGCCTCCCGCGGCGAGAAGGACGTGGTGGTGCTGGAGAAGGGCTACCTCTGCGCGGGCGCGTCCGGCCGCAACGGCGGCGGGGTGCGGATGCAGTGGGGCACGTCCGCGATGATCGAGCTGGCCAAGCGCTCCATCGACCTGATGAAGCAGTTCGCCCGCGAGATGGGGATCAACATCTGGCTGCGGCAGGGCGGCTACCTGTTCCTCGCCAAGACGAAGAAGATCGCGGACCGGCTGGAGGCCGGCGCCAAGCTGCACAACAGGCACGGCGTCCCCACCCAGATCCTCACCCCGGACGCGGCGAAGGACGTGGTGCCCCAGCTCACCATGAAGGACGTGCTGGTCTGCGCCTACAACTCCGAGGACGGGGTCATCTTCCCCTGGCCGTTCCTCTGGGGCTACGCGCAGAGCTGCCAGAAGAAGGGGATCAAGGTCGAGACCTTCACCAACGTGGTCGGATTCGAGATCGCCGGCGGCAAGATCCTGAAGGTGAAGACCGACCGCGGCGACATCGCCTGCGAGCAGGTGGTGCTGGCCGCCGGCGCCTGGAGCCCCAGCGTGGCCGAGCTGGCCGGCGTCACCCTCCCCAACGAACCGCACCGCCACGAGATCCTCTCCACCGAGCCGCTCAAGCCGTTCCTGGGGCCGCTGGTGTCGGTGCTCGACTCGGGGCTGTACTTCAGCCAGTCCATGCGCGGGGAGATCGTGGGCGGGATGGGCGACCCCAAGGAGCCCGCGGGCCTGAACATGGGCTCCACGCTCCGCTTCGTGAAGCGCTTCGCCTCCGCGCTCACCGAACAGCTCCCGGTGGTGGGGCGGATCAAGGTCCTGCGCCAGTGGGCCGGCTGCTACGACGTGACGCCGGACAACAACCCCATCCTCGGCCGCACCCCGGGCCTGCCGAACCTCTTGCAGATGTCCGGCTTCGTGGGCCACGGCTTCATGATGGCCCCCGCGGTGGCGGAGCGGATGGCGGAGTGGATGGTGAAGGGCGCGCCGGACGAGCTGTTCACCCGCTTCACCCTCGACCGCTTCCAGAAGGGCGACCTGGAGCGGGAGGAGTTCATCATCGGCTGAGGCCGGCGGCCTCGCAGCCCTCGATGAACGGGACCAGCGACGCGTTCACCGCCTCCGGCTCCTCCACGGAGGAGGTGTGGCCGGCGCCGGGGATGATCACCAGCTTCGAGCCGGCGATCAGCGCGTGGATCCGCTCGGCCTTGGCGGGGACGGTGGCCACGTCCTGGTCGCCCACCATCACCAGCGTGGGGCAGCGGATCTTCGACAGCTCGCCCTCGATGGGCGGCCGCTCGACGACCGCGGACTTGAGGGTCCGGAGCACCCCCTGGAGCGAGTTGGCCTCCAGCAGGCGCTGCTGCTCGGCCCGCAGCCCGGCGCGCGACGGGTCGGTGAGGAACTTCCGGCCGAACATGGTCTTCATCGCGGCGCCGGACACCGGCTTGAGCCCCGCCACCCGCGCGATGGCCATCAGCGCCCGGTACTTGACGACCTTGAAGGGCGGCTCGGCGCCGGAGGAGGTCTCCACCAGCGACAGCGACTTGAGCAACTCCGGGCGGCGCGCGGCCAGCCGCATCCCGATGAAGCCGCCCATGGACAGCCCCACGAAGTGGCAGGGCGCGGCGCCCAGTTGCTGGATCAGCGCCGCCGCGTCGTCGGTGAGCTCGTCGATGGTGTAGCCGGATTCGGTGACCTCGCTCTTGCCCTGGCCGCGGTGGTCGTAGGCGATGCAGCGGAAGCGCGACTCCAGCGCCGCCACCTGCGCGTCGAACATCCGGCCGCTCCAGAGGAAGCCGTGGGAGAAGACCACCGGCGGTCCCTTCCCCCGCTCCAGGTAGCTCAACCGCGCGCCGCGAATGACGACCTCTGGCATCCCAGTCCCCTCTCAGGAGGTCCGCCGGAACGTGCCGGACGTGCTGCCGCGGGCGGCGACCACCTTGTAGATGTCCACCGGGCGCTCGCGGCCCTTCACCTTCACCTCGCCCCGGTGCTCCACCTCGAAGCGGCCCTTGAGCCGCGCGTAGGTGGCGGTGCTGATGTGCACCTCCCCCGCCCCCGCCATCGCCTGCAGCCGCTGGGCGACGTTCACCGCGTCCCCGACGACGGTGTACTCCAGCCGCTCCTTGGAGCCGATGTTCCCGGCGATGGCCGCCCCGGTGTTCACGCCGATGCCGAACTCCAGCGTCTCCAGCGCGCGCTCGCTGCGCTCCCGGTTCAGCTCGCGCACGATCCGCTGGATCTCCAGGGCCGTCTGCACCGCGCGCAGCTCCGGTTCGGGGATCTCCTTGGGCACCCCGAACACGGTCATGATCGCGTCGCCGATGAACTTGTTGATCACCCCTTCGTGCTCGGTGATCACCCGGACGATGCGTTCGAAGTAGGCGTTGAGCAGCTCCACCACCATCTGCGGCGGGTAGAGGTCCGCCAGGTGGCTGAAGTGGCGGACGTCGAGGAACAGCACCGTCACCTCCACCAGCTCGCCCTTGAGGTCCAGGTCGCTCGCCTCGCGGAGGATGCGTGTGGCGACGGCGTCGGAGACGTAGCGGGAGAAGGTGGTGCGCAGCCGTTCGCGCTCCTGCAGGCCCTCGCTCATCCGGTTGAAGGACGAGGACAACTGGGCCACCTCGTCGGAGCCGCGCACTTCCACCTTTGCCCCCAGCTGCCCGGCGGCGAGCGACGCCGCGGCCGCCTCCAGCCGCTTCAAGGGCCCGGTCACCACCCGGACCGCGAGGAAGCCCAGCGCCACCGCCGCCACCAGCGCCGCGGCGGCGAAGAGGAGCGAGTCGCGGAAGCGCTGGTCGATCACCGCCAGCGCCTCCGACGACGCCTGCTCCACCAGCACCGTCCACTCCAGCTTCTCCACCGGGGCGGACGCCCCCATCCACGCGTCGAGGTCGCCCTTGCCGGTGAGCAGCGGGTGCTGCCGGTAGCTCTTGCGGTCGGCCATCACCACCGGGTCGGGGTGGATGACGATGGCCAGGTCCTGGTCCAACAGCACCGCGTGGCCGGTCTTGCCGATGGTGGACTCCGCGAAGCGGCGGACCAGCGGGCGCAGCGAGACATCCACCGCCAGCACCCACGTCTCGCCCTCGTCCCCCGCCACCGGCATGGCGATCACCACGTGCGGCATGGGCTGGCCGTCGGGGTCCGCCACCACGTACGGCGGGCCCATGACGATGGCGCGGACGGCGGCCGGCCCCAGCGGCAGGTTCTTGTTGTAGAGGGCGACCCCGCCCCTGGTGGTGGGTTCGCTGAAGCCGACCTTCTTCTGCTCCGGGTCGGCCGTCTGCCACAGCGGATTCACCACCGGCTTGCCGCTCCTCTCGTAGAGCGCCACCACGCTGGCGTTCTCCGTGCTGCGGTAGAGCAGCTCGAGCGCCTTCAGCCGTTCGTCCGGCTGGAGGTCGTTGAGCGGCACCGCCTTGACGAAGCTCTGGATGGCGCGCGCCTTGCGGTAGACGTGGAGGTTGACCTCCGAGGAGAGCGACTTCGCATCCGTCTGGTACAGCGCGTCGAGCTGGCCGCGGAGCGCGGCGCGGTTGGCCGGCTGGGTGATCGCGGTGACCAGCACCAGGGGAACCACGGTCGCTCCCGCCAGGAGCGCAGAGAGCTTGGCCGCCAGTCGCATCGCCGGGGGCGGATTGTGCCGGATTCCACGAACCGCGAAAGCTTTGCTGCGCCGCGATATCATCCGCCCCCCGATGCGCCTGAGACCCTCCATGACGCGACTGGTCGCGCCCTGCGTCCTGGGCCTGTCGATCGCGCTGGGGGCCGCGTGCCCGGAGAAGCCCGTGGAGGCGACGCCGGCCGCGCCGGACGGGTCGGTCGCCGAGGCCCAGGCCAACGGCGAGCCGGACGCCGGCCACGGCCCCACCGCCCACGTGGCCGTCATCATCGGCACGGTGGAGGTGAGGCGCGCGGAGGCCGCCAACTGGTCTCCGGTCCGCGAGGGCGACGAGCTGGGCACCGAGGACGCCGTCCGCACCGGCGACGAGGCCCGGCTGGAGATCGACTACGAGAACATCAAGATCCGCGTCCACGAGCGGTCCGAGCTGAAGCTGAAGACCATCTCCAACGCCGGCGTGCGCGGGCAGCTCCGCGGCCAGGCGGACACCGAGGTCCCCAGCGGGCGCGGCGTGGTGGAGCTCGAGGCCGAGGGCAGCGACGCCGTCGCGCGCACCGAGGGCGGCGCCTTCTCCATGACCGCGGACGGGCAAGGCGTGGTCGCGGTGGGCACCTCCAGCGGCTGGGCCGACCTCAGCGCGGAGGGCGAGTCCATCCGCATCCCGACGGGGATGATCAGCGTCGTCCCCGGCAAGGGGAAGCCGAAGAAGCCCTCCCAGGCCCTGCGGAACGTCCTGCTCAGCGTGACATGGCCGGAGCACGACGAGACCAACCAGAAGACCTATCCGGTGTCCGGGCAAGTGGAACCGGGCGCGCGCGTCGCCATTGGCGGCCAGGACGTCCGGGTCGACGAGCGCGGGCGCTTCAAGGCGCAGGTGCCCCTGCGGCAGGGGAAGCAGCGCGTGGGGGTGGTGGCGACGGATGTCCTCGGCAGGAAAAAGCGGAGCGATCGCCAGGTGTTGTATGACCCGACCGCACCGGATTTTCGGCTGACGAGAAAGCCGTGGTCGAAGTGAGATCCCGCTTTACGAGAGCAAAGAAAACCGAACGCTCGTTTTGGCGATAATGTGGGCATAGCAGCACCTCCCCGGTCTCACGAAGGACTCCCCCACATGGCACTCGCAACCGACTCGACGCCCGCCCGGGCGAACACCCCCCGTCTGTCTGACGCCACCACCCCGACCAGCTCCAAGAGGAAGTCGAACCCCACGCTCCTGGTGACGACCGCGCCGGCGAAGTCGAAGGAGAAGGACCCAGACCGGTCGGAGTTCCAGGCCTCGACGATGTCGCAGTCCCGCTCCGCGAAAGGCCCCGCACTCCTCGACCAGAAGAGCGGCAAGGGCGGCGGCGACGGCGTTTGCGACCCGCAGAAGCCGAAGGACGACGGCGGCTTCTTCGGGTGGATCGGCCACGCGGTGGGGCACTTGCTGGGCACGGAAGAGCCGGAGAAGCCGTGCCTGCCCCCCGCGGTGATCGCCCCCAAGCCCCAGCCCGCGCAGCCCGGCCAGCCGGCGCCGATCACGGGCGTGGCGGTGCCGGTCGCGCCCGGCGGCGGCGGGAACGCCCAGGCCGCTCAGCGCGCGGTGACCGAGGCGTACCAGGAGGCGGGGCTGCACGTGCCGAACGTGCAGGACCCGAACGACGGCGGCACCCGCTACCAGACGGCGCTGAAGGCGCTCGACGGTGGAGCGGCGTACGGCGACGTGAAGGCCGGGCTGCTGGCGGACCTGTACAGCGACCCCGGCGTGCGCGCGCTCCCGTCGAACCAGGCGCCGCAGAAGAAGGACCAGATCGCCGTCTACGACGCGTACGCGCACGTCCTGAACCGGGCGCCGGACGCGGCGGCGCGGCAGCAGTGGCTGGACCCGCAGGGCTCCGGCGCCCGGGAGCTGGCGGACCTCCGCGCCCGGGGCGGCACCGACGAGGACGCGGCGAACTGGATCTCCGGCGCGCTGCTCGCCAGCAACGAGCGCCAGGACCGCATCCCCTCCATCAGCCAGATCAACCCCTCCGGCGTGGAGGACCCGTCGACCTGGAAGGGCGGCGGCTACTTCTGCGGCCCCACCTCGGCGGCGATGATCGCCCGCGCGGACGGCTACCGCGGCGACATCCCGCGCTCCGAGGACGACGACTTCATCCAGCACCTGGCGGACACCTTCCCGCGCGGCGGCACGCCCATCTCCTCCAAGCTGGAGACGGACGTGGCGGACATGGGCCCCATGCTGGAGGAGATCACCGGCGCGCCGGTGGGCCAGCACGGGATGGGCGGGTCGGACGCGGACTCGGTGGCTCAGATGAAGGCCGCGCTGCGCGACGGCCGGCTCCTGGTGGCCAACGGCAACTTCCCCGGCGCCAACGGGCACTACGTCATGGTCAGCGGCTTCGACCAGAAGGGGAACTTCCTCGTCAACGACCCGTACGGGTGGATCCCGAGGGAGTGCCCGCCCGAACGGCTCACCGAGTTCCTGCGCGCGGGCAACGCCACCTGGTGGGACGCGGCCGGTCCGAAGACCCCCGCCGCGGGCGGGACCGCCCTTCCCTCCCCCGCTGCCACCGCGACGCCGGCGGCCACCACGCCCGCGGCCGGCACGCCGGGCAACGTGCAGTACACCGGCGTGGTGCCGGGCGCGATCTACAACACCACGCCCTCTCACATCCCGCCGGGCGAGCACACCATCCTCGGCCGCCAGTCCCTCAACGCCCAGCAGATCGACCAGATCCTGAAGGACGCGGGGTCGCCGGCCGCCGGCCAGGGCGAGTCGTTCGTGAAGTGGGGCAAGCAGTACAACATCGACCCGGCGTACGCGGTGGCGTTCTTCGCCATGGAGTCGTCGTACGGGACGAACCCGAGCTGGGTGGGCAACCAGGGCAACGGGAAGTACTCGAACAGCATCGGCAACATCCGGTACTTCGGGGCGCCCACGGCGGACCGGGACCCGCAGTACCACGACGGCTCCGGGTACCGCGCGTACGACTCCTGGGACGAGGGGATCCACGACTGGTTCAAGCTGCTCACCGACGACCCGGCGTACGGGGGCATCCACACCATCGAGCAGATCGTCCCCATCTACGCCCCCAACGAGGACCACAACGACGAGGCCCAGTACATCCAGACGGTGAACGGGCTGGTGGACCAGTGGCGGAAGCGGTACGGGACGTAGGTCGCGTCCGCGGAGTGGAAAGCGCGTTGACGCCCGCGCTTCTCACTCTCGCGAGGTGAGATCCTCGCCGGGCAGAACGACCGGCGGCGCCCATCCTCGGGGCCCGCCGGTCTCGCGGGGCGAGACATCGACCCGAATCGGTTGACACAAAGCGGCCGAACAGCGGCCCGCGCGATGCGGAGAATCTGCTCGAACGCACGCTGCGCTTCGCAGCGCCCGCCTCCTAATCTCCCACTCGAGGAAGCCTCCCATGATGAAGGTCCAGTCCCAGGTCCAGCCGCAGCCCCAGACCGCCGCCGCCAGCGGCACCACCACCGCCTCCGCGAAGACCGCCGACGCCAAGCCGGCCTCCGCGCCCGCCACGAACGCCGCCGCGAGCCAGGTGGGCGCCCAGCTCAACAAGGACGCGTTCGTCCCCGGCCGCCCGCCCATCCGCGACTTCCCGCCGATCCGCGACTGGCCCCCGTACGGCCCGATGCCGCTGCCCCCGAAGGACACGATGAGCTTCGGCGATCACCTCACCGCGAGCCGGCTGCCCGACGCGCTCTCCAACCCGCTCGACAAGCCGCTGCTGGACGCCGGCAAGAAGGACCAGCACCTCACCCGCGACGACAAGGGCGTGATGCGCGGGCCGGACGGCCAGCCGCTGGCGACGGTGCACCTGAAGGACGGGAACACCGCGTACGTGGACCCGAACACCAACCAGTACTACCTGACGGACGAGAAGGAGAACGGCTGGCTCTTCGGCGACCGGAGCGTGAACGCGCTGGGGCCCCTGCCGCTGCCCAAGGACGCGCAGTTCTCCAACTCCTACTTCTCCGACGCGGACGTGCGGTCCATCGAGCGCGACGCGCGCGGCGGGAACATCTGGCCGCCGATCAACCCGCTGCCGCGGCCCATCCCCTTCCCGGATCCCCTCCCGCTCCCCAAGCCCATCCCGTTCGATCCGCCCTGGCGCCCGCAGCCGATCGACCCGCGCATCCTCCTCGACGCCACGGCCACCAAGAACACCGTCGAGTGAGCTGACCTTCCACACCAACTCCGGGGCGAGACAGGGCGCCCCGGCGGGGCCGACCGCGGTCCGGGCACTGGAGCCCGGGCCGCGGTCTTTTTTTCGCGGTAGCGTCGCCTGGTGACCTTCCTCGACGAGCTCGACGCTGAGATCCAGCAGGCCCTCGCCCGGGTGGCGGAATCCTCCTCGCGCGGCGACCCAGGCGCCGACCTCCAGGTGGCGGCGCTGCTCAAGCTGGCCCTGAAGAACGAGCTGGAGGCCTCCGAGATCGCCGCCCGGTGGATGGCCACCGAGCCGGACGTGGAGGTGAAGCTGGCGCTGGCCCGCCAGTGCGGCGACGAGGCCAAGCACTACCGCCTCATCCAGGACCGCCTCGCCGCCCTGGGCGCGTCGCTCGACGGTTGGGGCCCGCTCCAGGACGGCTACAGCCCCATGTTCCGCTTCCTCGAGTCGCTGGAGGGCACCGTCCCCCGCGTCGCCGCCGGCCAGTTCGCGCGCGAGGCGCTGGCCTCCGTCCGCAACGAGGTGTTCATCGGCTTCTGCGAGGCCAAGGGCGACCCGGAGACCGCCCGCCTCTACCGCGACACCATCCAGCCCGACGAGGGCCACCACCACCGCATGGGACGCGCGCTGCTGGAGCGGCTCTGCCGGACCGACCAGGACCGCGCCGCCGCCCGGGCCGCCGCCGCCCGCACGCTCTCGCTGGCCGAGGAGCTCCAGGAGATCGCCCGCCTGAAGAAGGGCATCTCCCGCGCGCCGGGGTGCTGATGGTGAAGCCGCCCCTGCGCCTGATGATCTACGACCGCACCTGCGGCGCCCTCACCGCCAGCTGGTGGGCGGGCGGCCACCTGGCGCGCGCCGTGGGACGCCTCGACGCGCGCGCCGGCTTCGACCGCTGGGAGGATGCGCTCCGCTGGCTCCGCGACCAGGGCGACGCCCGCCCCATCGCCGAGATCCAGTACTGGGGCCACGGCCACCCCGGCTACGTCCGGATGGCGGGCGAGAAGCTGGACCGCTCGGCGCTCGCGCCCGGACACCCGCTCCACGAGGGCCTGCGCGCGCTCCGCGACCGCCTCGCCCCCGGCGGCCAGGCCCTCTTCTGGTTCCGCACCTGCGAGACCTTCGCCGGCCCGGAGGGCCACGCCTTCGCCCGCGACTGGACGCGCTTCTTCTCCGCCCGCGCCGCCGGCCACACCTTCATCATCGGCCCGCTGCAGAGCGGCCTGCACGTCCTCGGGCCCGGCGAGGAGCCCTCCTGGCCGCAGGAGGAAGGCGGCCACGTCTGGTCCTCCCTCCGCGCTCCCGCCACCATCTCCTGCCTGCAGGGGACCGTCACGAGCATGCATCCTTGACTTGGCGGGCCCCGAGGGGACCATGGACGCTTGCTCACGGGCAGCAAGGCACGGCTCTGGGTGTCGTTCTGCGGCGTCGCGTTCGCGCTCCTCAGCAGCGCGTTCACGCCGGTGAGCAGCGACCTGGGCTGGGTGCTGGCGTTCGGCCGGGACGTGGTGGAGCGGGGGCAGTGGATCACCACCAACGTCCAGAGCTTCACCGAGCCCGCGCACCGCGTGTTCATGTACGAGTGGGGCTTCGGCACCGTGGCGTTCGCGCTCCACCACGCGTTCGGCGCAGCGGGCGTCATCGGGCTCAAGTGGCTCCTCGTCGCCGTCGCGGTGACGCTCATGGGCCTCACCACCGGGCGGTTGTGCAAGCCGGCGGTGCAGCTGGTACTCCTGCTGGCCGCGGTCCGGGGCCTGTGGATCTCCTTCGAGCTGCCGCGGGCGCAGCTGGTGACCTTCGCGCTGCTCGCCGCGGTGGTCCTCGCCTCGACCTACGGCACCCGCGGCGCGATGCGCTGGTGCGTTCCCCTGGTCGCCGCCGGCGTCAATAGCCACGGTGGGTTCCTCGCCGTGGCCGGGCTGCTCGGCGCGCTGACCGCCGCCACCTGGGCGGAGGGCCGGCTGGGCTGGACGAAGACGAACGTGTCGCTCCTGGACGTGGTCGGCGTCTCGCTGGCCTCCCTGGCGGCGGCGTGCCTGAACCCGTACGGCCCCAGGATGCTGGTGGAGACGCTGACCCAGGTCTCCGATCCGAGCCGCTTCCTGATCCGCGAGTGGCTCCCCGGGTGGCACTGGGGAGAGCTGTTCCTGGGCGAGAAGCTGGGCTACGGGGCGCTCGCGCTGTCGTGCGCGGTGAGCATCGCGTTCCTGCCCCGGAGACAGCTCCGGTACTGGCTGCTCCTCGCCGCCGCGGCCGTCACCTCCGCCTCGGCCATCCGGCACCTCCGGATGGCGCCCATCCTGCTCCTGCCCGTCCTGGCCGCGGCGCTGGACGCGGCGCTGGGCAAGGTCCCGGCGCAGGTCTGGGAGCGGGTGGACCGGCCGGTGGCATGGCTGGCCGGCGCGGTGGGGGTAGCCAGCCTGGGCCAGTTCGTGTGGTGGCTGCCGGTCACCTCCCGGTTCGAGGCGCGCGAGGGGCCGTCGCCCGCCAACGCCATCGCGGTGATGAAGCTCAACGGGATCAAGGGCAAGGTCTGGAACGACTACGACTGGGGAGGCGCGCTGCTGTGGTGCGTGCCGGAGTCGACGGTGGCCGCGGACGGGCGGCACACCATCGCGTACTCGCCGCGGACCATCGAGGACAACATCATGCTGGGCCACACGGCCGACGACCCCGCCCTGATCGTCCAGCGCTCTGGCGCCGAGCTGGTGCTGCTTCCGCCCTCCGACCCCGCCCTGCCCCGGCTGGCGCAGGTCTACGGCACGGTGTACTGCGACCCGGGCGCGTGCCTGCTCTCGAAGGTGCCCGAGCACCTGCAGCGGTCGCGGAGCGGGCTGCGGCTCCCGAAGTACTCGATGAACGTCAGCGACTACTTCCAGGATCGGACCGGGCCTGACGCCGCGCTGTCGGACCAGGGTCAGGGTCAGGGTCAGGGATCGCCATGACCACCTGTTCGGTCGTCGTCCCGCTCTACAACGAGGAGGCCGTCCTCCCGGAGCTCTACCGGCGCGTCGCCGGCGTGCTCAAAGGGGCCGCGGTGTCCTACGAGCTGGTGCTGGTCAACGACGGCAGCAAGGACGGCACCTGGGCGCTGATGAAGCAGCTCCGGGAGCAGGACCCGTGCGTCACCCTCCTCAACCTCTCCCGGAACTTCGGTCACCAGATCGCCATCACCGCGGGGATCGAGCACGCCGCCGGCGACACGGTGGTGATCATGGACGCGGACCTGCAGGACCCGCCCGAGGTCATCCTCGAGATGCTGGCCCGCTGGCGCGAGGGCTTCGACGTGGTGTACGGCGTCCGGACGCGGCGGCGCGGCGACGGCTGGTTCAAGCGCGCCACCGCCAGCCTCTTCTACCGCGTGGTGCGGATGGCCACCCGGGTGGACATCCCGGTCGACACCGGGGACTTCCGGCTGATCAGCCGCCGCGCGGTGGAGCACCTCAAGCGGCTGCGCGAGACGAACCGGTTCGTCCGCGGGCTGGTGGCCTGGCTGGGCTTCCGGCAGGTCGGCCTCACCTACGAGCGCGCGCCCCGGTACGCCGGGCAGACCAAGTACCCGCTGGGGAAGATGCTCCGCTTCGCCGCCGACGCGGTGGCGTCCTTCTCCGTCGCGCCCCTGCGGCTGGCCTCCAGCCTGGGCTTCCTCGTCTCGTTCGGCTCGTTCGCGTACGCGGCGTTCGCGATCTACGCGAAGGTGTGGCTCGGCCGGACGCTGCAGGGCTGGGCGTCGCTGATCGTCGCCGTCGCCTTCCTGGGCGGCGTCCAGCTCCTCTGCCTTGGCATCGTCGGGGAGTACCTCGGCCGCGTCTACGACGAGGTCAAGGGACGCCCCCTGTACGTGGTCCAGGACTTCGACGCCGGGACGGCCGGGGGCCGGCTGGTGGAGCGGGACCAGAACCAGGCCGCCGCGCCCCACCCGCCTCCCGAACCGGCGCGGCGCTGAGCCGTCAGGCCAGGTCCATCGGCTGGAACTGGAGCTGCCCGGGCGCGCCCGCCTTCGCGCCGTCCCGAAGCTGCAGCTTCACCAGCCGCCGCGCCTTGAGGTTCACCACCTTGCCGGACTTCTCCACCGCGCCCTCCGCGTAGAGGAAGAGCGCGCCCAGGATCTCCTTGCGGGCCTTCTCGAACAGCTGGGGGGCCACCACCACGTTGGCGATCCCCGTCTCGTCCTCCAGCGAGATGAAGCAGAACCCCTTGGCGGTCTGGGGGCGCTGCCGGCAGATGGCCATCCCGCCCACCCCCGCCGTCCGGCCGTGGCGGACCTGCGACAGCCCGCTCGCCGTCACCGCGCGCAGCTTCGAAAGCTCCGGCCGCAGCAGCTCCAGCGGGTGCTTCTCCAGGGACAGCCCCACCGAGTCGTAGTCCATCACCACCCGGTCCACCGCGCTCATCGGCGGCAACGGCACCGCCGTCTGGTCCATGGGCATGCCGAAGAACAGGTCCTCCTCCTCCAGCGGCCCCAGCGCCTGGATCTCCCACAGCGCCTCGCGCCGCGACGGCCGCAGCCCGTGCAGCGTCCCCGCCAGCGCCAGCCGCACCAATTCGTGCCGGGGGACGCGCGCGCGCAGGGCCAGGTCCCCGATGCTCTGGAACGGCCCGCCTTTGGCCCGCGACTCCTCCATCCGCCGGGCGGTGTCCTCGCGCAGGCCTCGGCACTGCCGGAGGCCCAGCCGCAGCGCCGGCCCCGTCCCCTCGGACGCCTCCAGCGTGCAGTCCCAGGAGGAGGCGTTGGCGTCCAGCGGCCTCACCTCCACCCCGTGCCGCCGCGCGTCCTCCACGATGGTGTGCGGGGCGTAGAACCCCATCGGCTGCGAGTTGAGCAGCGCCGCCGCGAAGGCCGCCGGGTAGTACCGCTTCAGGTACGCCGAGGCGTAGGCGATGATCGCGAACGACGCCGAGTGCGACTCCGGGAAGCCGTAGTGCGCGAAGCCCCGGAACTGCTTGAAGCACTGCTCGGCGAAGGCGCGCTCGTAGCCGCGGGCCAGGCACCCTTCGACGAACCGGTCCTGGTACGGGCCCAACAGCTGCTCCGCCCGCTTGTGGGAGAGGACCCGCCGCAGCTGGTCCGCCTGCTCCGAGGAGAACCCGCCGGCCACCATGGCCAGCTTCATGGCCTGCTCCTGGAACAGCGGCACCCCCAGCGTCTTCTTGAGGACCTGCTCCACCTCCTTCGAGGGGTACTTCACGTCCTCCAGCCCGTCCCGCCGCCGCACGTACGGGTGGACCATGTCCCCGATGATGGGCCCCGGCCGGATGAGCGCGATCTCCACCACCAGGTCGTAGAAGCAGCGCGGGTGGAGCCGGGGGAGCATGTTCATCTGCGCCCGGCTCTCGATCTGGAACACCCCCACCGTGTCCGCGGCGCAGATCATGTCGTAGACGGCGAGGTCCTCGGCGGGGATGGTGGCCATGGTGAGCGCCACCCCGTGGTGCCGCTCCACCAGCGCGAAGCACTTGGAGATCAGCGTCAGCATCCCCAGGCCCAGCAGGTCCACCTTGAGGATGTTGAGCGACGCCAGGTCGTCCTTCTCCCACTGGACGACGGTGCGGTCCTTCATCGCCGCGTTCTCCACCGGCACCAGCTCCGTCAGGTTCCCGGCGGTGATCACGAAGCCGCCCACGTGGATGGACAGGTGCCTGGGGAACCCCTCCAGCTCCGAGGCCAGCGCCTGCACCTGCTGCACCCGCGGGTCCAGAGGCGACAGCCCCGCCTCCTCCAAAAGCGCGTCCGAGACGCCTTCCTGCCCCGCCAGGTCGGTGGCCTTGGAGAGCCGGTCCGCCTGATCCAGCGACAGCCCCAGCGCCTTGGCCGCCTCGCGCGCCGCCAGCCGGCCGCGGTAGCAGATCACCTCGCACACCATGCCCGCCCGGTGGCGACCGTGCTTCTGGTAGACGTGCTGGAGGACCTCCTCGCGGCGCTCGTGCTCGAAGTCGACGTCGATGTCCGGCGGCTCCTTGCGGTCCATGGAGATGAACCGTTCGAACAGCAGGTCCATCCGCACCGGGTCGATGGAGGTGATCTGCAGCGCGTAGCAGACCGCCGAGTTGGCCGCCGACCCGCGCCCCTGGCAGAGGATGCCGCGCTCGCGCGCGAAGCGGACGATCTCCCAGATGGCGAGGAAGTAGCCCGGGAAGTCCAGCTTCTCGATCAGCTCCAATTCGTGCGCCACCTGCGCGGTGACCTTCTCCGGGATGCCGCGGGGGAAGCGGAAGTGCAGGCCCTCCTGGGTGAGCTGGCGCAGGTAGCTGATGGGGGTGTGGCCCGGCGGCAGGTCCTCCTCGGAGAAGCGGTACTTCAATTCGTCCAGCGAGAAGCGGCACCCCTCCGAAAGCTCCAGCGACCGCCCCACCGCCTCCGGGCAGTCCGCGAACAGCCGCGCCATCTCCTGGGGCGTCTTCAGCACCCGTTCGGCATTGGGGAACAGCCGCGCCCCCGCCTTGTCCACCGTGGTCTGGTGCCGGATGGCGGCCAGCACGTCCTGCAGCATCTGCCGCCGCCGCGAGTGGTAGTGCACGTCGTTGTGCGCGCACAGCGGGACCTCCAGCGCCTCCGCCAGCCGCTTCGCCTCCGCGTTCCGCGCCGCGTCCCCCGAGGAGAGCGTCCGGCACAGCCCCACGTAGAAGCGGCCGGGGAACGCCTCCGCCAGCGGCGCCACCTTCTCCGGCAGGTCCGGGAACGGCACCATCGCGCTCAGCCCTTCGGCCCGCGCCGCCACGTCCCGAAAGGAGAGCCCCGCCTCGCCCTTGGGGTGGCGCAGCCGGCTCTCGGAGATCAGCGCGCAGAGGTTCTGCCAGCCGCGCGCGTCCTGGACGTAGAGCGCCACCTCCGGCCCGTCCTCGAGCGTCATCCGGCTGGCGTGGATGAGCTTGAGGCCGGCCGACTTGGCCGCCAGGTGCGCCTTCACCGCGGCGTAGAGCCCGTCCTGGTCGGCGATGGCCAGCGCGGACAGCTCCAGCCGCTTCGCCGCCGCGACCAGCTCCTCCGGGTGCGAGGCGCCCCGGAGGAAGGAGAAGTTGGACCGGCTGACGAGCTCCGAATACACGGCTTGGTGCCTCGCGCTAGTCGAACATCCCCTGCAGGTAGAACCGCCCGTCCTCCGCGTCCCGGAAGATCCACA
>DASRBA010000247.1:0-3190 GCA_035637895.1 Myxococcaceae bacterium
GAGCTGGTGGAGGGGAAGAGCCTGCGCCAGCGCCTCAAGGCGGGACCGCTCCCGTGGCCGGAGGCGCTGCGGATCCTCGAGGCGGCGGGGGAGGGGCTGGCGGAGGCGCACGCCAAGGGGCTCATCCACCGCGACTTCAAGTCCGACAACATCCTGATCGGCGAGGACGGGCGGGTGCAGGTGATGGACTTCGGGCTGGCGCGCGCCGCGCACGACCCGGCGCCGGGCGGGGGCGGGGAGACGGACTCGCGCGGCGCGTGGCCCTCGCCGTCGTCGAGCGTGCTGCAGAGCCAGCTCACCGAGGTGGGCTTCGTGCACGGGACGCCGGCGTACATGGCGCCGGAGGTGCTCGAGCGCGGCGAGGCGGACGGGCGGTCCGACCAGTTCTCGTTCGGGGTGACGCTGCACGAGGCGCTGTACTCGGAGCGGCCGTTCGGCCCGGACCGGCCGCCGGACCCCAAGCAGTGGAAGGTGAAGGATCCGCCGCACGGGACGGCGGTGCCGGCGTGGCTGCGCAAGGTGGCGCTCCGGTGCGTGGAGCTGAAGCCGGAGGCGCGGTTCGGGTCGATGCGGGAGGTGCTGGCGGCGCTGCGTGCCGACCCCATGCGCGGGCGGCGGCGGGCGATGGTGGCCGCGGGGGTGGTGGTGGCGGTGCTGGCGTCGGCGGGCGCGGCGTACGAGGTGGCGGCGCGGCGGTTGCGGGTCTGCGCGGGAATGGAGCAGCACCTGTCCGGGGTGTGGGACGACGCGCAGCGGGAGGCGGTGAAGGCGTCGTTCGCGGCGGTGCAGAAGCCGTTCGCGGCGGACGCGGCGCGCACCGCGTCGCGGCAGCTGGACGCGTACTCGAGCGCGTGGGCGCGGATGCGGCAGGAGGCGTGCGAGGCGACGCGGCTGCGGAGGGAGGCGCCGGAGTCGACGCTGGCGCTGCGGCAGTCGTGCCTGGACCGGCGGCTGGAGAGCCTGGCCGCGCTGGTGTCGGTGCTGAAGGCGGCGGACGCGCAGGTGGCGCAGAAGGCGGTGGACGCGGTGGCCGGGCTCCCGGCGCTGGACGGGTGCGCGGACCTGGCGGCGCTGACCGCGCTGGTGCCGCCGCCCCAGGACGCGGCGGCGCGCGCGAAGGTGGAGGCGCTGCGCAAGAAGCTGGCGGCGCCCAAGGCGCAGCTGCTGGCGGCCCGGTTCAAGGAGGGGCTGGAGCCGGCGAAGGCCGCGGCGGCGGAGGCGGCGGCGCTGGGCTACGCGCCGGTGGTGGCGGACGCGCAGCAGCTGCTCGGGCAGTTGCAGGAGGGGGCGGGGGATTTCAAAGGCGCGGAGCGGTCGTTCACCGCGGCGGCGCTGGCGGCGCAGGAGGGGCGGGACGACGAGGTGGGGGCGCGGGCGTGGTCGTGGCTGGCGGCGGTGGCCGGGCTGCGGCAGGCGCGGTGGGAGGCGGCGCACGACGCGCTGGCGATGGGGAAGGCCACGCTGGCGCGGATGGGCGGGCGCGAGACGCTGGCGGCGGAGCTGCGGTTGACCGAGGGGCGGCTGCTGTTGGCGGAGGGGAAGTGGCCGGACGCGCTGGCGGTGGTGCAGGAGGTGGTGGACCTGGACCGGCGGGTGTTGGGGGAGGAGCGGGTGGAGACGGCGACCGCCGAGTACTTCCTGGCGAACTGCTACTTCCGGATGGGGAAGCTCGACCGGGCGATGGAGGCGGACCAGAAGTCGCTGGAGCTGCGGCGCCGGGTGCTGGGGCCGGATCACCCGGAGACGGCGAACGCGCTGCACCTTCTGGCGACGTTGAACCAGGCGTCGGGGAAGTTCGAGGAGGCGCTGCCGCTGCACCTGCAGGCGCTGTCCATCCGGGAGCGCTCGCTGGGGCCGGAGCATCCGGACCTGGCGTATTCGCTCAACAACCTGACCGCGCTCTTCGCGACGCAGCGAAAGTTCAAGGAGGCGCTGCCGTACGCCGAGCGGACGTTGAAGGTGATGACGGCGGCGTACGGGGAGGAGAACCCGCTCACCGCGACGGCGGTGCACAACCTGGGGGCGCTGCACGGGGACATGAGGGACTACCCGGCGGCGCTGGAGATCATGCAGCGCGCGGTGAAGCTGCGGGAGAAGGTGCTGGGGCCGGACCACCCGGATGTGGCGGCGTCGCTGGCCACCGAGTCGTCGGTGCTGGTCGAGCTGGGACGGGCGAAGGAGGGCCTGGAGGCAGCGCAGCGCGCGCTGGCGATCCGGGAGAAGGCGCTGCCGGCGGGGCACCGGGACATCGCGCTGGCGGAGATCGCGGTGGCCATCGCGGACCTGAAGCTGGGGCGCGCGGCGGAGACGCTGGGGATGGCGGAGAAGGCGCTGAAGATCCGGGAGGAGTCGAAGGGGATTCCGCCCGGCGACCTCGCCGACGCGCGGTTCCTCACCGCGCGGGCGCTGTGGGACGTGGGGAAGGACAGGGCCCGCGCCCGGGAGCTGGTGAAGGCGGCGTCGGCGACGTACTCGGAGCTGAAGAACGCGGACCGGATCCGCGAGGTCGACGCGTGGAAGGCGTCGCACCCGCAGTGACGGCCGGTCAGCTTGGGACGCGTGAGATCACAGGGACGTGGAGTGGCCGCCGCTATCGTAGCGTGACGCGGCGGGTGATCTGTTCGCCCGGGTGGACGTCGATCTCCACCAGCGCCGTCCCCACCCCATCCACCGCCCGCAGCAGGAACTGGTGCGATCCCGCCGCGTGCTCGCCGACGTAGGGCGTGGTCCCCAGCTCCCGCCCGTTCTCCGTCACCACCGCCATCGGGTCCGCGAGGATCACCACCTGCCCCCGCGGCCCCTGCGCCACCCGCGGCGGGAGCGGCGCCCGCTCCACCGGCCCTGACTCCCCGCGCTCCACCACCGGGGCGCGCCGCGGGTGGTCATCCGTCGTGAGCTGCTTGAGCAGGAACCCCACCCCCAGCCCTCCCAGCGCCGCCACCGCCGCCAGCGCGATCACCGTCTGCTGGGTGGTCAGCCGCGACAGCATCGGCAGTTGCTGGATCTCCGCCAGCGACAGGCTCCGCAGCGACACCCGCCGGCGCAGCGGCGGCGGCGCGGCGGCCGGCGTCGGCGTGAACGAGGGCGGGTCGTTGAAGGACGGCGGCTCCTCGTTGACGTACTCCCGGCGCGCCGGCGGCGCCGGCCTGGCCATCGTCGGATCCGGGGCCGGTCTGGGAATCGTCGGATC
>DASRBA010000248.1:0-28203 GCA_035637895.1 Myxococcaceae bacterium
CCCGTCCAGCCGCGCCTTCCGCACGTCCGCGGCGGTGAGCGCGAAGCGGCCGGAGGGCTCCGGGGAGAGCGCGACGTAGGAGGCGTCCGGCGACTCCGGCGCGAGCAACCCGTGCGCGTGGATCTCCACCAGAGAGGCGCGCCGCATCGCCTCCAGCGCGCGCGTGGGCGTGGCCGCCCGGCCTTCCAACCGGAGTTGCCCCGCTTCGTCCGGCGGCGCGCTCCGCAGCACCGGCAGCCGCAGCGAGGCCGGCGGCTCCGGCGAGGCGATCACCACCCGCGGGCCGGTGCTCGGCGGAGGCGCCGGCGCGCCGCGCACCACCTCGCTCCATGCCACGTCCATGGGGAGCAGGTCCGGCCGGCCCTCCAGCGGCGGCCTCGCCACCACCTTCACCGCCGGGCACGACCGCGCCACCGCCAGCAGTTCCGCCGGGACCAGCCCGGTCTCGTCCGTCACCGGCTTGCGGCGCGCGCCGTCGTACCGGCCCTCCGCGCGACGGTCCGCGCCCACCGCGATGACCAGCAGCCGCTCGTCATCCGCCGCCATCCACAGCGAGCACGGCGGCAGCGATGGCCAGCGTCCCTCCTCGATGAACAACCGGAGCGCGCCGTTGAAGTCGCCGCGTTTCCCCGCGTCCAGCATCAGCGAGGTGTAGCTGTACAGGCGCGCCTTGGCGGCGACGCGGTCGCCGGTGAGGTGCTCCGCCTCGGAGATCGACCGGCGGAGGAGGCGCTCGCCGCCATTCCGGTCGTGCTCCAGCCACGCGCGCCCCGCGATGTGGGTGATGAGGGCCTGGTCCCCGACGCTCAGGGTGGCGTCGGCGCGGGCGGCCGCCACGCCGCGCTCCATCACCCGGATGTCGTCCTTCTTGGGGAGCACCCGCTGCAGGTCGGCGATGGCCAGCATCCGGGTCAGCGAGGGCGGCTGCTCGCACTTGCCCATCTGGTCCGCTTGCCGGCGCGCCTCGGCGAAGTCGAGGACCTGCTGGTACGCCGCCGCCAGGTTCGAGCGGACGAACTCCACCGTGTCGCAGGCGTTGGGCGCGCGCGCGAGCGCCTCGTCCAGGTAGGCGCGCGCCAGGCCCAGGTCGCCGCGGATGCGCTCCGTCTGGCCGATCTCCTTGAGCAGCGTCAGCTCGGTCGTCCAGTCGCCGTCCGCGCGCGCGCGGGCCATGGCGCTCAGCCCCGCGTCCTTGGCGGCGCGCATCTGCAGCAGCACGGCGTGGTCGTAGGCGATGGCGCGCAGGATGGTGAGGCAGCGGTCCTCCACCCGGTCCTCGCGCGCGCAGCGCTCCTCCAGCGGGGCGAGGCGGTCCAGCGCCCGCGCCGGCTCGCCGCGCTGCGCCTCCACCCCGGCCGCCAGTTCCTCCGCGAGCGCCGCGAACCACGCGTCTCCGGTGGCCAGCGCCAGCGGGACGTAGAGGCCGGTGTCCAGCCGCCCGGCGTGCACGAAGTAGAGCGCGCCCAGCTCGATGTCCGCCTGGCGTGCCGAGCGCGCTTCGTCCGCCAGCTTCAGCCACACGTCGTCGCCCGGGTGCGACTCGACAAAGCGCGCGTACGCCGCCGACAGCTCCGGGCGCTGCGGCGCTCCAGCCGCCGCCTTCACCCGCGCCACGGCCTGGCCCAGCGCCGCGCCGCCGAAGCGCGCGTCCAGCGCCCTGGCGACCGGCTCCAGCGCGGCCACCGCCTCCACCGTCCCCGCCCCGCGGAGCACGTCGTAGAAGCAGAACCGCGCCAGGCGCTTCGAGCGGTCCACCACGTCCAGCGGGTAGGGCGCCTCGCCGCGCATCGCCGCTCGGCATCGCTTCAGCCCGTCCGCGTACGCCTCCTGGCGCTTCTTCGTCTCCTCGCGCAGGTGGGTCGCCGTGGCGCGCGCCTCGTCCGACCAGCCGGGCTCGTGGAGCGCGGCTACCGCGTCCAGTTCCTGCGCGGCGGTGAACGGCAGCTCCAGGCCGCGCAGCGCCAGCGCCCGGTTCCAGTGCGCCGGCGCGTGGACGGGTTGGAGCTTCAGCGCCTCGTCCGCGTGGTGGAGCGCGTCCTCCGGCTTGCCCAGGAGGAGGTCGAGCGCGGCCCGGGTGCTCAGCGCGTCGGCATCCATCGGCGCCCGCGCCAGGTACGGCCGCGCCGGCTCCGCCTGCCCACGCATCAGGTATGCGTCCGCGATGGCCACCATCTGACCGCGCTCCTCCAGCTTCGCCAGTGAGGCCAGCGGCGGCGCCGGCAGCTCCACGCCGCCCCGGGAGACGGAGAGCGGGCGGTAGCGGGTGGCGGGCCCGGAGGACAACCGCGGCTCCAGCGCTCGCGACGGGACCTCCGCCAGCCACAGCCGCGCCTCGTCGCGGCGCTCCGACCACCGCGTGAAGCCGAGCGCCGCCGCGGCGGTCACCGTCACCCCCACTCCAGCGATGAGCAGTGACCGTCGCGTCGGAGGACCCCTCCGCCCCCGAGAAACGGGGACGGCGCGGATCCTTGGCCGGGAAGGCGCTACGGCGCCACCCAGATGTTGAACGACTCGTTGAGCGGCATGGTGGTGATGTCGTCCGTGTAGACCGCCCACTCCGCCATCCCCGCGCTGTACCAGACGCCGATCGGGTGGTTGAGGTACGTGCCGCCGGCGCCGCCCGGGTTCCAGTTCGACATGGCGAAGACCATGGCGCCGGGCCGGCCGTTGGTGGCGGCGTTGTTGATGTACGTGGTGTCGCCGGAGGAGTTGGCGGAGGTGCTGGTGGTGACGAACGAGCCGTCGGGGATGAGGACGTTGAACGCCTCCCCGTTCGTCATCGCCGAGTAGTCCTGGTGGAACACGGCCCACTTGCCGGCGCCCGCGTCGTACCAGACGCCCAGGTTCTTGGTGTCGTAGATGCCGGAGCCGCGCGGCGGGTTCCAGCTCGGCGTGGCGAGCACCTTGGCGTTCGGGTTGCCGTTGGTGAGCGCGTCGTCGATCCACGTGAAGTCACCGGACATGTTGCCCGGCGTGACGAGGTGCGTGAACGCCTTCTGCGTGGCGTAGCTCGCGTAGAGGTTGAACGCCTCGCCGGCCGCCGGGCTGGTGGAGTCCTGGTGGAACACGCCCCACTGGCCGCGGAGGCCGTCGTACCAGACGCCGATGGGGTGGTTGACGTACGTGCCGCCCACGCCGCCCGGGTTCCACACGTGCGTGGCCTCGATGACCAGGTTGGGGTGCCCGTTGAAGAACGGGTCATTCACGTAGACGGTGTTGCCCACGGTGTTGGCGGACGACGCGACCACGGTGGTCTTCCCGGTGGTGGTCCCGTAGCCGAGCGCGCAGTAGCCGGCGGGCGCGGCGTTCACCCAGTTCTGCTGGATGTAGAAGTCGCGCTGGTCGAGGTGGACGTTGGCGCGCGAGCCGTTGGGCGCGGTGTACGTGGTGCCGAAGCTCCAGGCGCACTTGTCCGCGTTCTCCTCGCCCGACGAGTCGTACCAGGCGTTCACGTTGGGGTCGCTGATCGCCTCCTCCAACTCGTGCGCCACCACCGACGCCATCCCGTCCGCGCCCGCGTTGCCGTTGGGCGAGGTGGTCTGCGCCTGGCAGGCCGAGGGGCAGCGGTCGCCGTTGCCCACGAACGAGTACTTGATGTTCGCGCCGGAGATCGTCCCGTACCAGTGCCAGCCGCAGTAGGCGGTGCAGAAGCCGGACGAGGCGGTCACGTCCGACGACGTGAGCACGAAGTACACGCCGTTGGCGTCCACCGGGAACGCGCCCGAGCCGAGCGCGTTGGCGACGATCTGCTGGATGTTGGCGTCGCTCAGGTTGGTGCCGTAGGCGTAGCTGGTGTCGAAGTACGAGCCCTGGTACCGCACCGAGTTGCTCACGTGGCGGCCGGCGCCGTCGTAATACGTCGTCTCGATGTTGTGGTACGGCGACCCGCTCAGGCCCAGCATGAAGTCCTTGAGGATCAGCGGGGCGCTGTTGCCGGTCCAGTTGCCGTAATAGATGTAATAGACGTTCACCGTCCCCAGCATGATCGGGCCGTCGTGGTAGTCGATGCCGTAGCCCGAGAAGCTGTTCTGGCCGATGCCGCCCGCCGCGTTCTCCGCGCGCGAGGCCGCGGGCGGATGCTGCCGCGTGCCGCCCAGCTTCCCGGTGGGGTTACCCCTCACCGGCACCGTGTCGAGCGCCTCCACCTTCGACGACGACGTCTCTGGCTGGTCGAGCCCCCCTCCACAGGCAGCGAGGGCGAGCGCCATCGCCGCTGTCCACAACCGGACCAAGCAAACCTTCATGTGCGTCTTCCTCCGCGACCGGGGTGGGAATCACCCTCGGGCGCGAGGAGAACGGGGTCCGCTGGAATCCTTGGAGCCGAGCCGGCTGCGGGCGAGCGCGAAGGTGGAGCGCGCCAGCTCGGCGGCGAGGCGCACCACGTTCATCTTCTTCGGCGGCGACAGCTGGCCCGCCAGGTAGCGCCGGAGCGCCTCGCCGCGGCGCATCTTGCCGCTCGAGGTGCGCGGGAGCGTCCCCGGCTCCAGCAGCTTCACCGTGTGCGGCCGCACGCCGGTGGCCTCGACAACCGCAGTGCGGATGTCTTCCGCTACCCTGGCGTCCTCCGAGGTGTCGCCGCGTCGCTCGGCCAGCATCAGCAGCTCCTCGGACGTCCCACCCGGCGGCGTGAACCCGAGCGCCACCGCGCACCCCGGCCGCACCCCGGCGAGGCCCTCCAGGCACCCCTCGAACTCCTGTGGCGCGTGGTTCGCCCCCCGGATGATGACCAGGTCCTTCTCGCGCCCACACAGAAACAGCTCGCCGTCCTCGATGAACCCCAGGTCGCCGGTGTTCAGCCACCCGCCCGAGAGCGCGCCGCGCGACCCCACCTCGTCCTCGAAGTAGCCGCGCATCACGGACGGCCCTCGCACCATCACCCGCCCCACCTGCCGCTCCGGCCGCGCGCGCCCGTCCTCGCCTCGCACCTCCACTTCAACGCCCGGCACCGGCCGCCCCACCGACGCCAGCTCGTACGCGCCCGCCTCCGCCCGCCCGCGCTCCGCCAGCGCGCGCGCGTCCACCGCGCACGTCCGGGCGGGCGAGCGCCTCGGCGAGAAGGTCACCGCCAGCGCCGCCTCCGACAACCCGTACACCGGCATCAGCGACGCCGGGTCGAACCCCAGCGGCCCGAAGCGCCGCGCGAACCGCCGCAGCACCTCCGGCGACACCGGCTCCGCGCCGTTGGGCGCGTACCGCCAGCTCCGCAGGTCCACGCCCTCCAGGTCCAGGTCGCTCACCCGCTTCAGGCACAGCGCGTACGCGAAGTTGGGCGCGGGCGAGACGGTGCCGCGGAAGCGCGAGATGGCGCGCAGCCAGATCGCCGGCGAGCCGAGGAACACCTCGGGCGGGATGAGCACCAGCGGCCCAGGGTAGTACGCGGCGGAGAGCAGGGCGCCGATGAGCCCCATGTCGTGGTACAGCGGCAGCCACGAGACGCCGAGCGCTCCCGAGCTCGCCGGCTCCGGCATCAGCGCCTTCAGCGCGGCGCACTGCGAGACGAGGTGCCGCTGCTCCAGCGCCACCGGCTTGGGATCCACCGTCGACCCGGAGGAGAACTGGATCAGCCCCAGGTCCTCCGGCTGGACCTCCACCCACGCCGCCGGCGCGGCGCCGCGGAGCGCCTCCGCTTCGATCAACCCCAGGGGAGGCCGCGCCGCCGCCACCGCCTGCCCCAGCAGCAGCTTCACCCGCGCGTCGGTCACCACCAGCGCGGCGCCTACCCGCTCCAGCATCCGCGCGGTGGCGCGGTGGTATTCGTCCAGCCGCCCCAGCCGGACCGGCGGGTAGAGCGGCACCGGCACCGCGCCGGCCAGCAGCGCGCCGAAGAAGGTGTCCACGAACGCCGGGCTGGTGGGGATGACGATGGCCACCCGGTCCCCGCGCTTCACCCCGCGCGCCAGGAGCGCCGCCGCGGCGGACGCCGCCCGCTCCAGCACCTGGCTCCAGGTGAGCGCGGTCTCCCGCTCCTGCGCGTCGAGGAAGGTGAGCGCGTACGGGCTGGCGGCGGCGGCCCGGAGCGCCGCGTTCACCGTGGGGTGCTCCGGGGCGGGCGCCGTCACGGCCGCGTCTCCTGAACGCGGCGCGCCACCAGCCCGGCGAGGTCGCCGACCGTCTTCACCCCCGCGCCGTCCGCCTCGTTCAGCTTCACGCGGAACCGGTTCTCCAGCCCCACCGCCAGGGTGAGCAGCTCCATCGAGTCGAGGTGGAGGTCGGCCACCAGGGCCAGCCCCGGCTCCACCGCCGCGGCCACCGCCAGCTCCTCGCCCAGGATGCGGCGGATCTCCCCCAGCGCCTGCTGCCGGACGGCCTCTTCCGGTCCGGGGCTCACCATTGCAGCAGCACCAGCTCGGAGCAGAACCCGGGGCCCATGGCCAGCAGCAACCCGTAATCGCCCTCGCGCGGCGGCTCCGCTTCCGGACCCCTTGGTTCGTCCATCAGCTCGCCCAGCACGAACAGCACCGACGCCGAGGAGAGGTTGCCGGTCTCCTCCAGCGAGCGGTGCGAGCGCTCCAGCGCGCGCGGCGGCAGCTCCAGCGCCTCCTCGAACGCGCGGAGCACCTTGGGCCCTCCGGTGTGCGCCACCCAGTGCGCGATGCGGGAGCGGTCCAGCCCGTGCTCGGCGAGGAAGGCGTCCACGTCGCCGCGGATGCGCTCGCGCACCAGCGAGGGCACCTTGGCGGAGAGGACGACCTTGAAGCCGGTGTCCACCACGTCCCAGCCCATGATGCGTTCGGTGTCCCGGTAGAAGACGGCGCGGGTGGCGACGACGCGGGGAACGCGCGGGGACGCTGGGCGCCGGTCGCCACCCTCCAGCACCACCGCCGCGGCGCCGTCGCCGAACAGGCCGGAGGCGATGATGTTGGGGATGGAGAGGTCCTCGCGCTGCAAGGTGAGCGAGCACAGCTCCACCGAGAGCAGCACCGCGGCCTGGCCGGGGAAGGCGCGGAGGTAGTCGGCGGCGCGGGCGATGCCGGCGGCGCCGCCCACGCACCCCAGGCCGAAGATGGGCGTGCGCTTGAGGTCCGCGCGCAGGCCCAGGTCGTTGACCAGCAGCGCGTCGAGGCTGGGCGTGGCGATGCCGGTGACGGTGATGAAGAACAGGTGGTCCACCGCCTCCACCGGCAGCCGCGCTGCCTCCAGCGCGCGCCGCACCGCCTCCGCGCCCAGCGAGCGCGCGGCGCGGATCCACGCGTCGTTGCGCTTCTGGAAGGTGTCCAGCGCCGGGTACTGCTCCAGCGGCAGCGCCAGGTTGCGCCCGCCCACGCGCACCGCGCGGTGCAGATCCTCCAGGCGGTCGACGTTGAAGTGCTGCTTCGCCCACAGGTCCCGGAACGCGGCGATCAGCGTCTCCTGGTCGGCGCGGTGGGGCGGCAGCGCGCGGCCGACGGCGGAGAGGGCGGGCGGGCGGGCGGGGTTCACTCCGCGCCTTTTAACGCGGTCCCGGAAGCGGCGCGCTGGATCCGCGGGTTCGAATGTCTGCTGGCCGCAGCGGTCAGAGCTTCACGTAGTGCATCTCCAGCCCGTTGAGCTCGGTCCCTCCGTCGTCGGTGACGCCGGTGAACCACACGTCCCCGGTGTCGAAGACCTGGACCTGCTGCAGGAAGATGCTCCCCGGAACGCCGGGGACCCCCGGAGGGACGAACGTCCGCTGGCCCCCGTCCGGGGAGATCACCATCACCCGGTTGGAGCCGGCGGTGATCCAGGTCTCCCCGTCCGAGGCGGCGAAGACGTCTTGCAGGCTGCCGGCCAGGGCGGAGCCGATGCTCTGCCAGCCCGCGTCGTCCAGGTGCATCAGGGACGGGCCCTGCCCGACCGCCCAGACGTCGTGGTCGTTGCGGCCATGGACCGCCTTCAGCACACCCTCGCCGACGAACGCGATCCCTCTCCAGGTACCGGACCGGCGCTCCCAGATGTTCGCCGTCCCCGCCGTGGAGTCGCCCCCCACGGCCCAGGCCGTCCCGCCCGGGAGCCCCCAGACGCCGTTGAAGGCGATGCTGGTCGAGGTGTTGACGCGCTGGATGCCGCCGGCGGAGGTGACCTGGTAGATGCCCTGGTCGCACGCCAGCCACGCGGCCGCCGGATCCTCCGACCAGACGCCGCGGCAGTCGCCGCCGGTGAACGCGCCCGGCATGACGTCGCGCCACTGCGACCCGTCGTAGCGGTAGACGTCGGAGCTGGACCCCAGCGTGATCAGGGCCGCCCAGATCGCGTTCGGCGCGGTGCCGCTCAGGTCGGCCATCTCGTAGCCGTTGAGGAGGCCGGTGACGCCGTCCTGGAGCGCCCCGCCCGACCAGGTGGAGACCGCCTCGTCGTGGCCGCCAAAGAAGATCTGGTCGGGCGAGGCCGC
The DNA here is from genome assembly GCA_035637895.1 of Myxococcaceae bacterium. Lineage (GTDB taxonomy): Bacteria > Myxococcota > Myxococcia > Myxococcales > Myxococcaceae > DASRBA01. Next base: position 8,348 of record DASRBA010000248.1, read on the forward strand.
GTAGATGCCGTACATGGGCGCGCGCCGGTCGTACCGCGCCACCAGGCACAGGCCGTTGCCGGTGGGCGCCCCAGTCGGGCAGGTCGTCCCTCCGCCGCCGTCGCCGGCATCCCCGCCTCCTCCGTCACCGCCGTCGCCTCCGTCCCGACCCCCACCTCCGTCGGAGCAGCGACCGGTGTCCAGGCAGCGCTGGTACTGGCCCTCGAAGTCCCAGCACGCGAGCAGCGCGAGACCCACCGCCGCCAACGGCCAGGCGCGCTTCATGGCCACCTCCAGGAGAGCACCACGCCGGTCGCTCGCGGCGAGGTGGAGAGGGCGACCTGGGGAGACGCGGCGGCGTTTCCGATGAAGAACGTCACCGCCGCCCCGGCCACCGCCGCCACGCCCACGCCCAGCCCCACCTGCGTCGCGGTCCGCCAGCCGATGCCCTCGTCCCGGAGCTGGAGGGCCCGCGAGCCGTCGGTGGTGATCTGCAGCTCCCCGTAGCGCGCGTTGGCCTGCGAGTAGGCGAAGCCGCCGAACCCGCCCGCCGCCACGCCGACGCCGGCGAGCACGATGGGCAGCACCGGTACGGACGGGCCCGAGGACCCGGTGCCCGCGCGTCCCTCGGGGGCGAGCGACCGCGAGAGCTTCTCCGCGCCCTGCTTCACCAGGCGCCCGGCGATGGCGGTGAGCGCGTCCACCAGTTGCTCATCCGTGTCGGCGCGCTCCGACTCGGCGCCCAGCAGCGCGCCGGTGGTGACGGAGAGCAGCTTCACGTTGACCTGGTAGTGCGACTGGAGCTTCGCCACGTCGCCCACCACCAGCGCGTCCACGCCCAGCGCGCCGGCCATCTCGGTCACGCACTGGCTGGAGCCTTCGGCGCAGCCGAGGAGCTGCCGCTTCCGCTCCAGCCCCAGCAGCGCGGAGATCTCCCGGTCCGAGGTCACCTTGGCGCCGGCGGCGGCCATCTGCTGCGCGAGGTGCTCGGAGAAGAAGGTGGCCTCCTTGTCCGTGACGCGGACGCCGGTGAGGCCGGGGCTGGCGATCTTCAGCTGCGGGAGCGCGGGCGCCCCCGAGGCCACCATCAGGACGGCGAGGGTGAGCGCGTGCATGGCGCCGCGGATGCTAGCGCTTCAGTTCAGCTTCTTGTCCAACCCGTTGGAGGCGGCGTAGTCGGGCGCGGACGCCTTCAGCTTCGCCCACAGCGCCTTCGCCCCCTTCTCGTCGCCCTTCTGCTTGAGCAGGTCGCCCAGGTGGTCCACCGCCGCGGGGTCGCTGGACACCGCCACCATCCACACGCGGTCCGCCATCGGTTGCTTGTTCAGGCCCACCATCGCCCAGGCCATGCCCGCCTTGGCGCGGCCGTTCTCCGGCTGGAAGGGCACCACGCGCTTGTACGCGTCGAGCGCCTCCTGGTAGCGGCCCTTCGCCAGCGAGTCCTCGCCCTGCTCCACCAGCTTGGCGAAGCCGGCCTCGACCTCCGGCGTGCGCTCCATGTTCTGCGCCGCCTCCGCCATCCGCTGGACCTGCTCCTGGGTGGGGCCCTGGCTCGGGCCTGGACCTGGGCCTCCCATGCCGCCCTGCGCGGCCAGCGCGCGCGCGACGAAGGGCGGCGTCTTCGGCGGGCCCTTCGCCTTGCGCTCGGCGGCCTCGTTCGCGGCGAGCTTGGTGAAGCCGCCCGCGGTGATGGCGCGGTCCAGGCGATCGCTCGTGAGCCGCACCAGCTCGCGGCGGCTGGAGGCCTCCGCGGTGGCGAGGGCGGCGGCGAGGTCCGACCTGGCGGTCTTCAGCGAGGCGACGTCGTCGGGCCGCGATTCGATCAGCGCCATCGCGTGGCCGTAGAGGCTGCCGTCGCGCTTGGGGTCGACCTGGAGCACGCGCTGGTAGGACTCCGCGGCGCCCTTGGCGTCACCCTCCACCGCGAGCGCGTTGCCGCGCATCTCCTCCGCCTCCAGCACCTGGTCCATCGCCATGGCGCCGCAGCCGGCCGCGCCCGCCGCGTCGTTGGAGGCGGCGCGCTTCTCCATCTCGGCGAGGAGGGCCTTCAGCTCCATGGGTTGCCGACATGCGTCCGGCGGTGTCAGCGGGGTGCTCACCTTCTTCGACTGCTGGAGGAAGAGCTGGCGGGCGCGTTCGGACTTGGGCCAGGCCTGGCCGAGGTACTCCGCGGCCTCCGCGTAGCGGGCGCTGGAGTAGTAGAGCTTGCCCACGGCCACCGCGATGTCGAAGGACTTCTCGCGCGACTTCAGGTCCGGCTGCGCGTCCAGGCGCTTGAGGAGATCGTCGGCGGTGGGGGGGGCGGCGCCCTCCCGCGTCGCCGGATGGCCGGGGGGCATGGTGGGGGGCGCGGACGCGCCGTCCATCGCTGGGTGCCCGGGTGGAAGTGAATCCGAACCGGATGATGCGCCCGCACCATCGAGTGATGGATGCCCGGGGGGCAGCGCGCCGGCGCCACCAGGCGCGCTCCTCGCGCCATCGAGCGACGGATGCCCGGGGGGCAGCGCGCCGGTGCCACCAGGCGCGCTCCTCGCGCCATCGAGCGACGGGTGCCCGGGGGGCAGCGCGCCGGCGCCACCAGGCGGCGCGCTCCTCGCGCCATCGAGCGACGGGTGCCCGGGCGGCAGCGATTGACTCGCGCCCTGCGCCATCGCCACCGCCGCGACGGCGGCCACCACCGCAAACAGGACTCGCCTCACGTCTGGGCCTCCGGCCACAGCGCGCCGACGTGGCGCGCGCAATCCTGGGCGGGGGCGCTCCGGAGGAGCTCCTCGATGGTCACGCCGAGCACCGGGTGTCTCGCGTCCGGCACCAACTGGCACAGCGGCTCCAGGGCAAACCGCCGCTGGTGGAGATGGAGGTGAGGAACCTGGAGCGACGGAGTGGCCACGATGGTGGACCCCCAGAGGAGGATGTCGAGGTCGATGGGGCGCGGCCCCCAGCGCTCGCCCGGGCGGCGGCCGAGGTCGACCTCGATCTGCTTGAGGATGGTGAGCAGGCGTTCGGGCGGGAGATCGCACTCCACCTCGACCACGGCGTTGAGGAACCGCGGCTGCCGGGGTCCCACGGGCGCACTATCGAAGAGCGTCGACCGCCTCAGCAACGACACCGCGTCGATGCGCGAGAGCGCCTGGACGGCGAGCAGGAGGTTCTGCTCCCGGTCGCCCAGGTTCGAGCCGAGCCCGATGTGCACCAGTTCGCTCACGTGGACCGCGCCAGAGTAACCGGATTGGCGAGTATCCCGATTCCTTCGATCTCCACCTCCACCAGGTCGCCGTCGCGGAGGGGGCCGACGCCGGAGGGCGTCCCGGTCGAGACCAGGTCCCCCGGCAGCAAGGTCATGATCCGCGAGATGAAGCTCACCAGGCGGGCCGGGGGGAAGATCATGTCGGAGGTCCGCCCGTCCTGGCGCACCTGCCCGTTCACGCGGCAGACGACGCGGAGGTGCGCGGGCGACAGCTCGGTCTCCATCCAGGGGCCGGCGCAGGCGAAGGTGTCGTAGCTCTTGGCGCGGGTGTGCTGCACCTCGCGCCGCTGGATGTCGCGGGCGGTGACGTCGTTGAAGCAGGTGAGCGCAAAGATGGCCTTCGCCGCCTGCGCCTCGTCCGCGTCCTTGATCCGGTGGCCGATGACCAGCGCCAGCTCCGACTCGTGGTGCACCTCGGCGCTGTCGGGCGGCAGCAGGATGGGCTGGGCGTGGGCGTTGAGCGCGGTGGCGGGCTTGATGAACAGCAGCGGCTCCGGCGGGACCGGCTTGCCCAGCTCCTCCGCGTGCTTGCGGTAGTTCTGCCCCACCGCGACGATCTTCGACGCCTCGGTGGGCGGAAGCAGCTCCGCCGCCGCCAGCGGCACGCCCGGCCCCGTCTCCGACGAGCTGACCCACGGCGCGCCGGCCAGCGCCACCACCTCGTCCCCGTGGATGACGCCGTACCGCGCCACGCCCTGGTGCTTGAAGCGGCAGTACCTCACGCACGCCCCCCTTTCAGGCCCAGCACGTCCGCCATGTCGTAGAGGCCCGGCGCGCGGCCCGCCACCCACGCCGCCGCCCGCAGCGCGCCCTGGGCGAACTGGTCGCGGCTGGAGGCGCGGTGGGTGAGCTCCAGCCGCTCGCCGTCGCCGAAGAAGAAGACGGTGTGCTCGCCCACCACGTCGCCCCCGCGCAGCGCCTGGATGCCGATCTCCGCCCGCGGCCGTTCGCCCACCTGGCCGTGCCGCGCGAACCGGAGGTCCGAAGGCCCGCGCCCCAGCGCGCCCGCCACCTCCTCCGCCAGCTTGAGCGCGGTGCCGCTGGGCGCGTCCTTCTTCATCCGGTGGTGCGCCTCGACGATCTCCACGTCGAACGAAGGCCCCAGCACCCGCGCCAGCTCCGCCGCCACCTTGAACATCACGTTCACGCCCACCGACATGTTGGGCGACTGGACCACCGGCACCTTCTTCGCGGCGGCCTGCAGCGCCTCCTTCGCCTCCGGCCCCAGCCCGGTGGTGCCGATGACGAGCGCCGCCCCCGCGTCCGCGCAGGCCCGCGCGTGGCCGGCCGCGGCCTCCGGCGAGGTGAAGTCGATCACCACCTGCCCCTGCCCCGAACGGATGGCCTGCCCCAGGTCCTCCACCACGGTGAAGCCGCCGCCGTCCTTGCCGACGAGCGGCGAACCCGGGCGCTCCGTGCCGCCGCACACGCGCAGGCCCTGCGACCGGGAGATCAGCCGCGCCAGCGTGGCGCCCATCCGGCCCGCCACCCCGGCCACCACCACGCGCACCGCCGAATCCGCCGCCATGGCCCCACCCTCAGGAGATCAGCTTCAGCTTCCTCAGCTCGCCCTCGAGCTTGCCCGCGTTCGCCTCCGACATCGGCGTGAGGGGCAGCCGGAGCTCCGGCGAGATCTTCCCCATCAGGTGCAGCGCCCACTTCACCGGGATGGGGTTGGACTCCACGAAGAGCAGCCGGTGCAAGGCGTTCATCTGCACCTGGAGCTCCAGCGCCCTCTTCAGGTTCCCGCCCCGCGCCGCCGCCACCAGGTCCGCCATCATCCGCGGCGCCACGTTGGAGGAGACGGAGATGACGCCGCGCCCGCCGCAGGCGATGAACGGGAGGACGGTGAAGTCGTCGCCGGAGAGGAGCGCCAGCCGGTCGCCGCACTTCTCCACGATGTCCACCGCGCGGATCATCGACGCGGTGGCCTCCTTGATCGCCACCACCTCCGCCACGTCGCACAGGCGCTGGCAGGTCTCCGGGAGCAGGTCCACGCCGGTGCGGCCGGGGACGTTGTAGGCCACCAGCGGGAAGCCGGGGTGGGCGCGGGCGACGGCGCGGAAGTGCTCCACCAGGCCCTGCTGCGTCGGCTTGTTGTAGTAGGGCGTGACCACCAGCGCGGCGTCGGCGCCGGCCTCGCGCACGCGCTTGACGCCCTCCACCGTCTCCTGCGTGCTGTTGGAGCCCGCGCCGCCGATGACCAGCGCCTTGCCGGCCGCCGCCTCCACCGCCAGCTTCACCGCGCGGGAGCGCTCCTCGGGGGACGCCGTCACCGCCTCGCCGGTGGTGCCCATGGGGACCAGCCCCGTGGTCCCGTTGTCCAACTGGTACCGGATGAGCCCGCGGTACGCGTCCTCGTCCAGCGCCCCGTTCCGGAACGGCGTGGCGAGCGCGGTCATCGACCCTTCGAAGCGGTTCATGACCGCGCCTCTATAGGCCTAGAGCGCTTCGCCGCGCCAGAGGTCCTGGGGCTTTTCCCGCTCCCGGATCACCCGGAAGGACGCGCCCTCCACCAGCACCTCCGCCGGGCGCGGGCGCGAGTTGTAGTTGGAGGCCATGCTCATCCCGTAGGCGCCGGCGCTGGCAAAGGCGAGCAGCTCGCCCTGCCCGGGGAGGACCAGCGCGCGGTCGCGGGCCAGCACGTCGCTCGACTCGCAGACCGGGCCCACCAGGTCCACCTTCTCCGCGCGGCCGCGGCGCTTCTTCACCGGCTGCACCTCGTGGTGCGCCTCGTACAGCGCGGGGCGGATGAGGTCGTTCATCCCCGCGTCCACCACCACGAACGTCTTCGCCCGGGTGCGCTTGCGCACGATCACCCTGCAGAGCAGCACCCCCGCGTTGCCGGTGATGACCCGCCCCGGCTCGAGGATGACGGTGGCGCCGGTGGCGGCCGTCGCCTTCGCCACCGCCTTCGCGTAGTCCACCGGCGAGGGCGGGCGCTCGTCGCGGTAGACGATGCCCAGGCCGCCGCCCACGTCGACGAAGGAGATGGCGTGGCCGCGCTGGACGAGCGCGGAGGCCAGCTCGGAGACCTTCTTCAGCGCCTGCTCCAGCGGCGCCAGCGAGGTGAGCTGCGAGCCGATGTGGCAGTCCACCCCGCGCGCCACCACGCCCTTCATCTTCCGGCTGCGGGCGTAGAGCGCGGCCGCCTCGTCGAAGGGCACGCCGAACTTGGAGGTCTTCAGCCCGGTGGCGATGTGCCGGTGCGTCTTCGGGTTCACCTCCGGGTTGACGCGCACCGCGAACGGCGCCGGCCGCCCCGCCTCCCGCCCCACCGCGTCCAGCAGCTCCAGCTCCTCCGCGCTCTCCACGTTGAACAGCAGGATGCCCTCGCGGTGCGCGCGGGCCATCTCCTCCCGCGTCTTCCCCACCCCGGAGAAGACCACCCGGCTGGGCTCGCCCTTCGCGGCGAGGACCCGGGCGAGCTCCCCGCCGGAGACGATGTCGAAGCCGGCGCCGAGGTGGGCGAAGAGGTGGAGGAGCGCCAGGTTCGAGCTGGCTTTCACGCTGTAGCAGAGCAGGTGCGGCCGGTCGGCGAAGGCGGCGGAGATGACGTCGAAGTGCCGGACCAGGGTGGCGCGCGCGTAGACGTAGACGGGCGTGCCCACCTGGTCCGCGATGGCGCGGAGCGGGACCTCCTCCGCGTGCAGCTCACCCTTCAGGTAATGGAAGTGGTTCATCCGGAGCAGGCTCCCGGGCACGCCCCCGCGTCGGGCGCGACCGGGGGAACGGGGCGCTCATATGGCGGAGCGGCGCCCGGCTCCATGACTTTCGGCGGGCGCGGCGGGCCCTTGATGCCGCACCCCGCCCCGAGCGCCAGCGCCGCCGCGGCCACGGCCACGGCGAGCAGCGCGGCCCGGGAGGCGGTCAGAAGCGGACGCCCACCGCGGCGCGGAAGGCGGTGGCGCTCTCCAGCGAGACCGGGGGCTGCCCGCCCACGCTGGGGTTGTTGAGGCCGCCCAGCGGGAAGAGGATGCCGGCCTGCACCTGGGCGAAGAAGCCGTCGTCGGTCTCGTACTGGATGCCGCCGTCGAACTCCACGCCCAGGCTGGGGTCGACGTTGGCGAGGTTGTTGGGGTCCACCGCCGCCGGCACCGAGCTGGCGTAGAACGCGCGCGAGTAGATCATCGCGCCCTGGATGTGCAGCCCGTCCGCCAGCTCGTAGTCGCCGGACGGCTTGACGTAGACGGCGTCGGTGATCGCGCCCATCAGCTCGCGCCAGAGGATGAGGTCGACCCGGTAATCCCGGTTGAAGGTGAAGTTGTTGATGTTGGCGTCGGTGCAGCCGCCGCCCGAGTTGCAGTTCCACTGCGGCCCGTCGTAGTCGCCCGCCTGGGGGAAGCCGGCGCGGTTCGGCCGGGCGCCCATCCCGGGCGCGGTGTCGCCCGACGCGTAGCCCACCTCGGCGCGCAGCTTGAGCTTGTCGCTGAACAGCCGGTACTCGCCCTGGACCACCGCCCCGATCTCGAAGATGGAGAGCGGCGTCTGCACCTCGGGCGGCAGGCCGTGCAGGCTGGCCGCGCTCCCGATGCTGCCGATCCGCGCGGCGACCTCCGCCTCGATGCGGAGGTTCCTCTGCTCGTACTTGCCCCACAGGTCCGGGATGACGAGCCAGGAGTTGCGCACCGTGTAGTTGAAGTTGGTGTCGCCGGGGAGGAACGCTCCCGCCTCGCTGTGCTGCGTGCGGTAGGTGAGGTGGAGGCCGCCGTTGATGACGGTCTGGCCGTTCTCCAGCTTGGCCTTCACCTGCTGGTCGGTGTCGCGCCTGGCGACCGCCAGCACGTAGCTGTGCGCGTCGTCCGACTGGGAGAGGTCCACCGGCTGGCCCGACTCGCCGGCCACCAGGGAGGAGGGGCCCTCCGAGTTGAAGTCGATCATCGGCGTCACGTAGATGCCGGGCAGCGGCTGGGTGACGAACTGGACGCGGTCCACCGTGTCGCCGAAGTCGCAGTCGAAGCAGCTGCCGTCGCTGTGCACCATCCCCAGGCCCCACTGCGACCCCATCCGCCCGAAGCGGAGGACGCCCACCGGGGTGGAGATCTCGCCGAACACGCGCTTGAGGATGATGGACTCCTTCAGGGTGTTGGCGAGGTTCGCCGGCGCCTGGGACTCGGAGAGGATGGAGGCGTCCGCGAACTCCGAGCGGGTGTTCGCGTAGTCGGGCGTGGTGCCCATGATGACGTTGTCCAGCCCGTCGATCTGCATCCGGAGCCGGACCTCCTCGGAGACGTTGATCGTCGGCTCCACCCGCAGGCGCATGTTCACGCCGGCCATGGTGTGCTCGTTGGGGGAGGCGGGCGAGGTGGGGAAGATGGTGAAGCCGCTGGGGTCCGGCATGCGGCGCAGGTCGAAGTTGTGGAACAGGTCCGGGCGGACGCGGAAGTAGCCATCCACGGTGAGCAGCTCCAGCTTCCGCTTCTCGTCCGTCCACTCCTCCTGCCAGCCCTGGGCGACGGACTGGGTGGCGGCCTGGGCGCGGATCTCCTCCCGCAGCTCCTTCTTGGCGGCCTCCACCTTGGCGTCCACCTCGCGGCGGATCTCCTCCTCGGTGGGAGCGGGCTTCTCCGCGGGGGCGGGCTTCTCGGCCGGGGCCGGCTTCTCCGCGGCGGGCTTCTCCGGCGCCTTGTCCGCGGGCGCCTTGTCGGCCGGGGGGGTGGGTCCGGCGGCGAAGGCCAGGGCGGGCGCGAGGATCAGGATGGCCAGATGACGGTGCGCCGACATTTGGGGCGTTTCTCCCTGAGCAAGCTGCTGGTGGAAAAGGGCGGCGGAGTTAAGACGCGGCCCGCTCCTGAGTCAATCAATCAAGAGCGGCGCCGGCGGCGGCCGGGCTTTCGCTGGCAGCCGGGGCAGAAGTGGGTGGTGCGGCCGCCCTGGGTGAAGGCGCGGACGGTGGCGCCGCAGCGGCGGCAGCGCTCGCCCTTGCGGCCGTAGATCAGGAACGGGTTCCCGGCGCCGGGCTCCTCCACGTACTCGATCTCGTCGGCGTCCTCCTGCGACAGGGCGAAGCGGATGCCCTGGTGGATGGCTTTGCACAGACGTCTCCAGTCCTCGTCGAGGAGCGAGGCCGGCCTGGAGGCCGGATGAAGGCCTGATCGGAATAACGCCTCAGCCGCGTGGATGTTGCCGAGCCCGGCGACCCGGCCCTGGTCCATCAGGGCCACCTTGAGGTCCTGGCGCGAAGGGGCCACCGCGTCGCGCAGGGCGCGCCAGTCCATCCCGTCCGCCAGGGGGTCCACCCCCAGCTGGCGGATCTCCGGCAGCGCGCGGAGCCGGCCGGCGTCCACCGCGTCCAGGCGGCCGAACATCCGGGGGTCGCGGAAGTGGATGGCGGTGCCGTCGTCGAGGAGGAAGCGGGCGCGGCTGTAGGGTTCGGTCACACCGCGCGGGCGCTTCACCAGCTTCCCGGTCATCCCGAAGTGGGCGAGGACGCCGGTGCCGTCGTCGAACTGGAGGAGGAGGTACTTGCCCTTGCGGCCGGCGTCGCGGAGGTGACCGCGCAGGCGCTGGAACCGCTCCGGGTGGCCGCCGCGGAAGGTGCGGGTGCGATCCGCCTCCGCGCCCGTCACCGCGTGCCCCGACAGCCAGCGCTCCAGCTGTCGGCGGGCGATCTCCACCTCGGGAAGCTCCGGCATGGAGCCGCGGGTAGCAGAATCGATTCAAAAAGGGGAGGGCTCGCTGCCGAAGATGCGGCTGAGCGTCACGTCCAGCCGGCTCTGGTCCGCGATGAGCGAGCCCAGCTCCTCGACGCTGACGCCGTAGCGCGAGCGCATCAGGCTCCTGGCCTCCGCCCCCAGCGTCTCGCGGACGAGCGCCAGGCGCCGGGAGATCCCCGCCTGGCTGGTGCCGTACAGGGTGGAGAGCGACTTCTGCGACATCTGCTGCTTGTAGTACTGGCCCAGCAGCGACCGCTCCTCCTCCGTCAGCACGCTGGCGGCCGCTTCGCGGAACACCTCGCGGAGGCGCTCGTGGAGCTCGCGGGTGGCGTGGCTCCGCTCCTCGTCGCGGGGCGAGGCGGGTTCGCTCCAGGAGAGCGGGTCGAACAGCTCCGGCGCGTCGCCCGGCGGCAGGAGCTTGATGACCTGCCGGATGGCGATGATCTTGATCCACTGGTACAGGCTGCCCTGGCCCTCGTAGGTGGCCAGGTGGGGCGCCCCATCCTCCCCCGGAAGGAGGACCTTCTGGCGCACCAGTTGGAGCGCCTCGTCCAGCGTCGCCTCGGGCGCGTTGCGGAACCGCCGCCGCAGCGCGCCCGGCAGCCGGGAGAAGTGCGCCGCCTCCAGCGCCTCGTTCGCCCCCCGGACCTGGTGCACGCACGCGCAGGCCAGGTACAGGTCCTGGAGCGCCAGCGCGCCCGGGCCGCCCTCCGGGAGCCGGGCCTCGACGTGGCGGAGGAACTGGTCCTTCGGGAGGTCCACCCGCGGCCATGCCGCGCGCGCCGCCGCGTAGGCTTCGAGAATCGACCGCGTAAGCTCCATGTCCATGCGCGTCTATCCTACGTTTGGACATGACGGATTCACCGCCACGCCGTGGTTCCCTGGAGTGCCTGGGTGACGCCGTTCTCATTCAGGCCGCCGAAGGCCGGCTTGGGAAGGCGGAGCGGGAGCGCGCGTGGGCCCACGCGGAGGGGTGCGCCACCTGCCGGCGCGCCCTGGAGGCCGCGGTCCAGGATTCGGACGCGCCATCGCTCCACTCCGACCCGGCGCCACCTGCTCCCACCGCGTGGACGCCGCCTCCGGCCTTCGACGAGTTCCAGCTGGGCCCGGAGATCGGCCGGGGGGCGATGGGCGTGGTCTACCGCGCGCGCAACGTCTCGGTCGGGCGGGAGGTGGCGCTGAAGTTCATCGCCTCCGCGCAGCCCGGCTCCCGCGTGGAGGCGTTCTTCCGCAACGAGGCGCGGCTCCTGGCCACGCTCAACCACGCCAACATCGTCACCCTCTACTCGGTGGGCGAGGTCGACGGGCACCCCTACATCGAGACGGAGCTCATCGAGGGCCAGCGCCTGCTGGACCTCCCCAGGCCGTTGCCCTGGGACCGCGTCCTGGAGCTGGGCCTGGGCCTGGCGCAGGGGCTGGAGGCGGCGCACCGCCAGCGGGTGCTCCACCGGGACATCAAGCCGTCCAACGCCATCGCCACGCGCGGCGGCGGGGTGAAGCTCCTCGACTTCGGCCTGGCCGAACGGGTGGACCCGGACGCGGGGCCGGGCGGGCGCGGCGCCGCGGGGACGCTGCTGTACATGGCGCCGGAGTGCGCGGACGGCGCGCCCGCCACCGAGCGGAGCGACCTCTACTCGCTGGGCGCCGTCCTCTTCCAGCTGCTGGCGAACCGCGTCCCGCGCGAAGGCGCGCGCCTGGGGCCGGGCGTCAACCCCAACCTGGCCGCGGTCATCGAACAGTGCATCCGGGCCGACCCGGCCGAGCGCTTCGCGTCCGCGGAGCTGCTGGTGAAGGCGCTGAAGGCCATCCAGCCCATCCAGCCGCTGGACGCCAACCCCTACCGCGGGCTGTCCCCCTTCGAGGCGGAGCACCAGGCGCTCTTCTTCGGCCGGGGCGCGGACGTGCGCCGCATCCTGGAGCGCTTCGCCGCCCAGCCCTTGGTGCTGGTCGCGGCCGAGTCGGGCGTGGGGAAGTCGTCGCTGTGCCGGGCCGGCATCCTCCCGCGCGCCGGCGCCGGGCAGGTGCTGGTGGACCGGGTGGCGACGGCGGTCACCGTCGTGCCCGGGCGCAGGCCGCTGGGGGCGCTGGCCGCCGCGCTGGCCCCCGTCCTCTCGGACCGCGAGGAGGTGGTGTTCACCCAGTTGGCGGACGAGCCGGTCCGGCTGGCGCAGCGGCTGCGCGACGGCCTGCCCGACCGCGGGGGACTGCTGCTGTTCGTGGACCAGCTGGAGGAGCTGGTCACGCTGAGCGACGCGAGCGAGCGGGACGCCTTCGCGAGCGCGCTGGCCGAGCTGGCCCGGCCGTCCCCGGCGGTGCGCGTGCTGCTGGCGGTGCGCGGCGACTTCTTCACCCGCGTGGCGGGGCTGCCGGGCCTGGGCGACCAGGTGGAGCGCGCGCTCTACCTCCTCCGCCCGATGTCCGCCGAGGGGCTGCGGGAGGCGATCGTCGCGCCCGCGCGCGCCTGCGGGGTGAGCTTCGAGTCCGAGGCCCTGGTGCAGCACCTGGTGGACGCCACCGCGCGCGGCACCGGCGGGCTCCCGCTGCTCAGCTTCGCGCTGGCCGAGCTGTGGGAGCGGCGCGACCGCGCGGGCGCGCGCATCACGCAGGGGTCGCTGGACGCGCTGGGTGGGGTGGCCGGGATGCTCGCCCGGCACGCGGATGGCGTGGTGGCGCCGCTGAGCGAGCCGCAGACGCGCGAGGCTCGCCGCCTGCTGCTCCGGTTGATCACCGCCGAGCGGACGCGCATCGAGCGCCGGGCCGACGAGCTGAACGCCGACTCGCCGGACGCGCAGGCCGCGCTCTCCGCGCTGGTGCAGGGCCGCCTGGTCCAGGCCCGCGCCGAGGGCGGCCACGTCCTCTACCAACTCACCCACGACTCGCTGATCCACGCCTGGCCCAGGCTGGTGGGCTGGCTGAACGACGACGTGGGGCAGAGCGCGGTGCGGCAGCGGCTGGAGACGGCGGCGGTGGAGTGGGCCCGGCTGGAGCGCGTCCAGGAGCTGCTGTGGCCGAAGCGCCAGCTGGATGAGGCGCGTGGCCTGGACCTGTCCACGCTGACCGGGAGCGAGCGCGAGTTCCTCCGGGTCTCCCGCGCGCGGGTGACGCGGCGGCGGTGGCTGCGCCGGCTGGCGGCGACCCTGGCGGTGATCGCCATCAGCGCCACCTACGGCAGCTTCCGCTTCCAGCAGTGGAGCGAGGAGCGGGCGTTCGTCACCGGCCGGCAAGAGGCGGCGCGCGCCGGGCTGGAGGGCGCGTCCCGGCTGGCCCACGGCGCGTGCGCGGAGCGCGAGGGCGCGCTCGCGTGGTTCGACCCACCTCGACCGGACCGGCCACAGGCCCTGCCGGAGGGCGTGAAGGCGCGGTGGGACGCCGGCGAACGGAGCTGGCGCGTGGCGCTGGCGGCGCACGACCGCGCCGAGGCGGCGTACCGGGAGGTGGAGCGGACCCTGGAGGCGGCGCTGGAGCGGCAGTACGGCCACGAGGCGTCGCGCGATCTGCTCGACGCCGCGGCGTACGGGCGGCTGGAGCTGGAGGAGTGCTTCCACCCGCAGGGCGCGGAGTCGCCGGCGGTCCGCGCGGTGGCGGAGCGGATCTCCTCGCCCAGGTGGCGCGCGCGCGTGGACGCGCCGACCGAGCTGGACCTGTTCCCCACCCCGGCCGGCGCGCGCGTGGAGCTCGCCCGGTACGCCGAGGTCGACGGGCGGCGACTCCCCGAACCGGTGCCGTCGCCGACTTCCGGCGGCGCGCGGTCCTGGCGGCTCCCCGCCGGGTCGTACCTGTTCCAGCTGTCCGCGCCCGGCCGCGCCGCGGTGGCGCTCCCGGTGCTGCTGGAGCGTGGCCGGAACCAGCGGATCCATCTCGCGCTCCCGGACCGCGTCCCGGACGGCATGGTCTACGTGCCACCCGGGTGCTTCCTGGAAGGCAGCGACGACGAGGTCATGCGGAGCGAGCAGTTCGCGAGCAGCCCGCTCCACCGCGTATGCATGGAGCGCGGCTACCTGATCGGGCGGACCGAGGTCACCTTCGGCGACTGGCTCCAGTACCTGGACGCGCTCCCGCCCAGCGCGGAGGCGCGGCACCTCCTGGAGCCGCTGCGCCCGACCCCCGCGGGAGGCCTGACGCTGCGCTGGCAACCCGTGAGCGGCTGGACGCTGGCCTTCTTCCGCTCCGGCAAGCGCATCTTCACCGCGTGGGAGGGAGAGGACTTCGTGTACCGCGCCCGGACGCGCAACGCCCGCGGGGACTGGCGCCGGCTCCCGCTGTCGGGCGCGTCGGCGCTCGACCTGGCTGGGTACTTCGCCTGGCTGGACAAGTCCGGCCGGCTCCCCGGCGCCCGGCTCTGCACCGAGGCGGAATGGGAGCGCGCCGCCCGCGGCGCCGACGCGCGAGGCTTCCCGAGCGGCGACCAGCTCCTGACCGACGACGCCAACTTCGACCTCACCTACGGCCGCCAGCCGGACGCGTACGGGCCGGACGTGGCCGGCGCTCACCCCGGCACCACCAGCCCCTTCGGCCTGGTCGACATGGCCGGCAACGCGATGGAGATGACCACCTCGCTGGTCCCGGAGCAGGGGCAGATCGTCCTCCGCGGTGGCAGCTGGTACTACCCGCGCCAGTCCATCCTCATCGCCAACCGCGGCGCGGGCGAGCCAACCCTGCGCGATTCCTTGGTCGGCGCCCGAGCCTGCGCCCCAGCGCCGGTCCTCGCTGAATAGGGCCCCGGGCCGGGCGCACCCACCCGCAGGAGGCAAGAACATGGGCACGATGACGAAGCGGTGGATCGGCGTGGTGTGCGCGCTCGCCTCGGCGGCCGCCCTCGCGGGCGGAAGCTCCGGGGCGCCGGCGGCGGCGGACAAGTACGCGCGGCGCTGCGGACGCCAGGGCAGCAGTCGGTTTTTCGCGCAGCAGGGTCCCCAGCTGTGGGGCACCTGGAGCGGATGGCGGGAGAAGGACCGGGTGAAGCCGGACGAGAAGAAGAGCGTGGTGGTCTCCGCCAATCTCGACGGGCTGGCGGTGGCGCCGGACGGCGTGAAGGCGCTGGCGCTGGAGGGCGGGCACCTCTCATCCGGCGCCAAGGGCGCGGTCCTCCGCGGCCTCTCCAGCGACGGCCAGCCGGTGGAGGTCGCCGTCTGCGAGGAGGAGCCGGCCGAGGGCGACCCGCAGATGACCTGGTACCAGATCCAGGCGTGGAACCCGGTGTCCCTGGAGTGGGAGAACCCGTGCATCCCCACGGGCGATCACCCCAGCCCGCGCGCGCTGGCCCTGGGCGGCGTGTGGGACCCCAGCGGCGCGCACCACGAGGTGGCGGGGAAGATCACCTTCGCCTGCGAGAACGGCGACCTCACCAAGTGCGTGGGCTGGGGGTACAAGCCTTGGGAGAAGCGCGACGGCCGCTCGATGGCGGACGCGCACCAGGCGTGCACGCGGATGGCGCGCGCCGACTACTGCGGCGACGGCCAGTCCCACACGAAGGAGCGCACGACGATCGAGTACTACGACTCGCTGGGCCTCAACGCCCGGATGACGCGGGCGGTGCCGGGCTGGGACCCGGAGCGCGCGTCCTTCGAAGCGGCGTGGGCCCCGGACGGCGCCTCCTGCCTGGCGCGCACCCGCCACGGCGAGCCGATGGAGGCCGTCCTCAAGGAGTGCCCGGGCCGCTTCAAGCAGGGCGAGGCCGATCTCGGCGGCGGCGACCGCTGCGCGGTGAAGCGGGCCGATCCGGACGCGCTGGCCGGGGCGCTCCGCAACCGCGTGAACGGCAACGGCGCGGGCGCGCGCTGAGCACGGGGCCGCGACGTCAAGGCCACGGGAGGTAGGCGGTGGCGACCGGGGTGGAGGGGTCGGTGAGGCGGGAGACGACGACCCGGTCGCTGGCGAGGGCGTAGGCGTCCTCGGTGGTGAGGATGGAGCGGCGGATGGACGAGGTGCCGCCTGGCGGGGCGGGGATGGAGAGCGTGCCCCGGGGCAGCAGGTCCGCGCCCGAGACCTGAAAGACGCGCAGGCCCCCCTGGACCGTGTACCGCCCGGACAGGTCCCAGGAGTCGACGGGGATGGCGAAGAGCTTCTGCTCGGGGAGCCAGGTGAAGGCGTGGTGGTCCCTTTGCGCCTCGCTGGTGCCGTTGGTGATCTGGATGGTCGAGGTCTGGGTGGGGTGGGCCAGGTCGCTCACGTCGAACAGGCCGACCTGCGCGCCGTTCTCGCTGCCGGCGCCCACGCCGACCAGTTGGGTGTCGCTCACCGGGTGCAGGTAGGTGGAGAAGCCCGGCACCGTCAGCTCGCCGGCGATGCGCGGCGCGGTGGGGTCGGACATGTCCAGCGTGAAGAGCGGGTCGACCCGCCGGAAGGTGACGACGAAGGCCCGGTCGCCCAGGAAGCGCGCGCTCTCCAGCAGCTCCCCGCCGGCGAAGTCCGGTGAGCGGCCCACCTCCACCAGCTCCCGGCCGCTGGGCTGGAGGACGAGGACGCGGTTCGTCCGCGCGAAGAGGCCTCCACCCGGCTGGAAGACGCTGGTGGCGACGCGGAGGCGCCCGTTCCACTCGTCGAGCGCGAAGGAGTTGGGGATGTCTCCTTCGAACACGCCCGAGCCGACATGCACGGCGGTGGCCGCGGTGGAGAGGTCGAACTCGTGGACGTAGGTGGCCGTGCGGAGGCCCGCCCAGTCCTGGAGCCACCACCAGTAATGCTTGGCGGCCAGGTAGAGCGCCGTCGGGGACGCGTAGACGGTGTCCGCGTTGCCCAGCATCGACCAGCGGCCCACCGGTGCGAGGTCGGTCGCGTCCAGGGTGACCACCGCCGTGAGCCCCCGCTGCACCGGGGCGTTGGAGGAGGAGAGCTGGTCGCACGGGTGCGGCCAGGACTGCACCGCCTGCCCGGAGGCGTCGAGGGCCGTCACCGGCGGGAGCCAGTGCGAGAGCGGCTGGTCGCGGATCAGACCCTCGTTGGCGATGGCCTGCCTGTCCCAGGCGGCCCTGTCCTCGGCCGGGAGATCGGGTGAGAGGTTCACGTCCGGAGGGAGGGTGAAGAAGTCGCGGAGGATCACCCGGACCGCCGCCCCCACGCGGCGCGCGGTGAGGTAGTTGCCCGGGATCTCCACCGCCCCCAGGACGCGCGGGTTGGCCATGTCGGAGACGTCCACGGAGGTGACGTGGGTGCCGCCCGAGAGGGCGGAGAACACCAGCACGCGGTCCGGCGCGGTGAGGAGCAGCTCGCGCGCGCCCCAGCCGATGGGGACGCTGCCCTTGATCTGGAGCTGGGTGTCCGGCCAGGTCTGGAGGGTCACCAGCGAATTGCTGCTGATGGTGAACATGCGGGTGCCGTCGTTCTTCATCACGTCCGGCTCGTCGACGCCGGCGGTCTGGAGGTTGGTGGTGGAGGTGGTCGGGGGGCCGCCGGAGGTGCCGGCGTCCTGGTAGCCGGGCGTGGTGAGGACGAGCTTGTCGTGGCGCGCGTTCTCCAGGGCGATCCGCATCCAGAGGACGGTCTGGTCCTCGATGAGTTGCTCCGCTTCCGCGCAGGCGTTCTTGCCTGGGGAGATGGTGGTGAGGGAGACGTGGTCCTGGATGCCCGGCATCTCCGGGAGTGGAGGGAGCAGGGGCTGTGTGGACTGCGAAGGCCGGCAGCCGATCAGGGAGAAGACGATGAAGGGGGCGATGAGTCCTGCGCGCGACATGCGTGAAACCTCCGCTCGTGCCCCTTGGACACGCGGCGGCGGCGGGTTGGGACATGACCCGGGTCAGAAGCCGTAGGTCAGGCCGGCCGAGCCCCGCGCGCGGGGGACGGCGTGGGTGCTGGTGGTGAGGCCGGAGTCGGTGCGGACGACGGCGGCGCCGCCGGAGAGCTCGAGGAAGGCGCCGAGCGGGCCGTAGATGGGGAGGCGGGCTTCGATGGAGAGGTCGGCGAAGGGCTCCAGGCCGAGGCGGGTCGTCACGTCCGGGAGGTCGGACTGGAGGACGAGGAGCGCGCCGGCTTCGAGGGCGGGCGCGAGGTCCACGGCGCCGAAGCGGAGGCGGAGACCGGCGGAGGCCCAGGCTTCCAGCTCGCGCTGGCGGAAGGGGATCCAGCCGGTGGCGCGCCCTTCGCGGGCGGCGACGCCGAGGGCGAGGAGCCCCAGCGGCCCCCAGAGCGGCTGATCGCGGCGGAAACGCGCCTGGACGCCGAGGGTGGCGGGGAGGCCGGTGGTGATGCCGGAGGAGATGGAGAAGCCGGCGGAGAGGCGGTGCTCGGCGGGGAGGCCGCCGCGGCGGGCGAAGCGGGCGAGGGCGGCGGCTTCGAGGTCGGCCCCGGAGAGCGTCGCGCCGCCCGAGGT
Organism: Myxococcaceae bacterium; assembly: GCA_035637895.1. Classification (GTDB taxonomy): domain Bacteria; phylum Myxococcota; class Myxococcia; order Myxococcales; family Myxococcaceae; genus DASRBA01. The sequence goes on from DASRBA010000248.1 coordinate 26,535, forward strand.
GGGGACCTCCACGGAGCGCTCCAGCCAGTCGCGCTCGCCGCGGAGGCGGAGGCGGTATCGGCCGGGCACGAGCGCGAGGGTGGCGGGGCCGGCGCCCTTCTCGAGGTCGGCGACGAGGGCGTTGTCGGCGGCGGCGATCACCACCCAGCGGCCGGGGGCGTCGACGGCGAGGGTGAGGCGGCCGGCGGCGGTGACGGGCTCGGAGAGGATGAGGTCGCCGCGGCCGCGGAGGTCCTTGTGGAAGGAGGGGCGCTGGAGGCCGCCGGCGGAGGCGAGGGTGGATTCGACGGTGCGGGCGTAGGCGTAGGCGTAGGCCTCCTCGAGGGAGACGCGCCCGTCGCGGGAGGCGTCGGCGGCGCCGCGGAGGCCGGCGAGGAGATGGTGGGTGAAGTAGGAGCCGCCCAGCTCGTCGGATTCCTGGGCGTACTCGTCGGCGCCGGAGGAGGTGATGACGATGCGGCCCTCGAGGTCCGCCACGTCGACGCGGAGGAGCGGACCGGAGGGGCGGAGGCCCTTCACGCGGGTGAGGGTGCCGGACTGGCAGCTGTCGACGACGAGGAGGCCGACGCTGACGGGCGCGGCGCGGACGAAGTCGAGGAGCTCGCTCAGGGGGAGCTCGGTGCCGCGGAGGTGGAGGGTGCCGTTGCCGGAGTGGGAGGAGACGTAGACGGTGAGCCAGTCCGCGGGGGTGGCCTTGGCGCGGAGGCGCTGGGCGAGGGAGGCGAGCGCGGCGCGCACCGCGGCGGCGTCGGCGCCGATCAGTTGGACCTCCGCGCCGGGGTCGACGAGGGCGATGGCCTGGAACGTGGCGAGCGCGCGGCGGGCGTCGGAGCGCGCGTAGCGGAGCGTCTCTTCGCCAGCGATCCCCTGATCTTCGCCGATGACGAGCGCCCATCGGCGCGGGGCGGCGGACGCGCCGGCGGCGAGCAGCACAGCGATCAGGAGCAATCGTGCCTTCACGGCGCGCCCTCGCTCAGTGCGCTCCGCGCACGCGCAACACGCCCGCTTCGCGTCAGTGGGTGCCGATTACGCTTCGGCGGTGCATTCACGGCGCGACCTGGAGGACGAGCTTCGCAGCCCCGTCCCATGGCCCGCTGGGTGCCGGCGTGTCGAGCGGCCCGCGCCCCGCGGCGCGCGTGGCCTGCACCTCCGCCCTCAGCGCCGCTTTCGCCGGCCCACCGTCGATCGTCTCGTTCGAGAACAGCGCGTACAGCGCGAACGAGCCCGGCGTCACCGCGAACGACGGCTGCAGCACGGCCTTCGCTCCAGGAGGCGCCGGCACGCTGTGCGATCCCACCGGCGGCCACAGGATGTCCACCTCGCCGGCCTCATCCACCCCCAGCACCAGCACCTGCGACCGCCCCGCCGAGCCGACCGCCAGATTGAGCCGATCTCCGGGCCGCGCCCGCTGCACCTCGCTCCCATCCGCCGCCACCGCCACCACCGAGAACGCGCCCTTCACCCGCGTCCGCACCTCCGGAGGCCGCACCACCAGCAGCAGCACCGCCGCGATCGCCGCCAGCGCCGGCGCCCCGACCATCACCCACGTCCATCTCCGCGGCGCCGGAGCGCGCAGCCGCGCCTTCACCCGGTGGAACCCCGCCGACTCCCGCGCCCGCGCCCGCGACGCCTCGATCTCCTTCAGCCGCGCCCCGCACACCGCGCACCC
>DASRBA010000249.1:0-23289 GCA_035637895.1 Myxococcaceae bacterium
GTGGCGTTCCACCGCCTCGGGCGTCGGGTCGCCGCCGTGCAGCCACTGGTGGCGATCCCTCCAGCCGGAGCTGGACCGGTCCGCGTCCGGATCTCCCGGCCGCGACTCCGGGCCGGGCCACGCGGGCGGATGGGGCGGCGCGCGGAGGATGGCGGCCAGCGGCACGACCGCCATGGCGAGCAGCGAGGCGGTGGCGATCAGAAAGCGCGACAGACGGCGAAGGCGCGGTGGCGTCACGTTCGAGGACCCCGGAACCTGGACCGGCGCAGGGTCGCACCCATCCATCACCGCGCGCCACTCCAGCTACAGCGGCTCGTCCTCGTCGACGATGAGGATCTCCTCCGCGTCGGGGCCGGCGGAGTCGGTGTCCTTGATCTCCACGTCGTCGGTGGAGAGGACCGGCCCCTCGTCCTCGACCTCGGGAGGCCTGGGCATGGCGGGCATCGTCTGGGTGACCGCCTTGCCGTAGGGCGTGGTGGTCCGGGGTGGTGAATTCCCCAGGGACGGCGCCGGCCGGTCCTTCCGGGTCGGCATCTGCGTCCGGATGGTCTGCTCCGGCAGCGCGCCGATCTTCGTGTCCTGGCTGCCCTCGTTCTTCCTCGGGAGCGCGGGCCTGGTCGCGGTGATGGTGGGCGGGGGCTTCTCGGCCGGGGGCCCGGCCGCCTCGCTCGGCGGCGGCGTGGGCTGCTTGAACAGCTCCGCCTTCGCCGCCGAGATGCCCGCCGCGGCGCGCTCGTAGATCTCCTTCACCGGCGCCGCGCGCCCGGCCGTCTTCCGGAGCGCGTTCAGCTCCGACTCCTGCGCCTTCAGCCGCCGCTCCAGCAGCTCGATCTTCTTGTCCCTCTCCGCCAGCACCGGCGCGCCCTTCGCCACCTTCTCCTCCGCCGCCTCCACCCGCTTCTGCAGCGCCTCCAGCTCCGAACCCCGCTCCTCGGCGGCGGCCTCCGCGGCGCCGGCCCGCGACTCCGCGGCCTCGGCCCTCTGCTTCAGCTCCGCCAGCGCGGCCTGGTGCTCCTCCGCCGCCTGCCGCGACCCCTTCTCCGCGTTCCGCAGCTTGTCGACCACCCCGTCCAGGTCGGCCTCCACCGACGCGCGCTGGTCCCGCGCCGCCGACAGCTCGCCCCTCAGCTTCTCCACCTCCGCGGCCGACGCGCCCAGCTCGCCCCGCAGGTGCTCCCGCTCCTCCTCCACCCGCTGACGCAGCTCCTCCGCGTGGGCGCGCTCCTGCTCCACCCGCTCGCGGGCGACGTTGATCGTGGACCGGTCCCGCTCCGCCTGCTCGGCGCGCGCGAGCACCTCGGCGCGCTCCTCGTCCATCCGCGCCAGCTCCTCGATCCGCCGGTGCGACTCCTCGGTGAGCGCGGCGACCTCGCCCCCCAGGGTGGCGACCTTCTCGCGCAGCTCCACCACCTCGGAGGCGTCGGCGCGGGCGGACGCCAGGTCCACCTCCAGCCCGTCGCGCGCCGCCTTGAGCTGGGCCAGCTCCCGCTCGGAATCGGACCGCGCGTCCTCGGACCGCGCCAGCGCGGAGGACCGCTCCTCCAGGTCCGCCTTCACCGCCTCCAGCTCGCCCCACAGCTTGGCGTGCGCCGAAGCGGTCTCGTCCGCCTCGCGGCGCAGCTGCTCCACCGTCTCCCGCAGCGCGTCCCGCTCGCCCTCCACGCCCGCCTTGTCGGTGGAGAGCGTCGACCGCGCCGTCTCCACCGCCTCCAGCTCGGCGCGCAGGCGCTCCACCTCGCCCGCGGCGGCGCCGTGCTCCGCCTCCACGGCCTCCACCCGCCGCCGCACCTTCTCCAGCTCCTCGGCCTTGGCGCGGAGCTGCTCCACTTCCGCGCGAGCCGTCTCCAGCTCCCGCCGCGTCCCCTCCAGCTGGGCCTCCAGCGCGCCCCGCTGCTCGGCGGACGCGCGAAGCTGCTCCTCCAGCGCGTCCCGCTCCGCGCGCAGGGCCGCCGCCTGGTCCTCGGCGCGCCCGCGACTCTGCTCGGCCTCGACCTTCCCCGCCTCCAGCCCCCGCCGCGCCTCCTCCAGCTGCGCCTCCAGCCCCGCGCGCAGCCCGGCCGACTCGCGAAGCCGGGCCTCCAGCGCGTCCCGCTCCGCGCGCACGGCGGCCGAGGCGTCCTCCGCGTCGGTGACCCGGCCCTCGGCCTCCTCCGCCCGCGACTCGGCGGTCTTCAGCCGCGCCTCGAGGTCCCGCGCCCGCGCCTCCGCCTCCTGCAGCCGCGCCTCCAGCGCCGTCGCGCGTTCGGTGGACTCGCGGGCCTTCGACCCCAGCTCCTCGGACCGCGCGCCGCCCTCCTGCGCCCGCGCCTCCGCCTCCCGCAGCTGCGCCTCCAGCGCCTCCACCTGCCCGCGCGACTCGCGGACCCGCGCCTCGGCCTCGCGGACCGCGTCCTCCGCCTCCTTCGCCCGCCGCTCCCACGCCGCGGCGGCGGCCTCCAGCTCCTCCGAGCGCGCCTCGGCCTGCTCCGCGGTGGCCTCCGCCTCCCGCGCCCGCTCCCCGGCGGCGACCGCCAGCCGCTCCGCGGTCTTCGCCTTCTCCTCCGCGGTGGCGCCCACGCGCCGAGCGGCCTCCGACGCCTCCTCGGCCTCCGCCGAGATCCTCCGCGCCTCCTCGGCGTCCTTCTCCGCGATCTCCGCCCGGGCCGATGCCTCCGCCGCGGTCCTCTGCGCCTCCGCCACCCGCGCTTCCGCCGCGGCCGACGCCCGCTCCGCCTGCCGCGCCCGCTCCTCCGCGGTGTCGGCGCGCTCCTCGGCGCTGCGGACGCGCTCGCCCGCGCCCTTCCCGGCGGCCTCCAGCTGCGCCTGGGCGGCCTTCAGCCGCTCCCCCAGCTCGGCGTCGCGCTCGCGGGCGGACTGCTCGGCGCGGGTGGCGTCGGCCCGCGCTTCCTCCAGCGCCTCCGCGTTCAGGTCCGCGACCCGCTGCGCGGCGGCGAGCTGCTCGGTCAGCGAGGCCAGCTGTTTGCGCTGCTCGGCGACCCCGCTGAACGTCTTGGCCAACTCGGAGGACAGCTCGCTCGCCCGGTGCTGCAGGTGCTCGGCGCGCTTCTCCGCCGCCTCCGCGCGCGCGGTGACCTCCGACAGCGACTCCTCGGCGTTGGCGCTGTCCGCGGCGGCCGCCTCGCGCTCCGCGGCGACCTCCTCCAGCCGGGCGGTGAGCGCCGCCACCCGCTCCTCCAGCGTCTCCTTCCGGTTCTCCAGGAACTGCGCCTGCTCCTGCACGCGGCTGAGCTGCTCCTCCAGCGCCTCCACGGCGGCCGCGTCCTTCTCCAGCTTCCGGGCGCGGCGCTGGGCCACGTCCAGCTCGACCTCCAGCTCCTCCACCCGCTGCCGGGCGGCGCTCGCGGCGTCCTCCGCCTTGGCGGCGCGGTCCTTGAGCGACGCGGTCTGGCGGCTGCCCTCGGCGAGCAGGTCCAGCTCGATCCGCAGCTTCCGCGCCTCCGCCCTCGCCGACTCCACCTCCGTCAGCGCGCCCGCCAGCTCCTGCGCCTTGGCCGCCAGCGCCTCCTCGAAGCGCTCGCGCTCCAGCTCCAGCTGCTCCTGCGCCTTCCGGGTGGCCTTGACGTCCGCGGCCTCGCGCGCCTTCTCCAGCTCGCCCTTGAGCTTCTGGAGGGCCTCCTCCTTCAGCTCGACGTCCACCACCGCCCGGGAGTGCTCCGAGCGCACCGACTCCAGCTCGGCCTGCTCCGCGGACAGCTTCGCGGCCAGCTCCACCTCGCGCCGCCGCGCCTCCTCCAGCCGCGCGGCCTGCGATCCGACCTCCACCTCGGCCGTCCGCGCCTTCGCCAGCGCCTGCTGGGCCTCCTGCAGCTGCGCCCACACGCCGGCGTGCTCGGCGTGGGCGGCGTCCAGCTTGGCGCGGAGCTCCTGCGCGGCGGCGCCCAGCTCGTCGGCCCGGGCGCGCTCCTGGCGGGCGCGGTCGTCGGCCAGGCCCTGCGCCTCCTCCGCCTTCCGCCTCGCCGCCCGGAGCGTCCCCTCCCCCGCGAGGTGCTCCTCCAGCCGCTTCTCCGCGCCGGCGGCCCGCTCCAGCGCCAGCCCCGCCTCCGACTCCGCGCGCCGCACCTTCGCGGTGAGCTCGTCCCGCTCCCGCCCCTGCCCCAGCCGCACCGCGCGCTCGTCCGACCGGGCGAGGAGCCGCGCCACCTCCTCCTTCGTCTGCTCCAGCTCCAGCCGGAGCTGCGTCACCTGCACCTCGCGCTCGGCCAGGTCCGCCTTCGCCTTCCCCAGCACGTCCTTGAGGTGGTTGGTCCGCTCCTCCCAGGACCGGTTCCGCTGCGCGAACTCGTCCAGCCGGTGGCCGGTGAACGCCAGCGGCTCGGGCGGCAGCTGCACCCACGTGGGGTCGAACTCGTTGAGCGGCTCCAGCCCGGCGAGCACCACGAAGTAGGCCGCCTCCGCGGTCCGCGCCAGCGACCCGTCCACCTGCAGGCCCTCGCCCTTCTCGGTCGCCAGCTGGTACCCGAGCACCGGGCTCTGGGTGGCCACCTGCACCGCGGGGAAGTACGGCGACAGCGCGTCCAGCAGCTGGCCGTACGTCGGCGGCGCCTCCAGTCCCTCCGGGTCCAGCAGCTGCGAGAGCGACAGCCCGGCGGGGTTGCGCAGCCCGCCCAGCAGGTACCCGTTCTTCGCCACCAGGTGCGCCAGCTCCTTCATCAGCTCCGGCGCGCGCACGTACCGCGCCAGGTCCGCGACGATCACCAGGTCGAACGAGTGCGGCTCCAGGTCGTCGAAGATGGCGACCCGAAAGCGCACCGCGCCGCCGCCGTACTGCTTCTGTGCCTCCTCCACCGCCACCACGTCGTCGTCGCAGGCCAGCACCTGGCGCGCGCCGCGCTCGGCGAGGAACTGGGCGGAGCGCCCACCCGTGGAGGCGACCGCGCCGACCTCCAGGACGCGCCGGCGCACGAACAAGGATTCGGCAAAGATGTACCTGGGCAGCAGCTCGCTCTGGCCCAGGCGGCGGAACGTCGTCGAACTCATGGCGGAGGCGTCGGGCTGGAAGTATAGCCCTCATGGTCCAACCCCCTATGAAACCGGCCAGGCGGCCGTCCGCCCGGCAGGGAGGATCCGGTGGCTGACGACTTGACTCTTGGCCAGCGGGCCAAGCGCACCGCGGTGCGGCTGGGCGTGGTGGTGGTGGTCCTGGCGCTGGGCGCGGCGGTGTTCGAGCTGCTCACCCAGCTCAACGCGCGCACCTTCACGGTCCAGCAGGAGGGGGAGCAGCTGGTGATCCACAAGGGCCGCGAGCTCCCCGTCGGCAGCGAGCCCTACCACCCCAGCGACCCGCTGCTGGCGGACACCTACGCGCCCATCCCGCTGGAGCGGATGCCGGTGGGGGCGCTGGCGGAGCGGCGCTTCACCGACCGGGACGAGCTGGACCGCGCCCTCTTCGACGTGCTGGAGAAGCTGGCCCGGCCCAAGGTGTACTCCGAGGAGTCGGCGGACCTGGACCGCGGGCTGTACTTCGTGCGCCGGGCGGAGAAGCTGAAGGGCGTCACCGAGGACCAGCGCGCCTCGCTCAAGGCGATGCAGTCGGAGCTGTCCTACTACCTGGCCCGCACCAAGCTGGACGACGCGCGCAAGATGCTCGCGGAGGCGATGACGCAGCTGCAGATCGCCGCGGACAGCAACGACCGCCACGCGCGGTCCGCGCACCAGATGCTGCTGGAGGTGAACGAGCCCTCCAAGGCGCTGGAGGAGGCGCTCCGCCGCGCGGTGCACCAGCTGTCCGAGCCGGCGGAGAACCCCGAGAAGCCGGCGGGGAAGCCGCCCGACAAGCCCGCCGCTCCCGCCCCGGCGCCGGCGACCCCTCCGGGGATGCACTGAGGATGCGATCCGCGCTCGCGGCCATCGCCCTCGCCCTGGCGGGCTGCGCCGGATCGCGCCCGATGGACCGGGACGCCTTCGTCCGCGAACAGATGGCGGCGTTGGTCCTCCCCCGCCCCATCGCCGAGGTGTGGCCGCTGGCGCGGGAGCTGCTCTCCGAGCAGGGGTACAACGGCGTCGACGACCCGGAGACCCTCCAGTACGAGTCCGAGTGGCGCGAGCCTGCGGCCCCGGAGCGCTTCTCGGGCAAGCTGGTCCGCTACCGCGCGCAGGGGATCCGCCTCCCGGAGGGGCGCTGCCGGGTGGTCTTCACGCGCTTCGTCCGCGGCAAGGAGCTGGGGCGCGGCCCGGTGGAGCTGTCGGAGGGGACGCGCGACTTCGAGATGGAGCTGAACCTCTACAAGAAGGTGGACCCGGACGCGGCGGCGCTGCTGGAGCGCCGGGTCAGCGACCCTTCATCACGCCGATGAAGGGCAGGTTCCGGTAGCGCTCGCCGAAGTCCAGTCCGTAGCCCACGACGAACACGTCGTCGATCACGAACCCCTTGTAGTCGATGTCGATCTTGGTCCGGGCGCGGGCCGGCTTCTCCAGCAGCGAGCACACCTTGAGCGACGCGGGCTGGCGGGCGCGCAGGTTGTCGAGGAGGTACTTCATCGTCAGCCCGGTGTCGATGATGTCCTCCACCACCAGGATGTGCTTGCCCGCCATGGGCTTGGTCACGTCGGAGGTGATGCGCACCTCGCCGGTGGTCTCCGTCCCGCCCTGGTACGAGGACACCCCGAGAAGCTCCACCGTGAGCGGCAGGTCGATGGCGCGGGCGAGGTCGGTGACGAAGAACACGGACCCCTTGAGGACGCCCAGCAAGGTGAGCTCCTTGCCGCGGTAGTCGCGGGTGAGCTGCTCGCCCAGCTCGCGCACCCGCGCCTGGAGCTTCGCTTCGTCGATCAGGACGCCGACGTCGCTCTCGTAGAAGGCCACCCGGTCTCCCCCTTCAGACGAACGCGTTGTTCATGATCTCCCCGAAGCCGCCGCCGCCGGGGACGATGTACTGCTTCTCGTTCAGGCCGCGCTCCTGGTCCCAGAGCTGGCCCGGCTCGGTGGCGAAGACCGCCTCCGGGGAGAGGCCGCGGTCCAGCCGCAGCGCGTACACCACCACGTCCGGGTGGTCGCCGAGGATGCGCTTCAGGTACTCCGGGGTGACGATCAGGTTCAGGCAGAGGATCTTCCGCGGCTTCCCCGCCACCTTGGTCTTGTAGGTGGCGATGGCGGTGGAGAGCGAGCCGCCGGTGGCGCCCATGGGGTCGGGGAACAGCAGGATGGCGTCGTCCACGTCGCCGCCGATCTTCGCCCCGCCGATCTCCGAGCCGACCACGTGCTCCTTGGCGTCGATCATCCGGCTCATGATGATGTGGTCCTGCCGGACCAGCGACGGCTGCAGCGTGTTGTTGAGCAGGTCGTAGCAGACCATCGACGGCAGCGTGCCCGCGCGGGCGATGTTCACCGTCACCGCCCGCACCCCGGGGTCGATCACCTCGCCCTGGTAGATGCCCTGGGGCGTGGAGGCGATCATCCTCGTCGGGATGGAGACCCTCTTCCGCGGAAACTCCGCGTTGAGGACCATCTTCATCAGGTCCGTGTAGAGCAGCGACGCCAGCTGGTTGATCTGCGGCTGGATGGTGTCCTTGGCGCAGAGGGTGGCCAGCTGGGTGAGCAGGAACGGGTTGCCCACCAGGTGCACCCGGGGCCCGTAGTGGTGCTTCAGCTCGGAGAGGCGGAAGGGGACGTTGTCGTAGAGGGCGTCGCGCATGGAGCTCACTCCTCGGGCTTGAACAGGTCCAGCGTCTGCGGGGGCGTGGCGGTGACGGGTTCGGGGACGTGGCACTTGCGGCAGCGCGGCTCGTAGGCGCCGGCCGCGCCCACCATCACCCGCTCCGCGGACGCCTCGATGCGCTGCGAGCGGTTGGCCGGGTTGCCGCACACCACGCAGATCGCCAGCTCCTTGGTGACGTACTCGGCGATGGCCAAAAGCTGCGGCATCGGCTCGAACGGCCGGCCCTGGTAGTCCTGGTCCAGCCCCGCGCAGATGACGCGGATCCCCCGCCCGGCCAGCGCCTCCACCACCGGGACGATCTCCGGGCCGAAGAACTGCACCTCGTCGATCCCCACCACCTGCGTTTCAGGGCGCAGGCTGTAAAAAATCTCCTCCGCCCGTTCGATCGGCTGGGAGGTGAGCTTCAGCTGCGAGTGGCTGACCACCGAAGCCTCGTCGTATCGAGTGTCGATCTTCGGCTTGAACACCTGGACCTTCTGTTTGCCGTAGAGCGCTCGCTTGACGCGTCGAATCAGCTCCTCCGTCTTGCCCGAGAACATCGAGCCACAGATGACCTCTATCCACCCGATGTCTTTGGGGAATTGGTGCACGGGCGGAGAGGCGCGGGCCGGGGCGCCAAACGGCCGCGGAGCGTCGCCCAGCGAACGCGCCTCCGTCAAGCGCGGCGATCGCCCCGCGCCCTGGGCGGTGGCTCGCGGATTGAAGAGGCCTGCGTCCGTTCGGGGGTGGCGATGGCGACGGAGGCGTTGGCGGGACCGGTCGGGGTGGCGGTGGAGGCGGGCGGGCGGGAGGCGTCGCTGCGGGCGAGGATGGTCGCGCTCCTGGTGCTGAACCTGCTGGACGCGCTGTTCACGCTGGCGTTCCTCCAACTCCACCTGGCGGAGGAGGCGAACCCGCTGATGGCGGCGGCGTACGCGGGGTCGCCGGTGCTGTTCCTCGTCCTGAAGCTGGCCCTGGTGCACAGCGGCGCCGTGCTCCTGTGGATCCACCGCGCCACCCCCGCCGCGCGCGGGGCCCTGGCCGCGGGCGTGGCCCTCTACGCCGCCATCGTCGTGTACCACTGCAGCTTCGTGGCCCGGCTCATCGTCGCCGCGGCCTCCGGGTAAACCCTTTTCACTCGGGGTTCTTGCATTTCGTCCGCCAGTTAACGGATCCTGTCCTCCGCGGTGCGAGGGCCGCCCTTGGGGAAGGGGGGAGGGGGCCCAGCGGGGGAGCGCCATGGAGATCACGGATGTCCGGGTGTTCCCCGTCGACGAGGACAAGCTCAAGGCCTACGTCACCATCACCCTGGACAATTGTTTCGTGGTCCGCGACCTGAAGGTCATCGCCGGGGCGGACGGGCTGTTCATCGCCATGCCGGCCAAGCGCCGCAAGGACGGCACGTACAAGGACATCGCCCACCCGCTGAACGCCGACACCCGGGTGCGGATGGAGCGAACCATCCTCGACGCCTACGAACGGGTCCGGGGAAATCCGGCCAACGTGGTGAACGTGCTGGAGCCCCCGAGCGAGCTGGACGAGTGAGCGGTTGCCAACCGGCGCTCGCCTGGTCTACTGGACGTGGATGGCCAGGCCCGACTTCAAGATCTTCGCCGGCAACTCCAACCTGGGGCTGGCGACCAAGATCTGTGAGTACCTCAAGCGCCCGCTGTCGAAGGCGGACGTGGGGCGGTTCTCGGACGGGGAGATCCACGTCGAGATCGGCGAGAACGTGCGCGGCCTGGACGCCTTCATCATCCAGAGCACCTGCCCGCCGGTGAACGACCACCTGATGGAGCTGCTGATCATGTGCGACGCGCTCAAGCGGGCGTCGGCGTCGTCGATCAGCGCGGTCATCCCCTACTACGGCTACGCGCGCCAGGACCGGAAGGTGGCGCCGCGGACGCCGATCACCGCCAAGCTGGTGGCGGACCTGCTGGAGGCGTCCGGGGTGACCCGCGTGGTGTCCATGGACATGCACGTGGGGCAGATCCAGGGCTTCTTCAACATCCCCTCGGACCACCTCTACGCGTCCCCGGTGTTCCTGGAGGACCTGCGCAAGAAGTACTCCGACCCGGAGGCGCTGGTCATCGTCTCGCCCGACGCCGGCGGCGTGGAGCGCGCCCGCGCGTACTCCAAGCGGCTCAACGCCACCCTGGCCATCGTGGACAAGCGGCGCCCGCGCCCCAACGCCTCCGAGGTGATGAACCTCATCGGCGACGTGAAGGGGAAGGACGCGGTGCTGCTGGACGACATGGTGGACACCGCGGGGACGCTCTGCTCGGCGGCGGCGGCGCTGAAGGAGAAGGGCGCGAAGAAGGTGATCGCCTACGCGGTGCACCCCATCCTCTCCGGCCCCGCCATCAGCCGCATCCAGGACTCGGCGCTGGAGGAGATCATCTTCTCCGACACCGTGCCGCTCTCGGAGGCCGCGCAGAAGTGCAAGAAGATCCGCGCGCTCTCCGTGGACCGGCTGTTCGGCGAGGCCATCGCGCGCATCCACCGCGCGGACTCGCTCAGCACGCTGTTCGTGTGAGGTGGGCCATGCGCTGGGCAGCGATGCTCCTTCTGGCCGCCGGGATCGCGTTCGCCGGCTCGCCCTCGACCGCGACTTCCAAGAAGAAGGCCAGGGCGCCGGCGAAGAAGCCCGGCACCTCCGCCCCCTCCAGCCCGGGCTCGCTCGACTTCGGCACGCTGCAGTTCGAGATCAAGGGCGACCTCACCGTGTCGCTGGACGGCAAGGAGCTGGGGAAACCGCCGCTCAAGCCGGTGAAGGTGCTGACCGGCAAGCACAAGATCCGGCTGGTCAACGAGGCGGCGCACATCGACCAGACGGAGGAGGTCGAGGTGAAGCCCCGCCAGGTCTCCACGTTCCAGATCAGCCTGGAGTGAACGGCAGCACCAGCCGCAGGAACGGCCCCTCGGACCGGTTCCACTGCCACTGCCTGGGGTAGCCCAGCGAGACCTCCTCGTACCGCACGCCGTCCCGCACCTGCGTGCCGGGCACGTGGAGGTGCCCGTAGACGACCACCGCCGCGCGGAACCGCCTCGGCCAGTCGCGCGTGCGCTTCGTCCCGCACCAGATCTTGAAGCGCGGGATGCGCGGCAGGCGCGCCAGCTCCTCCAGGAGCGGGAAGTGGTCCACCAGCACGGTGGGCCCGCCGTGGGCGGCCAGCGCCTCCTCCAGCCGCCGCTCGCTGTACGCGCAGCGCGCCGCGCACCACGCCTGGCGCGAGGGGTACGGATCCGGGTGCAGCAGCCCCTCGTCCGCGCAGATCAGCCGGTCCTCGCCCGCCCACGCCACCGCCGCCTTCGCGTCCATCCCCTCCGGCGCGAACGTGTAGTCGTAGAGCGTGAACAGGGGCGCCAGCAGGTGGCCCTCGAAGACCGGGTACGGGTCCTCGGGCGTCAGCGCGCCGTGCTGGCGGCAGAGCAAGACCATCGCCTGGTAGCGCTCCTCGCCCGCGGGCTCGCCCTGCATCGCCCACAGCTCGTGGTTGCCGGGCACCCAGACGAGCCGGGCGAACTTCGGGCGCACCGACTCCAGGACGAAGCGGAGGTGGTCCAGCTTCTCGCCCAGGTCGCCGCCGAGGATCAGCCAGTCCCCCGGGTGCGCGGGGAGCGACTCCACCACGCGGCGGTTGTCCGGGTGCCCGACGTGCAGATCGCTGATCGCCCAGAGCTTCAAGGGGACGATCTTGACGGAGGCGGGCCCCGCGTGCCACAAGCGCGCGCTCTCCCGGTGGGTCACCGGGGCGCTCCGCGCGGGGCCCGGCGCTTGCCGGGATGCCGGCGAAGGCCCAGGGGACGCGGCGGGGACACGCACTTTCTTTTCGATTTTCGAAGGAGCAACGACCATGGCCGTCCAGCGCACCGAGCTTTCCGCCAAGACCCGCAGCGACTCCGGCAAGGGCCCCGCCCGCAAGCTCCGCGGCCAGGGGATGATCCCGGCCGTGGTGTACGGGCGCCACCTGGAGAAGCCCACCCAGCTCGCCGTCGACCCCATCGGGGTGAAGAAGGCCATCGCCACCTCGCAGAAGTTCAACACCCTGATCACCCTCAAGGTGGAAGGCGGCGAGACGCGCCAGGTGCTGCTCAAGGACTACCAGCAGGATCCGGTGAGCCGGGAGCTGCTCCACGCCGACTTCATCGAGGTCCGCGAGAACGAACCGGTGAAGGTGAAGGTGCCGCTGGTGCTGGTGGGCAAGGCGGAGGGCGTGGCGGTGGGCGGCATCCTCTCCCAGAGCCGCCGCGACCTGGAGGTGTGGGCGCTGCCGTCCGCCATCCCGGAGAAGATCGAGGCGGACGTGACGCCGCTCAAGATCGCCCAGGCGCTCCACATCAACGACATCAAGCTGCCCGAAGGCGTGAAGGTGAAGGCGCACGTGAACTTCACCATCGCCGTGGTCACCGCGCCGGAGAAGGAGGAGGCCGCCCCCGCGCCCGCCGCCGCCGCCGCCGCGCCCGGGGCCGCTCCCGCCGAGGGCGCCGCGCCCGCCGCCGGCGCCGCTGGAGCCGCCGCCGCCGCTCCCGGCAAGCCCGGCGAGAAGGGCGCCGCGCCCGCCGCCGGTGGCAAGGCCGAGCCCGCCAAGAAGGAAGAGAAGAAGAAGTAGTGAAGCTGATCTGCGGGCTGGGGAACCCGGGGCGCGAGTACGAGCGCCACCGGCACAATGTCGGTTTCATGGTCGCCGAGCGCGTCGCCGCCCAGGCGCGCGCGGACCTCTCCCAGGAGAAGTTCGAGGCGAGGATTGGCCAGGGGTCCCTGGGCGGGGAGCGCCTGCTGTTCGTGCTCCCCCAGACGTACATGAACCTGTCCGGCACCTCGGTGGGCGGCGCGGCCCGCTTCTACAAGGTGGCCCCGGAGGACGTGCTGGTGGTCCACGACGAGCTGGACCTCCCCTTCGGGCGCCTCCAGCTCAAGAGCGGCGGAGGCGCCGGCGGGCACAACGGGCTGAAGTCCATCCTCGAGCACTACGGCCAGGACGGCTTCGCCCGCCTGCGCTTCGGCATCGGCAAGCCCGAGGGGCCGGGGGCCAAGGAGCGCGTCTCCGGCCACGTCCTCTCCGGCTTCTCGAAGGCGGAGGAGGCGGAGCTGGCGCCGCTGATCGACCGGGCGGCCGAGATGGCGGTCTGCTGGGCGCAGGACGGCCTGCAGGCGGCCATGAACAAGTTCAACCGGAAGTGAGCCGGCGCCTTGACTTCAGGGCGGTTGACCCATAGAGACGCCCGTTTCCAGCAGTTTCCCCGCTCCTTCGGAAGCATGGAGAAGGGGCAGAACCCAAGGGGAGTACAGCCATGGCGGCAGCCGAGGCGCAGGCCAAGAAACGCCTGCGCGAATACGAGACCATCTTCCTGGTGAAGCCGGACCTGACCGACGACAACGTCGATCGGATCAAGGACCGCGTGCGCGGCATCGTGGACCGCGAGGGCGGGAAGGTGATCCGCTTCACCATCTGGGGCAAGAAGAAGACGATGTACCCCATCGCCAAGCAGGCGCGGGCGATCTACGTGCACACGCACTACCTGGGCTCGACCACCCTGGTCGCCGAGGTGGAGCGCAACCTCCGCAACATCGACGAGGTGACCCGGTACATCTCGGTGAAGATCGCCGAGGAGATCGACCCGGAGACCCGCCCGGTGCTGGAGGACGTGAAGATGAGCGGCGACGTCGAGGAGGCGCGGCCGCAGGGTGACGCTCGCGAGGCCGGCGGCGGCGGCGGCAGCTTCCGCCCCGAGGGCGAGGAGCTGCCTCCCGAGTTGGAAGAGGCGCCCGAGGAGGAGGGTTAGAACATGGGTCTGGGTCCGAACAGCATGGGTGGTGGCGGGCGCGGCGGCGGTGGCGGCGGCGGGCGACCGGCCTTCGGCGGCCGGGACGACCGCGGCGGTGGCCGGGATGACCGCGGCGGTGGGCGCGGCGGCGACGACCGCGGCGGCGGGATGGACGACGACAAGCGCGGCGGCCGCGGCGGCTTCGGCCGCAAGAAGGTCTGCCGGTTCTGCGCGGAGAAGAACGCCAAGGTGGACTTCAAGGACCAGGCGACCTTGAAGTACTTCGTCACCGAGCGCGGCAAGATCATCCCCCGGCGGATCTCCGGCAACTGCGCCAAGCACCAGCGGCAGGTGGCGGTGGCGATCAAGCGCTCCCGCGGCCTGGCGCTGATCCCTTACACGGTGATGAACGGCTAGCGGCCGGGCTCCAGAATTCTCGAGGACACCAACATGAAGCTCATCCTCCGCGAGGACATCCACAACCTCGGCAAGTCCGGCGAGCTGGTCACCGTCAAGGACGGCTACGGGCGCAACTACCTGCTGCCGCGCAAGCTGGCGGTGCTCGCCAACGAGCAGAACGTCAAGGCGCTCCAGCACGAGCAGGCGGTGATCGCCGCCCGCCAGGCCAAGCTCAAGGCCGGCGCCGAGGAGCAGGCCAAGAAGCTGGGCACCATCAAGGTCACCATCAAGCGCAAGGTGGGCGAGCAGGACAAGCTCTACGGCTCCGTCACCGCGCTGGACATCGCCGAGGCGGTAGCCGCCCAGGGCCAGAAGATCGACCGGCGCCACCTCCACCTGCCGGAGCCGATCAAGACCATCGGCGTCCACGAGGTGGAGGTCCGACTCCACAGGGACGTCCAGGCCAAGATCTCCGTCGACGTGCAGGCGGAGTAGGCTCGCCGCCTTTTCCGTAGAGCGCCGGAGGCCTTTTCCGTGCTGGCCCAGGGGACGACGCGCGCCCACGAGGACCTCGCCGCCGAGCGCGCGGTGCTCGGCGCCGTCCTCGCCGACAACCAGGTGATCGCCGACGTGGGGAAGATCGTCCAGCCGGACGACTTCGCCAACCCGGCGCACGCGCAGATCTTCGCCGCCATGCTGGGCCTGGACGCCACCCAGCGGACGGTGGACACCCTCACCCTCACCGAGGAGCTGAAGACGCGCGGGCAGCTCGCCTCGGTGGGCGGGGCGGCCTACCTGATGGGCCTGGACCAGGTGGTCCCGGTGGCCGCCAACGCCGCCCAGTACGCGGAGATCGTCCGCGACCAGGCGGTGCGGCGGCGGCTGGCCGCGGTGGGCAAGGAGATCATGGATCTCGCCTCGTCCGAGGTGGGCGAGCTGGCGGCGCTGCTGGACGAGGCGGAGCGCAGGGTCTTCGTCATCGCCGACAAGCGGCGCGAGGGCGAGCTGCGCCCGGTCCGCGAGCTGATGGAGCGGACGCTGGACCTGCTGGACAAGATGAAGATGTCCAGCAGCGGGGTCACCGGCATCTCCACCGGCTACATCGACCTGGACCAGCAGCTCACCGGGCTGCACGCGGGCGAGCTGATCATCCTCGCCGCCCGCCCCGGCGTGGGGAAGACCTCGCTGGCGATGAACATCGCCACCAACGTCGCGCTCGACAAGCAGGAGCCCCGCGCGGTGGGCATCTTCTCGCTGGAGATGCCGGCCGATCAGCTGCTGATGCGCCTGCTGGCGTGCTCCGCCCGGGTGGACATGAAGAAGCTGCGCGGCGGCCGGCTCAGTCCCCACGACGAGGAGAAGTTCCAGGAGGTGGCCGGCTCCCTCTACAACGCGCCGCTCTACATCGACGACACCGGCGCGCTCTCCCCCTTCGACCTGCGCGCCAAGGCGCGGCGGCTGAAGCAGAAGGACCCGTCGCTGGGCCTGCTGGTGGTGGACTACCTCCAGCTGATGCACCAGCGCGGCCGGGTGGAGAGCCGGCAACTGGAGGTGGCGGAGATCAGCCGCGCGCTGAAGCAGCTGGCCAAGGAGCTGTCGGTGCCCATCCTGGCCCTCTCCCAGCTGAACCGGAAGGTGGAGGAGCGCAAGGGCGGCAAGCCCATGCTCTCCGACCTCCGCGAGTCCGGCGCCATCGAGCAGGACGCGGACGTGGTCCTCTTCATCCACAAGGAGGATGAATCCGGTGACGGCGAGGGTGGAGGCGAGGTACGGCAAGGTACGGTGCCGGTGGAGCTGATCGTCGCCAAGCAACGCAACGGGCCGACCGGGTCCATCGACCTCATCTTCCTTTCGGAGTACACCAGGTTCGAGAGTCGGGCCCGAGGTGATTGGCAGTGAAACCCTCAGAGGAACCGAAAGAGCCGCCCAAGCGCAGGATCCTGGTCGCCGACGACGACGAGCACACGCGCAACCTGCTGCGCGATCTCTGCGACAGCGCGGGCTACCAGGTGATCATGGCGGCCGACGGGGACGACGCGCTCGCCCTGATCGAGGCCGAGTCGCCGGACCTGGTGCTGCTGGACCTGATGATGCCGCGGAGGGACGGCTTCAGCGTCCTGCGAGAGCTGCGGGAGAGCAGCAAGTGGGCGGACCTGCCGGTGGTCATCCTCACCGCCATGGGCGACATGGACGGGAAGATCCGCGGGATGGAGCTGGGCGCGGACGACTACGTCACCAAGCCGTTCAAGCTGATCGAGCTGCAGACCCGCATCAACTCCGCGCTGCTGGTGCGCGAGTACCGCAAGAAGCTGATGGCGGCGGAGGAGGAGCTGGCGCAGCTGCGCGCGGTGGACCCGGTCACCGGGGCGGGGACGTACTCGCAGCTGAAGGCGTCGCTGGACGGGGAGATCGCCCGCTCGCGGCGGTACGGGCGGCCGGCGGCGGCGCTGCTGTTCGGCTTCGACGACTACCAGGGGATGCGGTACCAGCTGGGCCGCGAGAAGTGCGACGAGCTGATCTCCGGGATGGCGAAGGACATCCGCGAGTCGCTCCGCGGCGCGGACCGGCTGTTCCGGATGGACGTGGACGAGTTCATCGTGCTCCTGCCGGAGACCGACCTCCACGGATCGCGCATCGCCGCCCAGCGGCTGGGGAAGCTGGTCAACGGCCTGAAGGTCACCGGCCGCAACGGGCCGGTGGAGGTGCGGATCCGGATCGGCGGCGCGGTCTTCCCCCACGAGCGCGTGCACTCCAGTGAGGACCTGCTCCGCGAGGCGAACC
This sequence comes from Myxococcaceae bacterium, assembly GCA_035637895.1. Lineage (GTDB taxonomy): Bacteria > Myxococcota > Myxococcia > Myxococcales > Myxococcaceae > DASRBA01. Next base: position 16,583 of record DASRBA010000249.1, read on the forward strand.
GGACGTACCGGGCGCTGCGCGAGTCGGGCCCCGACCAGATGATCTTCGACGTGCCGTGAAAGCGCTTTCTCGATCACAGGTCGGGGTGCTGGCGGTGGCGGGCTTCGCCGGGCTCTGGGCGATCGGCCTGGTGGCCGGGCTTCCGTGGGTCTACGGGCAGAAGGTCGGCGCGCTGGTGGGGCAGACGCGCCGGGTGGTGGAGCACGAGCTGGGCCCGCCCTCCCACGACTGGGGGCCGGTGGACTTCGCCTGCGCGGAGGAGTTTCCTTGCCGGGTCGAACCGCGCGGGGGCCCGGTCTTCCTCTACGCGGAGGGGCGTCGCGGCTATTACCTGTTCTTCGATCGCGGAGAGGAGCTGGTCTCGGTCCAGGCGGTGTCACGGCGATGATCCCGGTCCCCTTCACCAACCTGATCTTCCAGGACCTGCGGAGCAAGTCGCTCCGCGGGGAGATCAAGGACCCGGTCATGCTGTGGGAGGCCGCGCCCGGCAACGCGCTCCACCTGGGCGAGGAGGGCCCCACCCGGGCGGGGGTGGAAGGCGCCGGCCCCACCGTGGAGGACCCGCTGGTCTTCCTCTTCACCCGCGAGCTCAACCGGCCCGGGGTGACGGACCTCACCATCGGCCGCAGCGACGAGTGCAACCTGGTGGTGAACCACGAGAGCGTCTCGCGCGTGCACGCCAAGCTGGACCGGGACGCGGTCACCAAGCGGTGGCGGCTGACGGACCTGGGGAGCCGGCTGGGCACGAAGGTGGAGGGGATGCGCTTGATCAAGGGCGTCCCGGAGCTGCTGATGGACCGCGTCCGGGTGGAGCTGGGTGAGGTGATGCTCCGGTTCATGTCCCCGGCCGCGTTCTTCGCGTACCTGGACAAGATGACCGAGCACGAGGACGGGTCAGGCCCCGAGTAGGTAGCGCGCCACCGCGTCCTTCGCCGCCGCGGCCGCCTCGCGCGCGGACGCGCCCTGGGCCATCCGCGCGGCCATGGCGCTCGCGAAGCGGCAGCCGGTGCCGCGCTTCCCCTCCACCTTCAGCCTGGGGCCGTCCAGCCGGGCCACGCCCTCGCGGTCCGCCACCACGTCCACCGCCCGGCCGCGGAGGTGGCCGCCCTTCACCACCGCCGCGCCGAAGCCCAGCGCCACCAGGCGTTCCGCGGCGAGCTCCGGGGCGATTTCGCGGCGCCCGAGCAGCCACGCCGCTTCGAGGGCGTTGGGGGTGATCACCACGCGGGGTCCCGCGAGCGCGAGATAGTCCCGCGGCTTCAGCGTCGAGAGCCGCTGCCCGAGCGATGTGCGCACCACCGGATCGACCACCCACGGGACGTTCGCCAGGGCGCGCGCGCGGACCTTCCGCACGGCGCGCGCGTCCGGGAGCATCCCCACCTTCACCGCATGGACCGTTCCCAGCTCCAGCGCGGCGCGCATCTGCGCCGCGAGCATCGCGGGCGGAACAGTCTGGGCGCGGAACGTGCGCTCTCCCTGCGCCGTGAGCGCGGTGGCCACGGCGACCGGGTGCGCGCCCTGCGCTCGAATCGCCTCCACGTCCGCGAGCAACCCCGCGCGCCCTTCCGGCTCCAGGCCGGCGAGCACCAGCACCCGCCGGATCAGCGCCGCATCTCCCGCGCCTTGTGCACCAGCATCTTGTAGATGGACAGGTGCAGCGGGACGGACTGGATGAGCAGCTCCGGGTGCCACTGCACGCCGACGGCGAACGGGTGGGAGGAGAACTCGATGGCCTCCACCACGCCGTCCGGCGAGAGCGCGCTCACCACCACGTTGTCTCCGGCGGTCTTCACCGCCTGGTGGTGGGTGGAGTTCACCATCACCTGCCCCTTCCCCATCATCTCCGCCAGCTGGGTGCCCTCGCGCACGTCCACCGGGTGGGCCGGGTGCTGCCGGTCGTGCTTCTGCTCGTGGTCCTTGGCGTTGGGGATCTCCCGCAGGATGTCCTGCACCAGGGTCCCCCCCAGCACCACGTTGAGCAGCTGCATCCCGCCGCAGATCCCGAGGATGGGGATGTGCCTGCGCAGCGACGAGTTGATCAGCGCGGTCTCGAACTCGGTGCGCAGCGGCTTGAGCGTCCCCAGCCCCTCCTTCGCCGTCTGGCCGTACTTCTCCGGCGGGACGTCGAACGGGCCGCCGGTCACCAGCAGGCCGGAGACGCGGTCCAGGAACATGTCCACCGTGGTGGGGTCGTCCGAGTACGGGAGGACGAAGGGCAGCCCGCCGGCGCGGAGCACCGCGTCCGCGTAGGCCACCTTCAGCTCGTAGAAGGCCAGCCCGCTCTCCGCCCGCACCGAGTGGTCCGGCGTGATGCCGATCACCGGCCGCCGCGCGTGGTGTCCGTGCCCGTGGTGTGAGAAGCCCTGTCCGTGCGTCGTCGGGCGCCCCAGGTCGCCGCCCAGTGGTTTATTGCTCATCCTGCCCCGAGGGTACGCCGAACCCTCCCCAACTCAAACCGTTCCGCCAGGGCCCGCGCCCGCGAAGCGACGTCCTCCGCCCGGAGCAGATCCGACACCACCGCCGCCATCCGCGCCCCCGCCGCCGCCACCTCCTCCACGTTCGACAGGCCGATGCCGCTGATCGCCACCACCGGGAGCGGGCTGGCGAGGACCACCTGCGCCAGCCCCTGAAGACCCAGCACCGCCGCGTCCACCCGCTTGGTCGCGGTGGGGAACACCGGGCCCACGCCCACGTAGTCGGCCCCGGCGCGCGCCGCCTGCCGGGCCATCTCCGCGTCCCGCGCGGTGACCCCGACGACCCTGTCCGGGCCCAGGAGCCTCCGCGCCTCCTCCGGCGGGAGGTCCTCGTCGCCGAGGTGGACGCCGCCCGCGCCCGACAGCAGCGCCCAGTCCACGCGGTCGTTCACCAGGCACAGCGCCCCCGCCACCCCGCACCGCTCCACCGCCGCCCGGCAGGAGGCCACCGCCGCGCGCGCCGGGGTGCGCTTGAGCCGCAGCTGCACCACCCGGACGCCGCCCTGGAGCAGCAGCGCCGCCTGGTCCTCCACCGGGAGGTCCGGGCGGACCGTGTCGTCGCACAGGCCGTAGATGCCGGAGGGGAGCAGGTGGGGCATGGATTCGATCGCCGGATGGTTTGACTTCGCCTCGGCGGGCCAGTATTCGCACGCTCGCCCAGAGAGCACGAGGACAGAACATGGCCGACACCCCCGACTCCAAGTACCTCGACAAGCGGACGGCCGAGCGCTACGTGCGCGCCGGCTTGCTGGACGAGAAGGCCTACGAGCGCCACCTGAAGGGCCTCCCCGACGTGGCCGAGAAGTCCGTCCCGGTCGAGACGACGATGTCCGACGACGAGGACTTCGACGACGACGACGAGGAGGAGGACGAGGACGACGGCGAGGACGGCGCCTCCGCATGAGCGGCGAGAAGCGCGGCGAGACCTTCACCATGAAGGACGCCTCGCCTTCTCCGCAGGGGCCCATCAACTTCACCAGCTTCCTGATGGGCCTGGCGTCCTCGGCGCTCATCCACCTGGGCGCCGCGCCGCACCCGGAGACGGGGCAGACCAGGCAGGACATGGTGCTGGCGCGCCAGAGCCTGGACCTGCTCGCCATGCTCCGGGAGAAGACGCGCGGCAACCTCACCCCCGAGGAGGAGCGCCTCTTCGACGGGCTGCTCACCGACCTCCGGCTGCGCTTCGTGGAGGCCGTCAAGAAGTGAGCGCGCCGCAGCAGCTGCCCTGGCACGCGCGGGCCGCGCTGGCCGGCTGCACCGTGCTGGCCGCCATGGTGGGCGTGGGCGCCACCGGGGAGATCATGCGGCTGCGCCGCCTGTCGGAGATCCCCGCCCTCTTCGCCCCCAACCCGCTGCTCCCGCCCGAGGCGCTGGCCCAGGCGGAGGCGGTGGCGCGCGCGTCGATGTTCGGGATGCGCAGCTCGCGGCTGGTGGTGCTGTCGCTGCTGTTCATCGCCTGCCTGGTGACGTTCCTCACCGTGCTCCGGCTGTGGCGGCCGCTGGGGCTGCCGCGCGGCGGGATGCTCAGGCTGGCCTCCTTCGCGGCGCTGGGGTGCGCGCTGTTGCGCGTGGTGGACGGGGCGCAGGACGCGGTCATCTTCCGGCGCTTCGCCTCCGCGCTGGCGGTGGCCATGTCGTCCGGGAGCACGCCCGCGCTGCCGGACCCGGACGTCGCCCGGCTCGCCACGGACCTCCAGGTGGCGCTGCACATGGGCTGGACGCTGGTGGTGGCGAGCGCCTTCCTGATCCTGTCGCAGTACTTCCGCTCCCCGAAGGCGCGGAAGCTGTTCACGGCCGGCGACCCGGCCTGACGGCCCGCGCTACGGGAGGATGAGCGAGAGGAGGCGCCCGCGCTCCGCCTCGTCCACGCCGCCCTTCCCCAGCTGCAGCAGCACCGACTGGTTCCAGGGCAGGTGGAGCAGCTCGTCGCGGGTGACGCCGAAGACCTGGCCGAGGTGGCCGATGGGCCAGCGGGCGCGCATCTCCTCGAAGACGGTGACGTCCGTCCCGTCCTCGTCGCCGAAGTCCATCTCCAACTCGTCGTAGACCACCGACTCCCCGCCCACCCGGTGGCCCGCGGCGTAGCTGGTGACCGACTCGAAGGTGTCGGCGTCGATGGCGTAGACGTGGGCGGCCCCGGCGATGCGCTCGGAGGTGAGGCGGGCGAAGGCGTGGTGGTCCCGGTACCACAGCGCGCCCCGCCGCCCGTACGGGGTGAAGGGCGCGTCGAAGGCGACCCGCAGCACGCCCGGCGACCGCAGGACCGAGACCTGGATGGCCGCGTCGGAGGGGTCCTCCCCCTCGAGGGCGAGCGCGCTCCGCGCCAGCTCGACCAGGTCCAGGGACCGGAGCCCTTCAGGCCGCAGCAGGTATCCACCGTGCGCGCTCAAGGCGGGCGCGGCGTGTATCAGCGCGAAGTGGGTTTGCCAACTTGCCGACCGCGTTTCTTGGGCACGAAGCGCGCCGGGTGACGCGATGCGGCGCCGCTCGCCTTGCGAAGGGCGGACCGGGACTTAGGTTGGAGTCCATGAGACTCGAGAAGCTCACCGTCAAGGCGCAGGAAGCGGTCCAGGACGGGCAGTCCATCGCCCGCCGGTCCGGCCACCCCTCCTTCGAGCCGGAGCACCTGGCGCAGGCCCTCCTGACCCAGCAGGAGGGGGTGGTGGAGCCCATCCTCCGGAAGATCGGCGCCGACCCGAAGCTGGTCGCCTCCCGCGTGCAGGAGGCGCTGGGCAAGCTCCCCCGCGTCCAGGGCGGCGAGGGCGCCACGCTCTCCCAGCGCCTGCTCAAGCTGTTCGACAAGGCGGAGGACGAGGCGAAGGGGCTCAAGGACGAGTTCGTCTCCACCGAGCACCTGCTGATCGCGCTGGCCCAGGACAAGGGGCCGGTGGGCGAGGCGCTCAAGGCGAGCGGGGTGACGCGCGACCGGGCGCTGGCGGTGCTCAAGGACGTGCGCGGGTCGCAGCGGGTGACCACCCAGGACCCGGAGGCGACGTACCGGGCGCTGGAGAAGTACGGGCGCGACCTGACGGACCAGGCGCGGAGCGGGAAGCTGGACCCGGTGATCGGCCGCGACGAGGAGATCCGGCGGGTCATCCAGGTGCTCTCGCGGCGCACCAAGAACAACCCGGTGCTGATCGGCGACCCCGGCGTGGGCAAGACCGCCATCGTGGAGGGGCTGGCGCGGCGGATGGTGGACGGCGACGTGCCGGAGGGGCTGAAGGGGAAGAAGCTGGTGGCGCTGGACCTGGGCGCCATGGTGGCCGGCGCCAAGTACCGCGGCGAGTTCGAGGAGCGGCTGAAGGCGGTGCTGAAGGAGATCGCCGCCGCCGAAGGGGAGGTCATCCTCTTCATCGACGAGCTGCACACGCTGGTGGGCGCGGGGAAGGCCGAGGGCTCGATGGACGCCGGCAACATGCTCAAGCCGGCGCTGGCGAGGGGCGACCTGCACTGCATCGGCGCCACCACGCTGGATGAGTACCGCAAGCACATCGAGAAGGACGCGGCGCTGGAGCGGCGCTTCCAGCCGGTGCTGGTGGGCGAGCCCACCGTGCACGACACCATCAGCATCCTCCGCGGGCTGAAGGAGCGGTACGAGGTCCACCACGGCGTGCGCATCCAGGACACCGCGCTGGTGGCGGCGGCCACGCTGTCCAACCGCTACATCGCGGACCGGTTCCTGCCGGACAAGGCGATCGACCTGGTGGACGAGGCGTGCTCGCGGCTGCGGATGGAGATCGACTCCATGCCGGTGGAGATCGACGACGTCCGGCGGAAGATCACCCAGCTGGAGATCGAGCGGGAGGGGCTGAAGAAGGAGTCCGACCCGCACTCGAAGGAGCGCCTGGGGACCATCGAGCGCGACGTGGCGCAGCTGCGGGAGCAGTTCACCCAGCTGAAGGCGCAGTGGGACGCGGAGAAGGAGACCATCGGCCGGGTGCGGGCGCTCAAGGAGAAGCTGGAGAAGGCGCGGACGGAGCAGGCGGCGGCGGAGCGCCAGTCCGACCTCAACCGGGCCGCCGAGCTGAAGTTCGGCATCGTGCCGCAGCTGGAGAAGGAGATCGCCCAGCAGAACACCCGGCTCCAGGAGCTGCAGAAGAAGCAGAAGTTCCTCAAGGAGGAGGTGGACGCCGAGGACATCGCCGAGGTGGTGGCGAAGTGGACCCACATCCCCGTCTCCCGGCTGATGGAGGGCGAGGTCGAGAAGCTCGTCCACATGGAGGAGCGGCTGTC
>DASRBA010000250.1:0-15782 GCA_035637895.1 Myxococcaceae bacterium
CGCGCGTCCGCCGTCAGCCTCGAGCGCCGCCGGTCACCCAGCCCCGCCGTCGCGTCCAGCCAGACCGACCTCCCCTGCCCTCCGAACAAGCCCGTCGCATCCACCGCCGCGTGCCACCGCGACCGCTCCAGCCTCCCGCCCAGCGATCCTCCACCCGTCCACTCGTTGGGCAGCGACCGCGGATCCAGCGCCGCCAGCATCAACCCGGCGGACGGGTCCCGGTTGATCACCGTCCACAGCTTCTGCGCCGTCAGCCGCGCGTAGCTCCGCAGCTCCGCCGAATGGAACAGGTCCACCCGCACGCTGGCCTCGTCCCGCGGCGCGCTGGCGAAGTAGTACCAGACCGAATCCGCCGACAGCACCGGCGACGACCGCCGCACCTCCGCCGAGACCGCGAAGGCCGCCGCGTCGTACCGCGCCTCCGCCCGCAGGTTGCTCAACCCCAGCTGGTCGAGATCCACCTCCGCCCCGGCGAACGCGCCGAACCCCAACCCGCGGCCGTACCTCACCTCCACCTGCGCGCGCTCCAGGTCCGTCCGCCCCGCCACCCACGCCCGCCGGTACCCGAGCGCCCCCGACACCCCGCTCCCCATCGCGTTGCTCCACGTCGCCCGCGCGCCCACCAGCGGCTCGACGTCATCCAGCACCGGCGACGTCGAAGGCGCCGGCGACTCCCGGATCCCATCCGGCTGCGTGAGCCCCGATCCCAGGAACCCGGCGCCCTTCACCCACCACCCGCCGTACAGCTCCGCGCCCAGCCCGCTGGCCAGCGCGTACCGCACCCACGCCCCGTCGAACGCCACCAGGTCCGTCGCGTCCGAGAACGTCTGCCGCCCCACCTTCGCCTCGAACCGCCCCCTCCGGTACGCGAGGAACGCGTGCAGCAGGTCCGCGTCCTCCGTCCTCACCCCATCCAGCAGCGCCGCCTCCCCGCGCTGCAGCCCGAAGTCCGCGTACACCCGCAGGTTGCTCTCGAACGACAGGTCCTGCCCGGGGAGCAGCTCGAACCCATCCAGCCCCAGGTACTGCGCGATCCGCCGCCTCGGCAGCAGCACCGGCGCGCCCGGATCCGTCCCGCGGTAGGACCGGATCTCGTACGCCTGCGCCTCGGTGCGAGCCTGCACCAGGAACCCCGACGCCGAGGCGTCCCCCGTACCCAGCGCCAGCGCGATCGCCAGCGCCGCCCAGCCCCCTCTCTCCCTCCGGCGCATGAGCGGGCGCAGTATAGCGGCGCCTCCTTGACCTCGGCGGTCCACCGCGCAAAGACGCTCCAATGGAGGAGCTCCCCCCCGAGCCGCCCAACCCCGCCGAGCCCTGGCCTCCGCCCCGCGCGTGGCCCGCCCCGGACCTCCCCACCTGGGCCCTGGTGCTGCTCATCCCCGCCACCCTCATCGCCTACCTCGTCGTCCAGGACAGCCTCCAACTCCTCAGCATCGGCCTCGCCCTCTGGTTCACCGAGGTCTTCGTCTTCCTCGCCCTCCCCTGGCTTTTGGCGCGCTTCCGCGAGGAGGACCCGCTGGACGCCACGCGCGCGCGCTGGCCGGGGTGGAAGCCCATCGGTTGGGGCGCCGCGCTCGGAGTGGTCAACCTCTTCGGCGCCGCCCTCCCCTTGCAGTACCTGGCGCAGCACCTCTTCCCCAGGTCGTTGGTGGAGCTGTTCGACATGGGCCACCTCTTCGAGCGCCAGGACCTGCAGGACCTGACGCTGCTGCTGGCCGCGGTGGCGATCGCCGCCCCCGTCTGCGAGGAATTCTTCTTCCGCGGCTTCCTCCAGGAGCGGCTGTCCCGGGTGCTGGGCAACCCCTGGCGGGTGGCGGTCGTCGTGGCGATCGTGTTCAGCGCGTTCCACATCGACCCGGTGGGCTTCCTCGCCCGCTTCGAGCTGGGCCTCCTCTTCGGCCTGCTCTACTGGCGGATGGGGTCGCTGTGGCCCGGGGTGGCGGCGCACGCGGCGAACAACGTCACCAGCACGGTGCTCTTCCTGCTGGCCAGGTCCCAGGGCACCGACGACTCGGACCCGGAGCCGCGGGTGCTGCTCCTGCTCACCGCGGGCGGCCTCTCCCTCTTCGCCGTGCTGCTCCGCTTCGCCCTGCGCACCCCCGTCGCGACCCCGCCGCCGCCCCGGCGCGTCCCGCTCACCCCGGGCGCGCTCTGGCCCTGGCCGCTGGCCGCCCTCCTCTCCGTCGGCCTCACGCTGACGGCCGACCTGCGCGGCGTGCAGCTGAACCTGATCGACGCCCGGGTGGACCTCCCCGCCAAGCACCGCGACGCCGACGAGCACGAGGAGCAGCTCCGGAACGAGCTGTTCCAGCTCCGCTCGCGCGCGCGGCGGGGTCGGGCGACGCTGGAGGAGTACGAGACCAAGCGAAAGGAGGCGGCCGAGCTGCTGCGCCTCCGCGAACCCGCCACGTCCGAAGACTGAGCCTTCGACCCAGGCTCAGACGAAGCGGTACGTCTTCACCTCGAACACCGGCCCCACCATGCCGATGGTCATGGCGCCCTTCACCACCTCGCCCTCCGCCTCGATGCGGCCACCGTCCTTCTTGATCTTCCGGTCGCCGCCGGCGAGCTGGTAGGTCTTCCCGTCGTCGCCCTCCAGCACCCAGATCCCCGTCTCGATGTCCCGGAAGGCGACCTTGCCGGTGAGCTTCATCAAGCCGCCTCTTTCTTCAGCATCCCGCGGGCGATGAGCAGGCAGAGGGCGGCGTTGATCACCAGCCAGGGGATGGCGAGGAAGGTGAACGGCAGCCAGGAGAGCGCCGGGGCGCCCGCGAAGGCGGAGTACGCCAGCACGCCCGCGAAGCCGATGGCCATGCCGCCGACGATCGGGCGGAACCCCTTGCCCTTGATGCCGAACAGGGCGAGCAGGCCCGGCAGCAGCGCGCTGTAGACCAGCGGATTGGCCGTCTTGCCGCGGCCGAAGATGATCTTCTCCAGCCAGTCCGGGATGGGCAGCCGGAAGGTCGCCAGCACGGAGCTGCCGTGCGCCCCGCCGATCCACGGCAGGAAGAACAGGCCCACCGTCACCAGGAGCGCCGGGATGAGGAAGGTCGGCTTGAGCGCCACGTTCAGGTAGCCCGGCCGCGCGCGCCCGCGCAGCGTGAGCAGCGTCACCGCCAGCAGGCCCGCGGCGAAGAACAGCGGCGTCCAGTTGCTGGGCGCTTCCGCCGCCGCCAGGTCCGCCGCCTCGTCGGCCGAAGCCGAGTCCGAGGTGTCATCCGAAGCCGGAGTCGAAGCGGGGGCCACCGCGACCGGCGCGGCGGACGCCTCGGCCTCCTTCGGGTTCGGGTTCTTCAGCGCCTTGAGCGCCTTCTCCGCGTTGAGGATGCCGTGCCCGTACTGGTCCGACCACTCCTTGCCGCCCACCTGGTCCGCGCCCTGGAAGAGCGCCTTCTCCACCTGGTCCGGCGTCTTGGCGCCGGCGGCGATCAGCAGCGCCGCCACGCCGGCCACGTGCGGGGTGGCCATGCTGGTGCCCTGGTAGTACGCGTAGACGGACTTCGACGGGTCCTGCGGGTTGATGGTGTTCTGGAGGATGCCGCGCTGCTCGCCCTTGCTCTTGTCACCGCCGGGGGCGGCGATGTCCAGCTCCTTGCCCCAGGACGAGTACGGCGCCTTCTGGCCCTCCGGCCCCACCGCCGCCACCGCCACTGCGCCGGGGTACGCCGCCGGGTACTCCACCCGGCCCTGGCCGGTGTTGCCGGCCGCGCAGATCACGGTCACGCCCTTCTTGCGCGCGTACGCCACCGCGTCCGCCATCACCTGCGAGTAGCCGCCGCCGCCGAGCGACATGTTGATCACGTTCGCCCCGTTGTCCGCCGCCCAGCGGATGGCGTCCGCGATGTCCGCCGAGGTGCCGCGGCCGAAGTGGTCCAGCACCTTCACCGGCATCAGGGTCGCCTCGAACGCGACGCCCGCCACGCCCTCCTTGTTGTTGGTGGCCTGGGCGATGGTGCCGGCGACGTGCGTGCCGTGGCCGTGGTCGTCATTGGCGTGGTCGTCGTCGTTGACGAAGTCGTAGCCCTTGGCGAACTTCTGGCCCTTCAGGTCCGGCACCTGTTTGAACTCGTCGTTATCCTCGTACGCGATGCCGGTATCCAGCACCGCCACCACCACGCCCTTGCCCTTGCTGGTCTGCCAGGCCTTGGGCATGTGGATCTGCCGCAGGTTCCACTGCTTGTCCCAGTCGGGGTCGTTGGGCTGGTAGCCGTCGGAGTCCTCGGGCGCCGGGCCGCGCAGCGGGATGGCCTCCGCCTCGTCCGCCTCGGTCTCCGGGATGGAGTACTCCACCAGCTGCTCCGCGGACTCCACGTTCGGGTCCCGGCGGATCTGCTCCAGCGCGCCCTCCACGTCGTCCACGCCGACCGCGAGCGCGATGCCGTCGTCCACGCCCTCCACCGAGTTCAGCTCCAGGTCGACGTTCCACCGGGTCTCCCAGGCGTCGATCTGCTCGGCGGTGGTGCCGTCCTTGAAGTCGACGACGATGGCGTCCGCCACCCGATCCCCGATGTCGCCGCTCGGCCGCGTGGCCACCTTCACCGACTCCACCGGACCGGATGCGGGCTCCGGGGCGCGCGCCGCGGGTGCCGTGCGGTCTCCCGTACACGCGGCCGCGAAGGCGGCGACTCCGAGACCGACCAGCACGCGAAGCGACGAAGACTGGGTCATGGGCAGGCGACTCCTCTGTTCGGTCTGGGTACGAACGAACCGCGCAGCGATTGGGTCTTTCAATATGACCCTTGCCGAAGACGTGCCAGGGCCTGGGCCTTCCCTAACCAAATTTAACGATTCAGGTAGGTGAAGGTGCGAGTCGCTTCAGCAGGTGGACGACCACCTTGCCCACCTCCGGAAGGCTCCGGGTGAAGGCGGCGTCGGCCTTCTCGATGACGGCCAGCCGGCCGCCTGCCTGGGTGACCGCTTCGGCCAGGGCGGCGCGGGGGAGGCGCTCGTCCAGCTCGCCCACCACGACCGCCAGGGCCCGGTCGACGCCGGCGAGCCGTTCTGGAGCGATCCCGGTCGGAGCGGCCAGCGCCAGGCCGCGCAAGGCGGGCAGGCCGGCCAGGAGCTCCAGCCCGAGCGCCGCCGAGCCGCCGATGCTGGCCACCACGGCCGCCTCGGCGCCGGTGTTCTCCTGGAGGAGTTGGAGCGCGGCGCGGGCGTCCTCGGCGCGGTCGGCGGATCCGCCGCGCGCGCCCTGGCTGGCCCCCACGCCGCGGAAGTTGAAGCGCAGCGTGGGGAAGCCGGCGGTGGCGGCGGCCCAGGCCAGCTCGGCGGCCACCACGTGGTCCATGGAGCCGCCCTCCCCGGCCGGGGGCGGGACGATGAGCAAAGGCGGCGACGCCTTCCCGCGGTGCCAGAGGCCCTCGAGCACCACGCCGCCGACGGGGATCAGCGTGGGGCGCTCGAGGAACTGACCCTTGAGGACCACTCAGAGCTGGCCGGTGTACTGCGTCTCGACCTGCCGGCCGTTGAGGTTCAGCGTCACCGTGCAGTCCTGGAACCCGCACGGCGGGGTGGCGCAGGAATAGATGTCCGTCACCGCGATGGACCCCACCATGGTGGAGCCGAGGTCGTTGAAGTTGAACTCCATCTTGCGGGCCTCGGTGACGCCGTTCGCGCGGTCCACGTTGAGGCTGTACGTCCACTGCTTCGGCCCGCCGTCGGCGAGGCCGGTGAAGCTGAAGCCGGACGCCGGGAACTGCACCTGGACGCGGTCGATCTGCAGGTACTTCTTGTTCTGCGCGCCCTCCCAGACGGTGAACTCGTGCTGCACCAGCGTCTGGATCTGGGGGATGTTGGCGGGGGGCGTGCCGCCGGGGTAGCAGCTGCCCGCCAGGGTCATCAGCCCGCTCTGGTCGAGCGCGACCAGGTAGGTGGCCGGCTGCGCTCCGCACGCCAGCAACAGCGCGGCGGCGGCCCCGGCAACGAGGGAAACAACGCGTGTCTTCATAGGGGACTCCCGGTGTGGTCCGGCCCGAGGACAGTCTCGCTCACTGCACCCGCAGGATGAAGAGCTTCAGGTAGCGCCCCTCCGGGAAGGCCAGGCGCACCGGGTGGTCCGGGGGCTGGTAGCGCTCCTCCACCAGCGCGAGGTCCGCGCCCACCTTCGCCGCCGCGGACTTCACCGCGTCCTGGAACGCCTCCGGCGACACGCGCGCCGAGCAGGAGGCGGTGGCCAGGAGCCCGCCCGGCTTCAGCAGCGCCAGCGCCTGGCGGTTCAGCGACGCGTACCCGTCCAGCGCCGACTCCACCGCGCGCTGGCTCTTGGCGAAGGCGGGCGGGTCGAGGATGACGAGGTCGAAGGTGCGGCCCTCGCGCTTGAAGGAGGCCATCAGCTCGAAGGCGTCGGCGGCGAGGAAGTCGTGTTGCTCCGGCTTCAGCCCATTGCGCGAGAAGTTCTCCCGCGACAGCGCCACCGCGTCCGCGTCCTGGTCCACCGAGAACACGGACGTCGCCCCGCCCAGCGCGGCGTTCACCGAGAAGCCGCCGGTGAAGGAGAAGCAGTTGAGCACGGTGCGGCCGCGCGAGAGCCTCCGGATGAGGAACCGGTTCTCGCGCTGGTCGAGGAAGAAGCCGGTCTTCTGCCCGCGGTACGCGTCGACGAGGAAGGTCGCGCCGCGCTCGCGGATGGGGATCAGCTCCGGGGCCTGCTCGCCCCACAGCACGCGCCCCTTCCCCTTCTCCTGGTCGTCGCCGGGGTCCAGGGACTCCCCGGAGAGCTCGTCCCGGCCGATCACCGACTTCAGCCCCGGCACCTCCTGGCGCAGCGCCTCCAGCAGCATCGCGCGGTAGGGGGTGAGGCCGGCGGAGTAGAGCTTGAGCACCGCGTGCCCGGCGTAGAGGTCCACCACCACGCCGGGCAGCCCGTCGCCCTCGCCGTGGATCAGCCGGTGGCTGTCGGTGTCGGCGAGGTCCAGCAGCTCCTCGCGCAGCGCGCGGGCGCGGCGGACGCGGGCGCGCAGGAAGTCCAGGTCGATCGCCTCGCGCGGGTCGAGGGTGAGCACGCGCACGGCGATGGCGGAGTGCGGGTCGAAGTAGCCGCGGGCGACGAACTTCCCGCCCTCGGTGAGGTCCACCACGCTGCCGGGCGGGACCTTGGGCAGCTTGTCCAGCGCCCGGCGGAACACCCAGGGGTGGCCGGCGCGGAGGTGGCGGCCCAGGCCCCGCTGCAGCTCCAGGCGGACCAGGTTCATCGCGCCCGCGCCTCCAGGAGCGCGGCGGCCAGCTCCTCGAAGCCCTCGCCCTCGCGCGCCCGGGTGACGAAGCGCGGCGGCGCGGGGAGCTCGCCCATGACGTCGGCCACGTTGGCCACGCCCACCGACAGCGGCACGGCGGCGAACATCGGCGCGTCGTTGATGGAGTCCCCCACGTACGCCACCCTGGGCGACCGCGCGCCCGAGGCGATGCCCAGCTCGCGGCGGAGGAAGCGGTCGGAGGTGGTCAGCTTGTCGAAGGGGCCGATCCAGCAGTTCACGTGCACCGACGAGCGCGCGCTCCGCACGCCGCGCCGGGCCAGCTCCTCGCCGATCCAGCGGGCGGCGTCCACCGGGAGCCGGGCCTGCTCCGCGTAGTCGATGGCCAGGTCCACCTCGGTGGAGGCGGAGTCCGAGGAGAGCCGCGCGCCCTTCACCAGGCCCAGCACGCGCCGCACCTCGCGCAGCAGCCGGCGGCGGTTGAGGGCGCGCCGGCGCGGGCGCTCGGCGTACTCGCGCCGCCAGCCGCCCGCCCCGTCCGGCGCGAAGTAGAGCCCGCCGTTCTCCGCCACCACCCCGCACACCGGCAGCGTGCGCGCCCAGCACTCCGCCCACCCCGACGGCCGGCCGGTGACCAGCACCACCTTCACGCGGGCCCGGCGCAGGCGCTCCAGCGCGCGCACCGTCCGGCCCTTCAGCAGGCCCCCGGTGGTCAAGGTGCCGTCCACGTCGGCGAGCAGCGCGCGGACGCGGGAGAGATCGGCCTCGGCGAGCGGCCTGGGCGCGATCACCGTCAGATCACCGGCAGCCCGGCGAGCAACGAACGGAACTGCTCGAGCGTGTCGCGCAGCTGCTCCGGCGGCAGCGCGCTCACCGGCAGCTTGCGCGCCTTGCGCAGGAACACGTCCAGCTGCGGGTCGCGGCCGTAGAGCTCCTGGGCGGAGAGCACCGCCTCCGACAGGAGCGCGGCGGTGTCCTCGGGCATGCGCTGCAGCGCCTGGTCCGCCTGCTCCAGCTTCACCCCGCAGCCGGCCAGCACCTCGCGGTCGTGCTGCTGGAGGATGACGCGGTTGTTGACCTGGAGCAGCCCGCGGCAGAGCTGGCCGAAGGGCAGCACCGCCTCCTCCAGCTCGCGCTTCTGGGTGGGGCGCGACGCCATCACCCCCAGCCGGCCGCGGAACTCGACGATGGCCCGCTTGTCCTGCGCGCGCAGGGCCCGGTAGGCGGGCGTCTTGCCGAAGAGGTCCAGCTCCTTCTCCAACTGCTGGGCGTGCCACTGGGTGTCCTCGGGCTCCGCCTCGTGGATCTTCTCGATGCGCGCCTCCACCACCCGGACGAGGTCGGACGCGGTGGCGCGGATGCTGACCGCGGAGGCGACCTCCTCGACGTAGCCGGGCACCACGTCCTTCTGGTGGACGTCGGCGAAGACGGAGGCCGACTGGTGCACCAGGGTGCCGATCTCGTGGCGGAAGCGGGTGCGGAAGCGCTGGATCTCCGAGAGGAGGTTCCACCGGTCGGAGACCACCTCCGGCTTTCGCATCCCCTCGCCCAGCTCGGTGACCTGCTGGGCCAGCCGCCCCATCACCGAGTGGAGCACCGCCACCGCGTCGTCCGGCTTGGCGGGGCTGACCGTCTCGTTGACCGCCTTCTCCACCACGTCCGCCAGGCCGCCCGCCACGTTCTGGGGGAAGTTCTCGCGGATGACCTGCAGGAGCGCGTTCACGTCCATCACCGTGTCGCGGATGACGGGCGCCATCTCCTCCCAGAGCGAGAGGTCCGGCGCTTCGTCCACGCTGGTGGTCTCGTAGCGGACCAGGTCCATGTCGGACAGGCGCAAGACCGCGTGCGCCGCGGCCAGGTAGACCTTGCGCAGGCGCGCCGCGAACGTCCGGTCCTGGATCGACTCCAGCACCTGCCGGAGCCCCGGCGAGAGCGCGTCTGTCGTGGGAGGACCGTCCACGGGGGCCGGGAGTGTACGCCGAACTTGCGAGCGGACGGCGAAATGTGGAGGGTAGCGGCATGAAACGGATCGAGGTGGAGGGGACGCGGATCGCCTTCCACGACCACGGCGCCGGACCGCCGGTGTTGCTCCTGCACGGCTTCCCGCTGACCTCGGAGAGCTTTCGCCCGCAGCTGGGCGCGCTGGCCGGGAAGCTCCGGCTGATCGTCCCGGATCACCGGGGATTCGGCGAGAGCGGACCTGCGGGCGCCGAGGCGACGGAGATGTCGCGGATCGCCCGGGACGCACTGGCGGTGCTGGACGCGCTGGGGATCCGCCGCGCGGTGGTGGGCGGCGTGTCCATGGGCGGCTACGCGGCGATGGCCATGCTCCGCGAGGACGCCGGGCGCGTGGCGGGGCTGATCCTGATCGACACCCAGGCCGCGGCGGACGACGAGGCGGGCAAGGCGCGGCGCGCGGACACGGCGAAGGCGGTCGAGGCGCGCGGCACGCAAGCGCTGGTGGACGCCATGCTGGGCAAGCTGGTCTCGGACCGCTGTCCCCCCGCCGCCCGCGACGCCGTGGAGCGGATGATCCGCGCGCAGTCGCCGGAGGGCTGCGCCGCCGCGGTGCGCGGGATGGCGCTCCGCCCCGCCGGCCACGACGTCCTGTCGCGCTTCGCCGGGCCCTCGCTGGTGGTGGTGGGCGAGCAGGACGTCATCACCCCGCCCGCCAAGGCGCAGGAGCTGGCGAAGCTGCTCCAGGGCTCGAGGCTGGTGGAGATCCCCGGCGCCGGGCACCTGGCGAACCTGGAGGCCCCGGGCCCGGTCAACGAGGCGATGGCGGAATTCGCGCGTTCGCTCCCCGCCGCTCTGTTCAACGGGTGACGATGCGCAGGGTGTGGTGGAAGCTGTCGGAGACGACGATCCGACCGCCGGGCAGGACGGCCACGCCCGCCAGCGCCGGCAGGTCCGACGCCTCCCCCGCCCCCAGCGCCGTGCCCGACAGGCCCGACCCGGCGATGGTGGAGACGCGCGTGGAGGCGGCGTCCGGGCCGAGGAGGATCTTGCGGAGGCGGAAGTTCCCTGAATCGGCGAGGAGCAGCTCCCCCGCGGGCCCGCGCACCAGCCCCATCTGCGCCCGGAAGCGGGCCTCCAGCCCCGTCCCGTCCTGCAGGCCCAAGGCGCTCTCCGGGTCGCCCAGCCTGCCCGCGACGGTGGTCACCGCATGCGGCGCGGCGGCGTCGATCTTCCGGATCCGTTGATTGGCGGCGTCCATCACGTACAGGTCCCCGGAGGGCATGACGGCGATCGCGCTCGGGTTGTTGAAGCGCGCCTTCAGGCCGTCCGCCGCGTCGAGGAAGCCGAGCGCGCTCCCGGCGACGGTGGTGACCTGGCCGGTGCCGGCGTCGACGCGGCGGATGCGGTGGTTGGCCTGGTCCGCCACGAACAGGTTGCCGGCGGCGTCGGCGGCGATGGCGGTGGGCCGGTTGAAGCGCGCGCTGAGGCCCGGACCGTCGGCGGTGCCGGTGACGCGGGCGCCTCCCGCGATGGTGCTCACCGTCCACCCGCCGGCCGCGGCCGGATCGCGGGCGATCTTCCGGATGCAGTGGTTGTCCGAGTCGGCGACGAAGATCGCGCCGTCCGGCCCCACGGCGACGCCGGTCGGGCGGCGGAGCTCCGCCCGCGCGCCCGGCCCGTCGATCAGCCCGAGGTTCCCGTCGCCGGCGATGGTGCTCACCGTCCGCTCCGCGCCGGCCTGGACGAGGCGGATCCGGTTGCCGCGGGTGTCGGCCACCACCACCTCCCCCTGCAGCGTGACCGCCAGCCCGGTGGGGCCGGAGAAGGTGGCCGAAGCCCCGGGGCCATCCTGGCTCCCCTCGACGCCGGCCGTCCCTGCGTACGCGTCCACGCGGAGCGCCCAGGCCGTCTCCAGGTGCGGCGCGGGCGGCACGTCCGACGTGAGGTCCGGGAGCGCGCGCGCCGGGCGGCGGTGCGCCAGCGCCCGCTCCAGCACGTTGAGCGTCATCCGCTGCACGCGCCCGTCGCGCCGGTCCGGGTCGTTCCCCAGCGCCTCCGCCCAGTAGATGGTCCCCGCGCTGAAGACCAGCCGCCCGGAAGGCGTGGTGCGCGCGGCGGCCTCGGACGTGGAGGGGACGCCCTCCGCGCTCACCACCGGGCTGCGGAGCGGGATGGAGAGGCCCGGCGGCTCGACGTCATCGGTGAAGGTCCGGTCGTACTCGTAGCCCAGCAGCCCGGTGAAGCCGTCGCCCGCGCGGGCCCCGGTGCCCTCGAAGAGCCAGTGCGACGGGTCCGCCACCACCAGCGGGAACGGGACGAGCTGCCAGCTCTCGTACATCGCGCCGAAGAGCAGGCTCTCCGGGAGCGGGTCCGGCGAGTCGCGGAAGCGGATGGTGGAGTACGGGACCGGGTCCTGGGTGGGCTCGCTCTTGTAGCAGGCGAGCGTCCGCAGCGGCGCCCCGGTGGAGCTGGGCAGCGCGCGCACCCGCCAGTAGCCGCCGTCCGCGCCGAAGAACGCCAGGCTGCCGCTGCCCGAGACGAGCAACGCGTCCAGCTGGTCGCGCTCCTCGCGCAGCCAGTACTCGTCCTGGGACCCGGCCACCACCGCGCCCACGCCCTGGGCGAAGTTCGGCGCCCGCGCGAAGTCCAGGTTCGTCCCGTAGGTGACGTCGTAGCCGCTCTTCTCCAGGAACGAGATGAGGAAGAGCTCCCAGCGCGACACCTTGCCCAGGCCGTCGGACGCGGCGTAGGGGCGCTCGAAGGAGACCTCGTGCGCCCGGCCCTTCGGCATGGTGCGGGAGTCGTCCTGGTACAGGCTCTCGCCGCCGTAGCCGTTGTACGCCTGGGACGTGTTCAGCGCGGAGACGTAGAGCAGCTCCGCGGCGCGGTCGTCGCGCACCACCAGCGGCGCGAAGCCGCGGAAGCCGTCCGAGCGGGTGACCTTCACCGCGTAGAAGCCCGCCACCCAGTCCGGGCCGACGGGGAAGGACAGCGCGTCCGCCCAACGACACTCCACGCGACCGGTGCCCGGGTCCATGGGGCAGGCGGGCTGGCGGGAGGTCTTGAAGGGCTCGCTGCTCCAGACGCGCCGGGCGCCCGCGCCGCCGTAGTGGCCGATGCGGAACACCTCGGCGCGGGCGGTGGCGTCGGCGCCGGTGGAGACGCGCACCGCGACGGAGTCGCCGGCGGCCGCGGAGTCGGTGGAGAGGTACAGCTCCACCTCCCCGGAGGCGCTGCCGCGCCCGGAGCGCCAGGAGGCATCGCCCGGGAGGGCGTTCTCGGCGGGGATCGGGTTCGGGCGTTCGACGCGGAAGGACGGCGGGGGCTTGTGGCCGCCGTCATCCGTCGAGCCGGGAGGGTGCTCGCGACAGGCCGCGAGCACGAGGATGACCGCCCACCACCACCCGCGCCGCCCCATCTTCCCCTCCTTCGCTTGAAGGGCGAGGGTAAGGACGGCGCCCACCGGCGGCAACGCCGCGCGTCAGGGAAGCCAGGGAAGTTACGGGGTGCAAACGATCGAGGTGGAGGTGGCGAGGCAGCTGGCGCAGTCCTGGAGCTTCACCACCTGCGTTGCCCGGCAGGTGAACATGGACTGGGGAGAGGTCCCGCGGCAGAAGCCGGTCCCCTCCATGGCGGTCGGGCAGCCGTCGCCTTCCTGGTTGCCGGTGACGTCGCAGGCGACGCCGCCGGGGACCGCGTGGCAGCCGTCCGGGCCCTTGCACGGGACCGCCACCCAGGTGCCGCTGCGGCACTCCAGGATCTCGTCCTGCGCGGCGCAGTGGTAGAGGGAGCCGGAGCAGGTGCCGCCTTCGTGCGCGCCGCACGCTCCGAGGAAGGCCAGGGCCATCGCGCTGAAGAGTGCCGTCCGCACGTCGATGGACTCTAGCGCGGATGGCCCACGCGGTGGCGCGCCGGATGTCCGCGGCCACGTCTTCAGCCCAGCGTCTCGCGGAAGAACCGGCGCCAGTTGCCCCAGGTGATCTTCTCCACCAGCGCGTCGGGGTAGCGGGCGCAGAGCGCGTCCACCAGCCGGTTGGTGTCGGTGACGTCGCGCATCCCGCGCGGCAGCGGCACCATCCCGTCGAAGTCCGAGCCCAGCGCCACCCCGTCCTCGCCCATCACCCGCACCGCGTGGTCGACGTGGCGGACGACGTCCTCCAGCGCGGAGCCGCCCAGGTAGATGGTGGCGAAGATGATCCCCACCACGCCGCCGCGCCCGGCGATGGCGCGGAGCTGGTCGTCGCCGAGGTTGCGCCAGCTGGGCTTCCCGCCGGAGACGCCGGTGTGCGAGGAGAACAGGCGCGCCCGCGGGTGGTCCGCCAGGTCGGAGAAGGTCCGCGCCGAGGCGTGCGCGGTGTCCACCGTCATCCCCGCCGCCACCATCGCCTCCAGCATCTCCTGCCCCAGCGGCGTGAGCCCGCGGTTGCCCTGGAGCGGCGAGGAGGACCCGCCCAGCTCGTTGTTGGCCAGGTGGGTGAGGCTCATGAAGCGGACGCCGCGGCGGTGCAGCTCCGCCACGCGTTCGGGCTGGCCTTCGAGGGCCTGCGCGCCCTCGATGCCCATCACCGCGGAGAGCCGCCCCCGCGCGATGTTCTCCTCCAGCGCGGCGGCGGAGGCGGCGACCTGCACCGCGCCGTTCGAGCGGCGGATCAGCTCGTCCATCCAGTCGAGCTGGAAGGTGGCGCGGGCCCAGGGCGAGCGCCTCGCCTCGGACGGCCAGCCCCGGTAGGCGGCGAACAGGCCGAGGCCGTCCACGAACGGGTAGCCGCGCGTCACCACCGTGAAGCACTGGATGCGCGTGCCCGCCTCCTGGAGCCGGGGGAAGTCCACGTGCCCCTGGTCCGAGCGCTGGGTGAGGTCCCGGTTCCACATCAGGGAGTCGGCGTGGCCGTCGGCGAGGGGGAAGCGCGCGCGGGGGCTCATGGGGTCATGACCTGGGGCTCATACTCGCATCCTGGTGCGCTCCTCGTGCTCGGGCGCGCGCGCCGGGCCGGGGGTGAAGGCGGGGGACTCGCCGCGCTCGGCCTGCTTGAGCAGGCGCCAGATGTGCGGGCCGAGGACGTCGATCTCCGTGTTGGCGAAGCGCTCGCCTCCGAAGCGGCGGGTGTTGTCCAACTGCAGGGTGAGGATGCGCGCGTCCTGCTTGAAGATGTGCGTGGCGATGGGGGTGACGAACGGCTTGACCAGCCAGCCCGGCATGGGGAGGCGGAAGGTCACCATGGCGAACAGGCGCGTCTCGAAGTCGGAGACCGGGGTGAAGGCGGTGGTGGTGACGAGGTGGCTGGCGTCGCCGAGGCGATACTCCACCTGCGCGATGGAGGGGAGCAGGAAGCGGTCGAAGTGCGTGACGATGCCGCCGCCCGGCGCCAGCACGCGGCCGGCGACTCCCTTGGGGCGCGGCTCGCCGATGAACTCGGCTTCGCAGCGGTCGTCCCAGCGGCGGACGACGACGTCGATCTCGTTCTCCTTGCGCGCGGTGCGGAAGAGGCCGCCGTGGAGGAAGGCGGTGTGCGGGACGTCGAGCGTGTTCTCCAGCGCGGCGTCCAGCGTGGAGCGGACGAAGTAGGAGCGGTAGGCGGTGGTGTAGCGGGGGTCGTCGAGGTGCGGGAAGCGGAAGGGTTCGGAGGCCGGCTCGGCGTTGGGCGACGAGTAGACCCAGAGGAAGCCGTCGAGCTCCCGGGTGGCGTAGGCGGCGGCGCGGGTGGCCTTGGCCTCGGGTTCGCCCGGGAGGCCGGGGACGGCGCGGCAGCGGCCCGCCTGGTCGAAGCGCCAGCCGTGGTACGCGCACTGGAGCTGGCCGTCGCGGACGCGGCCGGCGGTGAGCGGCGCGTTGCGGTGCGGGCAGCGATCCTCCAGCGCGCCGGGCCGGCCGCCCTCGCCGCGGAAGAGCACCAGCGGGACGCCCTGGAGCGTCGCGGGGCGCGGGCGGTCGCGTAGCTCGGACGACCGGCAGATGATGAACCAGTGTCCATCCAGGCGGGCCACCGAGTAGTGGCCCTTGCTCGCGAGCGGTGCGAGCGGTGTAGGGTGCGCCCCCATGCCGAGCTCCGTGGATAGCTTTCTGTGCGGCGAATGGAAAAAGGGCAAGGGTGAAGCCTCCACCCTCTTCAACCCGTCGACGGAGGAGGCGCTGGCGGAGGCCTCCACCGTTGGGCTGGACCTGGGGATGGCGGTGCGGTTCGCGAGGGAGAAAGGCGGGCCGGCGCTGCGGGCGATGACCTTCGCGCAGCGGGCGGAGGTGCTGAGGCGGTTGGCGAAGGGGATCGCCGACCTGCGCGAGGAGCTGATCGGGATCGGGATCGCGAACGCGGGGAACACGCGCGGGGACGCGAAGTTCGACATCGACGGCGCGTCCGCGACGCTCGTGTATTACGCGGACCTGGGCGCGAAGCTGGGAGAGCAGCGGGTGTTGGCGGACGGGGAAGCGCTCCCCATCGGGCGGTCGGCGCGGCTGTACGGGCAGCACGTGCTGGTGCCGAGGGAGGGCGTGGCCGTCCACATCAACGCGTTCAACTTCCCGGCGTGGGGGATGGCGGAGAAGCTGGCGGTGGCGCTGCTGGCGGGGATGCCGGCGATCACCAAGCCGGCCACCGCCACCGCGATGATGACCCACCGGATCGTCCAGAAGTG